>DBGAZC010000227.1:0-9134 GCA_048472015.1 Collinsella sp. | reverse complement strand
GCAAGGCCTTGGTCAGTTCAGCGCGCTGACGACCGGCGTTGCGCTCGCTTGCGTTTCGTATCTGCTGGCATTGCTCGGCCTTGGCCAGGTCATACCGGGGGCAATGTCGCACCAAGAAGGCTATATCGGCGCCATGCTCTTTGTGATTCCCGGCTTTCCGCTCATTACGGCGGGCCTCGACATCGCCAAGCTCGACATGCGAAGCGGTATCGAGCGCCTTTCATATGCCGTATCGATTATTGTGATGGCGACGCTCGTAGGTTGGATGGTTGCCGAGTGTGTTGGCCTGGCGCCGGACGACTTTGTCCCACTGGGCCTTTCGCCGCTTGCCCTTACGCTCCTGCGCGTGGTGATGAGCTTCGTTGGCGTATTCGGCTTCTCGGTGATGTTCAACAGCCCGGTAAAGATGGCCGCGGCAGCTGGGTTGATCGGCGCCGTGTCCAATACCCTGCGTCTGACCCTTGTCGATGCGCCGACGATGATTCCCTTCCTGGGCCTCAGCACGGGAATGCCTCCCGAGGCAGCAGCGTTTATCGGCGCGCTGGTATCGGGTCTGCTGGCAAGCTTGGCCGAAGTCAAGCTCACCTACCCGCGCATCGCCCTCACGGTGCCTTCGATTGTCATTATGGTGCCCGGTCTGTATCTCTATCGCTCTATGTATTACATGTGCACCTTCGACACGGTCAACATGCTCGGCTGGTTTGTGCGCGCAGTGCTCATCGTGGCGTTTCTGCCCGTTGGCTTGGGCGTGGCGAGAACCCTCACCGACCCTCGCTGGCGCCATACCAGCTAATTGGTGCAAGGGGGACAGGTTACTTTGCACCAAATGAGTTGCGGTGAAATAGGGACTGAATTGTTGCTTAAAGGGTCAAAACAGTCCGTATTCCACCGCAACTTATGGGGTCGGGGGTTTTGGTGCCCTGCATCTCCACAAACTCAACGCTTACGAAGCGCGCGCCGTTCGTGTTAGGGTAGTTCCACCACATAAGTAGTCGCAGACGCGCGTAACACGGGCGGGCGAGATGAAGTCCCAACAGCTCCATCTTGCCCGCCCGTTTTTGTTGCGTGGTGCCGCGGCGTAACACAGAAAGGAATCTGCCCTTCATGCCTATCAACAAACGAGAGAGCCTGCTGTTCACCTTTATCATGTGCTTTTGCATGGTGCTCTGGATGAGCATCTACAACGTTGCCCTGCAGCACGGGGCCATCAACGGCGAGGTCGTTGCCGCTGCGTGGCTCGGCTTCCCCGTTGCCTACATTTTTGCCATGTGCTGCGACTGGTTCGTCGCCAGCCCGCTCGCCAAGGGTTTCGCCTTTAAGTACTTGGTCACGCCGGGCAAGAGCTCGCCGCTTGCCATGACGCTCGCCGTCAGCTCCTGCATGGTCGTTCCCATGGTTATCATCATGTCGCTGTACGGTGCCTGCGAGGGTCTGACGCACATGCCCGGCGGCATCCTTGCGAACCTGTATTCCGTGCCCGCGATCTGGATGATCAACATCCCGCATAATTTTGTGATGGCGCTGCCGTGGAACCTTTTGGTAGCCGGTCCGATTTCCCACTTCGTCTTCCGTCGCGCCTTCCCTGTGGGGACGGTTTTCGAGGAGGAGCATGCCGAGCTCTTGGAGCAGGCTATGGCTCCTGAGTGCGAGTAGCTCGCTTAGGGATCTGCTGAGCGCGGGCGACTTGCTTGGTTGGAGCCCTAAGCGTGGATAGCTCTCTCGGCGACATCGCGGGCGTGAGCGGTGCGCATGACCGGAGGGCCCGTGCTGCTCCGTTGCCCGACGTGCTAGCGCGCAGAACAATCTGTTGGTGCATTCGGCGGCTGCTGAAGCGTTTCGGCAGCCGCTTTTTATACGGAGTTTAAATACAACAGTCTGTTGTATTACGTAGAGTGGTATATCTCTAGCGGGAAAAATGCGAGAGACGGAGCATTATGGCGTTGCTAGTAGGATTGGACGTAGGGTCGACGACGACCAAAGTTTACGCGATGCACGAGGATATGACCGAGGCGTGGTGGGGATATCGCCGCCACGGGGCGTGTCAGACAGCGAGCGTGCGCGCCATGCTCGGCGAGCTCGCCGAGCGCTTTCCCCATGAGTCACTGCGCGTTGCGGTGACCGGCTCGGGTGCGCGCGATATCGCGACCGCGCTGGGCGCCTCATACGTTCAGGAGGTGGTCGCCAACGCGCTCGCGATCAGCAGGTTCTATCCGCAGACGCGCTGCGCCATCGAGCTGGGCGGCCAAGACGCCAAGATGATCTTCTTCCGCACCAACGATAAGGGAGACATCGAGGTTGCCGACATGCGCATGAACGGCTCGTGCGCAGGCGGTACCGGTGCATTTATCGACGAGATGGCAAAGCTCATGGGGGTCGGCACCGAATCGGGCGAGTTCGAGCAGCTCGCAAGCCGGGGAACGACCGTCCACGAGGTCTCGGGCCGCTGCGGCGTGTACGCAAAGACCGATATCCAGCCGCTGCTCAACGAGGGCATTCCTACCACCGACCTGGCGCTTTCGGCGCTTCACGCGGTCGCCCGCCAAACGATCGGCGGTCTGGCCCAGGGTATCGACATCGAGCCGCCGGTAATCTTCGAGGGCGGTACGCTCGCCTACAACCCCACACTGGTCCGCGTGTTCCGGGAGCAACTGAATCTATCGGACGATCAGGTTATCGTCCCGCGCGATCCGCAGATCATGGTCGCGCGCGGTGCCGCCCTGTCGCTGACCGACATGTTCGCATCGTCCCAACCGATCGACCTTCCCGACGCTTTTGTCCGGCTGGATAAGCTCGAGACGGTCGCGCCCGCAAGCGGGGAGGGACGTCTTGCCCAGCCCTTTTTTGCCACACCTGCCGAGCAGGCGGATTTTACGGCACGCCATGGCAAAGAGACGCCGGCAAAGGGTCCGGATGCGTATGCGCTCGGAGAGACGGTGCGTGTGGCGCTCGGTATCGATTCGGGGAGCACGACGACCAAGTTCGCCCTGGTCGATGAGGCGGGTGAGCTTGTCGATTCGTTCTACGCGTCTAATAACGGCAGACCGCTCGACGTCGCCCAACAGGGTCTTGTCAGCTTGAAGAACCGCTGGGAGACAGCGGGAGTCACGCTTGCGATCGATGCCGTGGGCACCACGGGATACGGCGAGGAGCTTTTCGCGCGCGCGTTCCACGCCGACTACCATACGGTCGAGACGGTCGCGCACGCCCGCGCCGCGTGCGCATGCGTTCCCGATGCGACCTTCGTGCTCGACATCGGCGGACAGGATATGAAGGCCATCTGGCTCAACCACGGCGTGCTGACCGATATCGTCGTCAACGAGGCGTGCTCTGCGGGCTGCGGCTCGTTCCTCGAGGGTTTTGCCAAAAACCTCGGAATAGCCGTTGAGGATATCGCGACCGAGGCATTTTCGTCCAAAGCCCCCGCCGTTCTCGGCAGCCGCTGCACGGTGTTCATGAACAGCAGCGTCGTTTCCGAGCAGCGGCGCGGTAAGGGTCCGGGCGACATCATGGCCGGTCTCTGCCGTTCGATTATCGAGAACGTGTTCACCAAGGTCATTCGCGTTTCAAATCTCAACCGTCTGGGCGACAAAGTCGTCGTCCAGGGCGGCACGTTCCGAAACGACGCGGTGCTGCGCGCATTCGAGCAGTATCTGGGCAAACCCGTCACGCGTGCGCCCCACCCGGGGCTGATGGGCGCTATCGGTATCGCCCTGCTCGCGCGCGAGGAATGCCGCAAGGGCGACGCCGGCACGTCGTTTATCGGGCTCGATGCCGTGGAGCGCTTCGAGCATCGCGAGTTCGGCGGCGTTACCTGCCGTCGGTGCAACAACCGCTGCCAGCGCGCGGTCGTGGCATTTGGCGACGGCTCGCTTTACGTCACGGGCAATCGCTGCCCGCGCGGCGGCGCCATCTCATGGGATGAGCTCGTGCGCGAGGTTCCCGCGGCGGAGGAGCTGCGTCCGCAGGGTGCTTGCGAGGCACAGGCACCCGGCACGGGGCGCGACCGGACCGCGGCTGCCCCCAATCTCTTTGTCGACCGCGAGAAGCTGCTGTTCGAGTCGTACCCCACGGTTCCCGTCAGCGGGGGGCGCGATGTCACGATCGGCATTCCCCGTGTGCTCGAGTTCTGGGACACCATGCCGTTCTGGTCGACGTTCTTCAGCACGCTCGGCTTTAAGGTGCGCGTCTCGGGACGCAGCACCAAGGCGATGTACGAGCGCGGTCTGGCGCACGTCACATCCGACACCGTGTGCTTCCCGGCCAAGCTCGTCCACGGGCACATCCGCAATCTCGTCGACGCCGGCGTCGACCGCATCTTCATGCCCATCATCACGACGGTGCCCACCGAAAACGCCGCCTCTACCAGCGAGTGGATGTGCGCCGTCGTAAAGGGATACCCCTACGTGATGCGCAATTCCGATAACCCGGAGGAGCGTTTCGGCGTTCCGTTCGATACGCCGCTGTTCCACTGGTACGACGAGGGCGACCGAAACCGCCAGCTCAAGGCGTGGTGCAAGGAGACCTTCGATATCGATGCCGACCTGGTTGCCAAGGCGACCGAGCAGGCGGACCGCGCGCAGGAGACGTTTGAGAACCAGCTGCAGCTGCGCGGCAGGCAGGTGCTCGAGAACGTGCGCGAGGACGGCGGCTACGCGGTGGTGATCGCTTCGCGCCCGTACCACAACGACCCGCTGGTCAACCACGGGCTGCCCAAGCTCTTCTCTGAGCGCGGCATCCCCGTGCTGACGCCCGATGCGGTGCCGGGGGTCTGCAACGTCGATCTTTCCAACAGCCGCATCGACATCGTGAACAACTACCATGCGCGCATGCTGTCGTGCGCGGTCATCGTCGCATCGACGCCCGAGCTCGAGCTCGTGCAGATGGGCAGCTTCGGCTGCGGCCACGATGCGTATCTCACCGACGAGATCGCGCGCATGATGGGCGAGATGGGCTCCAAGGTTCCGATGATGATCAAGCTCGATGAGAGCGACGTCGCCGGTCCCATGGGCATTCGTGTGCGTTCGTTTATCGAGTCGGTCAACCGTCGTCGCGCGGAGGAGCGTGCCGAGGGCGCCCGGGTGCACGCGGTCCATCCGCTCGACGACCCGTATAAGGTCAAGTACACCAAGCGCGACCGGCACGACAAGATCGCGCTGGTCCCCAACACCTCCCATGCGTTCTGCAGGCTCATGACCGCGGCGATGCGCAATCAGGGCGTGCGCGCCGAGGCCCTTGATATCGGGCGCGAGGATGCCATCCGCCTGGGCAAACGCTATGTGCACAACGACATCTGCTTCCCCGCGCAAATCGTGATCGGCGAGGCGCTCGCGGCACTCGAGAGCGGTAAGTACGACCCGCACGACGTCGCCGTGGTGACTGGCAAGTATATCGGCGACTGCCGCCTGACGCACTACATGCCCCTGCTGCGCCGCGCGCTCGACGACGCGGGATACGACTATGTCCCGGTGCTCACCAACGACGACGTCGATGCCCACAATGCGCATCCGGGCTTCAAGCTCGGCCTTGGCCCGAGCATCCAGATCGCCTACGGTCTTCCCATGATCGATGCCCTCGAGGCCATGCTTAGGCGCATCCGTCCCTACGAGCTCGAGAAGGGCGCGGCGGACGCTGCGTTCGACCGCGCGCTCGATGAGGTTATCGAGGGCATGGAGCGCTCCGGGCTGAGAGGCCAGGCGACGGGCTTCAAACGCGCGCTTGCGATCATGGACGCCGTTCCGTACGACCGCTCGAACCCGCATCCGACCGTTCTCATCGTGGGCGAGTACCTGCTCAATTTCCATCTCGGCGCCAACCACGAGATTGAGCGCTACCTCGAGGACAACGGGCTCGAGGTCATCGAGGCGCGCATGACCGACGTGATCCGCAAGACCTATTTCTACAAGCATGCGCAGTCGCGCGAGTTCCACGTCGACCTGTCGCTGCCCGAAAAGGCCTGGTACGCCACGGCGGACAACCTGTTCGAGCTCGCGCACGACCGTTGCGACCGCCTGGGCGCGGCGAGCCCGCTCTACGAGCCGCCGACGCGCATGCCCGAGCTCGTGCGCGCGAGCGATAAGATCCTGCACCATACGTTCGATGCGGGCGAGGGCGTGCTGATTCCGGCGGAGATCCTCGAGCACGCCAAGCGCGGCTGCCGCAACTTCGTGATCCTGCAGCCGTTCGGGTGTCTGCCCAACCATGTCGTGGGGCGCGGGCTCATCCATGCGCTCAAGGAGCAGTATCCCACGGCGCAGTTCCTGCCGCTCGACTACGATCCCGACGTGAGCTTCGCCAACGTGGAGAACCGTCTTCAGATGCTCATCATGAACGCCAAGGCGCAGGGGTGCGGTGAGGCGCATGGCGAGACCGCGTAAGGACGCCGATGCGCCCGATGCACGCACCCGTATCATCGAGGCGTTTTGGGAGCTCATCGAGAACAACAGCATCTTCGAGCTGTCGGTTGGCGAGGTGACCCGCGCCGCCCAGTGCAATCGCGGAACGTTTTACTACTATTTTCACGATTTCGATGAACTCGTCGCCATCGCCATAGCCCAGCTGCTGCAGGATAACGAGCTCATCACCGATGCCCTCTGGCATTTTTCGAGCGAGGGCGACCTTTCGGCGTTCGACCGGCGCGACGTCCGCTGCCTGCTGCGGCGCATCGTCATCACCATGAGGGCGGGTGCCGCCGAGCAGGTCGTGCAGGGCATCCATACGATCATCATCGACCGCGTGAGAGAGATCGTCCACCCCGACGGAGAAGAGCTCAAGGCAGATTCGAGCTTTGCGGTGGGCTTTCTGGTCTCGGGCATCATGGGCTTTGTGATGGCGGTCGGCTTTGCCCGGGAGGGCGGCGAGGAGATAGACCTCGAGCAGCCGGGGGACAGCGCGTGCGCGTACCTGAGGGCGGTCGCCATGCAGACGGTGGAAACGGTCGCGCAAGTCGAGGGCGTCGATACATCCGAGCTGTTCGAACGCGTCTCCGAGGAGGCCGATGCCTATCGCGCATCGCGTGCGACGAGTCCCGACGTGGTGAAAGACGCCTAGGGTTTCTCTTGCGGGGCGCCTGTCGCGCATCGCGCGGTGAGTCCCGCGATGCGGTCATAACCTGCATTCATGTGAGCCGGGTTTATAGATATTCCTCCAGCTGTTAACATAGACAACCTGTGGGTAAAGAGACAAAAGCGCCGCCGACGGGCGGGCGTTTTGATTTCGATGAACTCATGTAAGGAAACGAGCATGTTAGATAGATTTACCGATCGAGCGCGCAAGGTCATGTCGATGGCCAAACAGGAGGCGCTCGATCTGCACTCAAATAAGGTGGGCACCGAGCACCTGCTGCTCGCACTCGCCAAGGAGGACGAGGGCATCGCTGCCGAGGCGCTGCGCTCGCTTGATATCTCCTACGACGACATCATGGACACCCTCAAGGAGGTCCAGACCACGGTTCCCGAGCCCAGTGAGGAGACCGAGGCGGCCAAGCTCGCCTTTACGCCGCTCGTCATTAGTGTGATGGAGCGTTCATTCCGCGTGGCGCGTGAGAACAACCAGACCTACGTGTCGACCGAGCACTTGCTGATCGGAATCGTCGAAGAGGGCAACGGCATGGCCATGGACATCCTCATGCGCCTGGGTGTGTCGTCCGCCTCCATCAAAAAGGCTATCGAGAAACTCACTGCCAAGGACCAGGACAAGAAGCGTCCGCTCGCCGGCGCCGGTGCTGGTCGTCCCGGTGCGGGCCTGCCGTTCTTTAGCGGCTCGGATGCCTCTCAGCAAAAGGGGAGTGGCACCGATACGCTTAAGCAGTTCGCGACCAACCTCACGCAGAAGGCGCGCGATGGCGAGCTCGACCCCGTGATCGGTCGCGAAAAGGAAGTCCAGCGTATGATGGAAATTCTTTCGCGCCGCACCAAGAACAACCCGCTCATTCTGGGCGACCCCGGCGTGGGCAAGACGGCCATCGTCGAGGGCCTGGCTCAGCAGATTGCAGCCGGCAACGTGCCCGAGAACCTCATGAACCAGAATATCTGGACGCTCGACCTGCCGGGCCTCGTGGCGGGCGCCAAGTATCGTGGCGAGTTTGAGGAGCGCCTCAAGAACGTGATCCAGGAGGCCACCGAGGCCGACGACGTCATCCTGTTTATCGATGAGATGCACACCATCATCGGTGCCGGTTCTGCCGAGGGCTCCATCGACGCGAGCTCCATGCTCAAGCCCGTGCTCGCGCGCGGCGCCTTCCAGATTATCGGCGCCACCACGGCCGAGGAATTCCGCAAGTACCTCACCAAGGATCCGGCCTTCGAGCGTCGCTTCCAGACCATCGATGTCGAGGAGCCGAGCGTCGAGGACACGGTCAAGATCCTGACCGCGCTCAAGCCGCGCTACGAGGAGCACCACCATGTGCGCTATACGCAGGGTGCTATCGAGGCCGCCGCGAACCTTTCCAACCGCTACATCCAGGATCGCTTCCTGCCCGATAAGGCCATCGACCTCATTGACGAGGCCGGCGCACGCGCTCGCATCGCCGCGAATCGCGCGCCCGAGCCGGTGCGCGAGGCCGAGCATCGCATAGAGGAGCTCAAGGCCGCCGCGCAGGAGGCCACCGAGAGCGACGACATGAACAAGGCCGCCGAGATCACCGAGCAGCAGAAGGCCGCCGAGATTGAACTCGCCGAGGCCAAGGCCGCCTGGACCGCCGAGCTCGACGCCAGCCCGCTCACCATCGATGTCTCTCAGATCGCCGACATCGTGTCCGTGACTTCGGGCGTGCCGGTGTCCTCGCTTACCGAGAGCGAGAGCCGTCGCCTGCTGCAAGCCGAAAGCGTGCTCAAGACGCGCATCATCGGTCAGGATGAGGCTGTCGAGGCAGTTGCCAAGGCCGTGCGCCGCAGCCGTTCGCCGCTCAAGGACCCGCGTCGCCCCGGCGGCAGCTTTATCTTCCTGGGTCCCACCGGCACGGGCAAGACCGAGCTCGCCAAGACGCTCGCCGAGTACCTCTTTGGCAGCAAGGATGCACTCATCAGCTTCGACATGTCCGAGTTCGGTAGCGAGTTCGAGGTCTCCAAGCTCATCGGTAGCCCTCCGGGTTACGTCGGTCACGACGAGGGCGGCCAGCTCACCAAGGCCGTTCGTCG
>DBGAZC010000226.1:0-1246 GCA_048472015.1 Collinsella sp. | reverse complement strand
GTATAGGATGGCCTCGGGTTTGCGTTCGGCTACCAAATCGCAGATCAAGCGGGCGTAGACCTCCGCATCGTTTTGGCGCAGGCGCTCGTCGCGACAGGCCAGGACTTCGTCGGCGCCCGCGCAAACCAGATGCTCCAGGTCCCCGAGCGAGCCCTCGGGGCTCATGCCGACCAGTGCCGCCAGACGGCAGCCGCGAGCATCGGCAAGCTCGCGCCCCTTGCCCATAAGCTCATAGGCAACGGGAGTCACCGTATCGCGCTCGTCGGTCTGCGCGAATACCCAAATGTCTCGATATGCATCAAGGTCCACCGCACCAGCAGCCTCGTCACGCTCGATCGAGATAGCGTTGACAGGGCAGGCGTCGACACACCCACCGCATAGGATGCAGCCGTCGGTTACATGGGCGCATCGGTTGGGTCGCTCGCCTTCCACTACGATGCCGCCCGAGGCACAGGCACGAACGCAGCGACCGCAGCCGATACAGGCTTCGCTATCGATAATCAGTCCGCTCATCTATGCCATCCCCTCGATAATCTTGGCAAGTTTTACCGCCTGCTCGGACGCCGTTCCCTCAACGGCCTCGCACGTTTGGTCACGGTCGGGCACAAACGAGCGCACGACCTGTGTCGGCGACCCGGCAAGACCGCAACGCGCGGGGTCGGCGTTCACGTCGGCGGCACTGACCACGCGCACGTCCGCCTCCTCCGCCGCGCGAATACCGGCAATACTCGGCATACGCAACTGGCCAATCTCCTTGGCAGTCGTCATCGCGCACGGCATCTCAAGATACACCGTCTCCTCGCCGGCATCGCATCCGTGAATGAGCGCCAGCGAGCCACAGGTCGTAAAGCCCGCGCTCTGCACGCAACTCACGTCGGTCACGCAGGGAATCTCAAGGGCACCGGCAAGCTCGGGACCAATCTGGGCCGTATCGCCATCCACCGCCATCTTGCCGCAGATGAGCAGGTCGAAGTCCTCGTCGAGCGCCTCGATGCCGCATTTGAGAGCATAGGTGGTCGCCAGGGTATCGGCACCTGCAAAGGCGCGATCGGTCAGCAGCAGCGCGTCGTCGGCGCCTCGGGCGATGCAGTCGCGCAGCAGCGACTCGGTCGCGGGGATGCCCATCGACACCACCGTCACGCGCACATCCATGCCAAAGCCGATAAAGTCGTCCTTCAGCGCCAGCGCGCATTCCAAAGCGCTCGCATCAAAGGGATTAATGACCGCCTGCTTGCCATCGCGCACG
>DBGAZC010000225.1:0-4063 GCA_048472015.1 Collinsella sp. | reverse complement strand
CGACGCCGTCCCGTACGCGGCCTAGCGGGCGGCGGGATCAACCGAAGGGGAAGCGGGGGCGCCGGGCGCCCGGATGCGTCATGCCGAAATGGCGCGAAGCACGCGGTTGACAAAACTATAGAGACACGTCCCAAAAAGACTACTTTGGGGACGGGACGTACGAAACGGCTAGCCTAGGACGCGGGCCATGCGGGTTTTGAACTCGGCAAGGAAACGCGGGGCGTCAACGGTCAGCGCCACGAGTGCGCTCTTGTCCGGATCGGCCACGCGGCGTTCGTCGCAAATGGTGCGGCCGCGATACTCGCCCAACAGGTCGACGCGCAAATTGCAGCCGAGCGCGCCCACGAGCGTGGGGTCAATCGCCACGGCAACGGCCAACGGGTCGTGCAGCGCGCAGCCACCCAGGTAGGGCGCGTTCATCTCGTACGAACCGATATAGTGCTCGACCATGCCCGCAAACGCGCAGCCCGCCATGGTGCCCGACCCCGTCCAGCCCGCGATATCGCGGCGCGTGAGCACCACGCGGTGCGTCACGTCCAGCCCCACCATGGTGAGCTTGCGGCCCGAGCGCAGCACCGCGTCGGCGGCCTCGGGGTCGCTTGCCATGTTGGCCTCGGCGCCCGCGCTCACGTTGCCGGGCACGATAAGGGCGCCCCCCATCACGACCACGCGGCCAACGGACATCATCGCCGCCGCATCGCGCTCCAGGGCGAGCGCCATGTTGGTGAGCGGGCCGGTTGCCACATAGACCAGGTCGGGGCCATAGGTGCGCGCGGCATCAATGAGGTAATCGACCGCAGCGTTGCCCTCGGCCGTCGTAGCGCCCACCGGCTCGTAAGGCGAATCGGGCACGCTCGCGCCGCCAATGCCGTTTTTGCCGTGAATGAGCGTTGTGGACGCCGGCGGCGTATAGGGCTCAGTCGCCCGCAGAGGACGATCGGCGCCCAGGTACACCGGTACCTCGGGGCGGCCGAGCAAGTCGAGCACCGCCAAGCAGTTGTGCGCCGACTGCTCGACGCGCACATTGCCAAAGCACGTCGTAATACCCACGAGCTCCACCTCGGGGCTCGCGATGGCGTAAGCGAGCGCCATAGCGTCGTCTACACCCATATCCAGATCAAGGATCAGCTTCTTGGTTGCCATTGTTCTACTCCGCTTCTCCGTCTATTTCCAAACCGTCTAAATCAAATGCATGCTCAACCTCGGCACGCGTGGGAATCGACTGCTGAGCACCCAGGCGCGACACCGCCACGGCCGAGGCGCGAGCGCCCGCGACCATGCACTCAAAAAGCGGCAAGCCCTGCAGACGAGCCGCCGCCAGTGCACCGATAAACGTATCGCCCGCGGCGGTCGTATCGACCACCTCGCTCGACAGCGCCGGCACGCGCAACAGTTCACCGTCGTCGCCAAGCGTGACCGAACCGGCACCTCCCAGTGTGATAACCGCAGCGCCGACTCCTTTGCCAAGCAACGCCTTGAGCGCGGCGGCGCAGCTCGCATCGTCCGTAGGCAGAATGCCCGTCAACACCTGGCACTCGGTCTCGTTGGGGCACACCAGGTCCACCGCGGGCCACGCCCCAGCCGGCAAATCGCAAGCAGGAGCCGGGTTAAAGACCGTATAGAACCCCAGCCCGTGAGCGCAGGCGAGCGCCGCAGCCGTCGCTATCAGGTCGCACTCGCCCTGGGCGATAAAGACGCTGCCAGCCGCCGGGGCGAGGTCGCAGACGTCCGCGTCGAGCTCATCGGTCACCAGATAACGCAGGGCACCGGCAACATCCTCGCCCGTAAGTGCATGGTTGGCACCCGGCGACAGTACGATACGATTGTCGCCCTCGCAGCGAATGATGGTCGCCGTGCCGGTCTCCATGTCGTCGCGACGCGCCACGAACTCAACGCCCACGCCGGCGTTCTGGAGTCCCGCGACAAGCACTTCGCCAAACGCATCGCGTCCGACAGCGCCAATCATGCATGTGCGCGCGCCCATACGCGCAGCGGCCACGGCTTGGTTGGCGCCCTTGCCGCCGGCGTTGGTGATAAAGCCGCTGCCGCCGACGGTCTCGCCCGCGCGCGGCATGTGCTTGCACGCCACCGAAAGGTCCATGTTCATACTGCCGAACACCGCAACGATGCCGCGATCTGCCATGGAAACCTCCTTGCCCAGGGTGCCTTATGCCCCCTTCTCGACCGTCGATCACGCGCTTACACGCTTTCTATAACTTTAGTTCAACTTGATGTGGACGCGCGCTTGAGCTTGTGCCAGCAGCAAGCATTCACAGGAGCAGGCGGCTACAATGAATACGTGCTGATTATTCTCGTCATTGGATGATGTTTTATGGAGCAATTCCCACCATCGAGCCCACGCGGTCCGCGCCGCGCGCCCGATAACCAGGCGCCGCACGAACGCCCGCGCGCCGACAGCCGCACCGGCGAGTCGCGACGCGGCCCGAGCCCGCATCGAACGCCCACCAACAAGGGCGCCCGCACCAACAGCGCCGCAAAAGAACAGGCGCCCGCTCGCCCCAAGTCCCGCTACATTCCTGCGCTCGACGGCCTGCGCACGCTTGCCGTCGTCGCGGTGGTGCTCTATCACCTCAACCTCACGTGGGCTCAGGGCGGCCTGCTCGGCGTCACGATCTTCTTTGTGCTTTCGGGCTATCTAATCACGCGCTTGCTGCTCAACGAAGTCGCTAAGACCGGCCGCATCGACCTTAAGAGCTTCTGGATTCGCCGCATCCGTCGCCTGGTCCCCGCCGTGGTAACGGTAGTGTTCGTGACCTGCGCGCTGTGCACCATCTTTAACCACGTGATGCTCACCAAGATGCGCCCTGACATCCTGCCGTCGCTGCTGTTCTTCAATAACTGGTGGCAGATTGCCCAAAACGTCTCGTACTTCAATGCCCTGGGCGACCCCTCGCCGCTCACGCACTTTTGGTCGCTTGCCATCGAGGAACAGTTCTACCTAATTTGGCCGCCACTGTTGTTTGCCATGGTATCCATGCATGTGAGCAAGCCCAACACGCGCCGCGTGGTTCTGGGCCTTGCCGCGGTTTCTGCCCTTGCCATGACGGTGCTTTACAACCCCGCCGCCGACCCCAGCCGCGTGTACTACGGCACCGACACCCGCGTGTTCTCGCTGCTGCTGGGTGCCTGGATGGCCTTTATCCCCGATCGCGACCTGGCGCCGGTGCGTCTCGCACGTCGTTTGGGGCTCAATCGCCTGGCTGGCGCCGCCAAGCACGGCAAGAACGCCGAGGGCAAGCCTGGCGAGAAGGCCGACGAATCAGCCAAGACCGCCCCGGCACAGCCGAGCGCCCTCGTGCGCTTTTGGTCCTCGCCCGCATCCATCGATGTACTGGGCGTCGTGGGTCTGGTTGGCCTTGCCGCCATGGTCGCGCTCACCAACGGCTACACCGCGTTCCAGTATCGCGGCGGCACACTGCTATGCTCCATCCTCACGCTCATGGTCATCGCGGCCTGCGTGCAGCCCCAGGGAATGGTTGCCCGCGCGCTGTCCGCCGAGCCGCTCGTGTGGGTTGGCAAGCGCTCGTACAGTATCTACCTGTGGCACTATCCGCTGCTGTTGCTCATGAACCCGGTCGCCAACATCAACGATACGCCCTGGTGGCAGTACATTTTGCAGGTGCTGCTGGTGGTCGCCGTAGCCGAGTGTTCCTATCGCTTTATCGAAACGCCATTTAGGAAGGGCGCCTTCGGCCGCACCGTCGCCGAATTCCGCGATGGCACCACCACGCCCGCCAACTGGGCACGCGCGCACGTCCCTGTCTGCGCAGCCTGCGCTGTCGTGTTGGTCGTTGCACTGGGCGGTCTGATCTTTGTGCCCGAGACGTCTGCGCTGAGCGGCGAGGGCGCCGAAGTTCTGAACAAGGAAGCCAAGAACACCGCGCCCGCCGACCAACAGGCGGCCGACGACACCGACAAGGACAACGACGGCTTCCCCGATGGCTCCTACGACCTGCTGATGATCGGTGACTCCGTGTCGCTGCGCGCCGTTGATTCCTTTGACGGCGTGTTCCCCCACAGTCACATCGATGCCGAAAAGGGC
>DBGAZC010000224.1:0-5522 GCA_048472015.1 Collinsella sp. | reverse complement strand
CGCCGCTCCATCGAGGAGTTCGCTGTGGCCTTGGGCGTCACCGAGGAGGACGCCGAAGCCCGCCTAGCCCAAGCCGCCCTCAACTAACCCATCCGCGCCAAAAACCACCACAAAGGGGACAGGCACCTTTGTGGTGGTTTTCTTGTTCTAGTAGTATTCATTCTTATCGATACCCACGAGCACAAGGAGTCTCCTATGGCAGAGCCGCTTACCGCCGGAATCACCCGCGACCGCGCGTTCGAACTGCTCAACGAGCACAACAAGGACCCGTTCCACATCACCCATGGCGAGACAGTCGAGGGCACTATGCGCTACTTTGCGCGCGAGTTCGACCCCGAGAACGAGGAGTTTTGGGGCATCGTCGGTCTGCTGCACGACCTGGATTGGGAGGAGCATGAGGACGACCTCATTAACCACACCATCTATGCTGCCGAGATTCTTGAGGGCGAAGGTGCGTCTCCCGAGCTCATTCGCGCCATCCAGACGCACACGTCGGACTTCAACACCTCACTACCCAAGCCCGAGCTGCAGATGGAAAAGATCCTGTTTGCCTGCGATGAGCTCACCGGCCTGATCGGCGCTGCCGTCATCATGCGCCCGAGCAAGAGCGTTATGGACTTTACGACTAAGTCGCTCAAGAAGAAGTTCAAGGACAAACGCTTTGCCGCCGGCTGCTCGCGCGACGTGATTTCGCAGGGCGCCGAGATGCTCGGCTGGGAGCTCCCCGAGCTCTTTGACCGCACCATCGCGGCCATGCAGTCCTTCGCGCCCGATCGCGATACCTTCCAGGCCTAACGACCGCGCAAGAAAAACCGCCACAAAGGGGACAGGCACCTTTGTGGCGGTTTTTCTTGCGCGGTCGTTAGGGGCGGACCTGGCCGGTGCCTCGGAGCTTGTATTTGTAGGTAGTGAGGGCCTCGGCGGCAAAGGGGCCACGGGCGTGGAGCTTTTGGGTCGAGATGCCAATCTCGGCGCCCAGGCCAAACTCGCCGCCGTCAGTGAAGCGCGTGCTGGCGTTGGCGTACACGGCCGAGGCATCGACCGCATCCAGGAAGCGCTCGCAAGCGTCCGTGTCCTCGGCAACGATGGCCTCGGAGTGCATCGTGCCGTAGCGATTGATGTGTGCGATGGCCTGGTCCTCGTTTGCCACGACCTTCACGCTCATCTCGAGCGCCAGGTACTCGCGACCCCAGTCCTCCTCAGTCGCGGCGACGTAGTCATCGCCCTCCACAAAGCCGGCGTCGGCGCACGCGGCGCACGTGGCCTCGTCGCCGTGAATGAGCACGCCGTGATCGTGCAGCACGGCAACGACCGCAGGCAAAAACGCATCGGCCACAGCATGGTCGACCAGCAGCGACTCGGCGGCATTGCACACGCCTACGCGCTGGGTCTTGGCATTAACGATAATGTTGAGCGCCTTATCAAAGTCGGCGGATTCATGCACGTAGATGTGGCAGTTGCCCGTGCCCGTCTCAATCACCGGCACAAGCGACTCGCGCACGCAGCGCTGGATCAGGCCTGCACCGCCGCGCGGAATGAGTACGTCGACAATGCCGCGGAGCTTCATGAACTCGCCAGTGGCCTCGCGGTCGGTGGACTCGATCATCGACACGGCCTCGCGCGGGAAGCCCTTGGCCTCGAGCGCATCGGCCAGCAGCTCGGCGATCATGGCACACGAGTGATAGGCCAGCGAGCCGCCGCGCAGAATACAGGCGTTGCCGGTACGGATGCAGATGCCTGCGGCGTCGGCCGTCACGTTGGGGCGCGCCTCGTAGACCATAGCGACCAGGCCCAGCGGAACACTCACACGGGTCAGGTCCACGCCGCTTGCAAGCACGCGGTGGTCGAGCACGCGGCCCACGGGATCGGGCAGCTCGGCGAGCTTTTCCAGGCCGGCGGCCATGCCCTCGACGCGCTCAGGCGTCAGCAGCAGGCGATCGAGCAGTCCGGCCGAGGTACCCGCATCGCGCGCGGCGGACATGTCGAGCTCGTTGGCGGCGACGATGGAGTCGACACCGTTGCGCAGTGCTGCGGCCATGGCGCGCACGGCCTCCTGGCGCTGCTCATCGCTCGCCGTGGCAAGCGAGGCCGACGCTGCCTTGGCGGCAACGGCAAGATCGTGGACATACGTGGCTATATCGACCGACATGGGCGGCCCTTTCTCCTAGAAGTTTGCAACAATGGTAGCCGATTTGCGCATGGCCTCGCCCGCGGCGGTAGAATTGGTCAACCCGAAACACCGCAACGAACGGAAGACTCACATGGCCCTCATCACTTCGTACCACGTCCCCGGCCTTTACGTCGAGGACCACAGCATCGACGTCCCCCTTGACTGGCGCGGCCTGGAGCCGATGCTCCTGGCCGTCGGCAGCACCATGCGCCGCGGCGCCATGCCGGCACCAATCGCCGGCGCGCCCGAGAGCATCAAGCTCTTCTACCGCGTGGTTTGCGCGCCCGACCGCATCAACGACGATCTGCCGCTGCTCCTGTTTTTGCAGGGCGGCCCCGGCGGCGAGAGCCCGCGTCCGCTGTCGCCCACAAGCGACGGCTGGATCGAGGAGGCCGTCAAGCACTTCCGCGTGGTCCTTCCCGACCAGCGCGGCACCGGACGCAGTTGCTGCGTGGACGGGCGCACGATTGCCGCACTGGGCGAGCGCGCGACGGCGGCCGGCTCCGATGCCGCACGCTCGCAGGCTGACTTCCTCAAGCGCCACCTCGCCAGCTCCATCGTGCGCGATTTTGAGTACCTGCGCCTGGTGGGCTTTGGCGGCAAGCCCTGGGTCACACTCGGGCAGAGCTACGGCGGCTTTTTGACGTTGAGCTATCTGTCGCTCTTCCCCGAAGGCGTGGCGGCGAGCTTTACCTGCGGCGGCATTCCACATGTGCCAGCGAGCGCAAGCGAGGTCTACGCGCACACCTTCCCGCGCATGGCGGCCAAGACTCAGCAGTATTACGACCGCTACCCCGCCGACGTCGAGCGCGTGGCGGCACTGGCCGATGCGCTCGAGGCCCAGAAGCCCGTGCTGCCCGACGGCTCACCGATGACGGTCGAGCGCCTACAGCTCATGGGCAGCGACTTTGGTATGAAGCCGAGCTTTGAGCGCATGCATTGGATTGTCGATCACGCTTTTGCCGACGGCGACGGCACGCTGGCCTGCGGCGCCTCGGTATCTGACAGCTTTTTGATGCGCGCCTTCGAGCGCACCAACACGCGTACAAACCCGCTGTACTGGACACTGCAGGAGTTCATCTACGCCGACGGCGACACTATGCCCATTGGTTGGGCCGCGGCCGAAGAGAAGGCACACCGCGCCGAGTTCGACACCCTCGCGCGCCCGCTCATGTTTACCGGCGAGGCAATGTTCCCGTGGATGTTCGAGCAGATGCCCGAGCTCAAGCCCTTCAAACCCGCCATGGACCTGCTGATGGAAGACACCAGCTGGGACAAGATCTACGACCCGCAGCGACTGGCGTGCAACGAGGTGCCGCTCCAGGCCGCGGTGTATTTCGACGACATGTACGTCGATTCGGGCTTGCAGCTCGATACGCTCAGCCGCGTGGGCAACTCGCATGCCTGGGTGACTAGCGAGTTCGAGCACGATGGCCTGCACGGCAGCGTGGTGTTCAAGCACCTCTTCAACGAAGCCCTCAACCGAGGAGACCTGCGCCAGATCTTCTAGCAAAGGAGTGTCCCCACCTGCCGGCACAAAAGGAACGTCCCCAAGTGCCGAACAAGTGCCGGCAACGACAATGCCGCAGGTAGAGAACGGAAAGCGAAAACGCCCCTAAGCGAGCAAGGTGACGTGAAAGAGGAGGGCATTGACCTTTTGGTCATGCCCGACGATTGAACGTCAGATTGCCGCTTAGGGGCGTTTGCAGCGTCAATTGGTTATGCGAAGACGATTAAATTATCCCTGTGTATCGCCGGCTTCTCGGCCAAGTTAGCGAGCAGGCGGTTGCTGGCGATCTGGTCCTGGCGGCGGCCGGCAGCAAGCTCCAGCACGTCCGAATCGGCCTCGGCGATACCGCGGGCGACGACCATACCGCTCGGGTCGCACACATCGAGCACATCGCCCTCGGCAAACTGGCCATCGACCTCGCGAATACCCACCGCAAGCAGAGAAGAGCCACGGCTGACCAGCGCCTTCGCAGCACCATCATCGACCGTCACCGAGCCATGCGCCTTGTCGCCCAGTGCGATCCACAGCTTGCGGGGTGCGATGTCCAGACGCTCCGCCGGCGGATCGAACAGCGTGCCCACGCTCTCGCCGCGGGCGAGGCGCACGAGCGCATCGGGTTCCTCGCCCGAGCAAATCACGCTCTGAATGCCCGCCGTCATCAGGATACGGCTCGCGCGAATCTTGGTAATCATGCCGCCCGTGCCCACCGATGTGGAAGAATCGCCCGCCGAGGCAATAATCTTGGCATCGATCTTATGCACGACAGGAACAAACTCGGCCGTCGGGTCCTCGTGCGGATTGGCAGTATAGAGACCATCGATGTCCGAGAGCGTCACGCACAGATCGGCAGAAACCAGGCAGCTCACAAGCGCCGCCAGTGTGTCGTTGTCACCAAACTTGATCTCATCGACGGTAACGGTATCGTTCTCGTTGACGATCGGCACCACGCCAAGCTCCACGAGGCGCAGCAGGGCGTCGCGCGCATGCAGGTAGGACGTGCGACGGGCCGTGTCGTGGCGCGTGAGCAGCACGAGCGAGGTGAGCAGGTCGCGCGCATGGAACTCCTCGTCGTAGGCCGACGAGATGATGCACTGACCGGCCGAGGCGCAAGCCTGTAAGCTCGGCAGGTCACCGACCGGCTTGCGGTCGAAGCCCAGCACGGGATAGCCACAGGCAATAGCGCCCGAGCTCACCACGACCAGACGCCAGCCGAGCTTGCGCAGCGCTGCGGCTTGATCGGCAAGTCCGCCGATAAAGGCGCGGTTGACCTTGCCATCGGCGCCCACCACCGTGGACGAACCGATCTTTACCACCATCGTTTTATAAGAAGTCGTCATACGTCAAACCAATCAACTGTTCAGCGAACGGCCGAGCGGCGGCCAAGGGAGCGTGACTCGCCCCTACCGCCCAAAGAATTAGTGAGCCCAGGGAAAAGCAGAAGCCGCGGCCATATTCTTGCGCACGAGCTCGTCGCGCACCTGAGCCAGGCCCTGCTCCATGCCCACCACATAGGTCTGCGGGTACAGGAAGCGCTTGAAAGCTGCGTCCAGATGATCGAGCGCCCAAACACAGCGCTCGCGCGCGTCCTGGATGCTCTCACGCGGAGCCACCGCGCTGCCGTCGCGCACGATCGGCACCAGCAGCTCGCGATACTCAAGTTCGGACACGTCGGTCACCAGGGCGGCATCATTCACGGCCACGAGGGTATTGCCGCGCGCGGCGCCCTCCCCCGCCAGATGGTCCTCGTCGTAGATCATGTCGCAGACCGGGCCGCCAAAGCCGTCGTAATAACGGCGCACGCGTTGCACACCCGGGATCGTGCGCTTGTAGGGCTGCTCGGAG
>DBGAZC010000223.1:0-3424 GCA_048472015.1 Collinsella sp. | reverse complement strand
TGCCAGGATATCCGATGACACTCGAGCGCTCGACGAGCTTGCGGACTCACTCTCGGAAGCAGATAGCGGTGGTCGGCTCAAGCTGGCAAGCCAAAAGTTCTACTTTGCCGGACTGGTCGCCTGCATCGAGAATTTGTGTCTGAGCCCGCATGGAGTGTCGTCAATCGAGCGTTCCGCCCGCATGCGTGATATGCTCGAGGCGCCTCGAACCCGTCAGATGGTCGCCGCGCTCAAGGATAACCATCGGGGACTCGGTCTGTTGTTTGGGCCGATCGCCAGCGCCAAGCCCGCGCGCTGCGTGATGTGTACGCATCTGGCAGCTTTTCTTAACCGGACGGGCGCAAAAACCGCCTAAACGGCTCATTACGAAACAAACTTGCATAGAATTGTTTCGAAATGCGTTCTTATACACAAAAGCCTTCAAATAGCGCTAAACTATTCAAACACTGATTGATTGTCTCCGCCATCTTTTGGAGTGAGGGTTTGTATGGCTAAAAAACGCAATGGGCGCCAGGATGCCATTAGAGATATTGTGCGCAATAAGGATGTCCGCACGCAGCGCGTGCTGGTCGATGAACTCCGTGCTATGGGCTTTGATTGCACGCAGGCGACTGTCTCTCGCGATATTGCCGATATGGGGCTGCGTAAGCTCCCTGAGGGCATCTATGTTCTGGCAGAGGACCTGCACCTGCAGCGTATGGTTTCCGAGCTCGTAACGGGCGTTCTGCGTACTGATAATCTGGTTATGATCAAGGCTCAGCCTGGCACGGCTTCCGGCATCGCCGCCGCCGTTGATGCGGCAGAGTTACCCGATGTGCTTGGCTCGCTTGCCGGCAACGATACGATTTTGGTTATTGCCCAGACGGCCGAGGACGGCGAGCGTCTCGAGGCGCTGATCAATAAGTTGAGCAATTCTCGCAAGTAGGTGTGCGGGTCGTGCGCTCGGCATTGTGTGCGCTGACATAGTGGCTTGTAAGGGGCATCGACGTTGGTCGGTACCCCTTTTTGTTTGCCGGTATAAAGACCGCCCGCCAGGTCGCTTCAAACTAAAAGGCCCCGAGCAGTTCAATAAGCTGCTCGGGGCCTTGTTGGCTTTAGTCGCGTACTTCTTAGCCGACCGTATCGTCAGGCGTGGGCGAGGGGTCGGGAGTGGGCGTAGGCGTAGGCGTAGGCGTGCCGCCATCGCCGCCGGTCGAACCACCAGTGGAGCCACCCGTCGAGCCACCGGTCGTACCGGTGCCGCCGGTGGTGTCGCCGCCCGTGGTCTCGGTGGTCGTGGTCGTCGTGGTAGTCGTTGTGGTGGTTTCCTCTTCGTCCTCGTTCTCGTCCTTGTCGTCGTTCTCCGTCTTCTTGGTGTTGTTAGTGCCGTAGAACTTCCAGACGCTGTTGTTCTTGTAGGTGGGCGCCGTTCCGGTCGCAAACTCCTCGCGCTCGGTACCGGTCAGAACGGTGTTCATAAACCGCTTAAAGACAGGCAGGTTGGTGCTGTCGCCCAGCAGGTCTGTGCCGTATTTTTGGATGGGAATCTCGCCCGCGGAATAGCCGGTCCACAGGGCGCACGCCAGCTGCGGGGTATAGCCGCAGAACCACAGGTTGGTGGTGTTGTCGGTGGTGCCCGTCTTGCCGGCATAGGGCTGGTTGACGCTCAGGGCGCCGGCAGCACCCGTACCGCCGCCCTTCATGACGCCGGACAGAACATCGGTGACCGCGGCGGCCTCGCCCTCGGTAAGTACCTGTGAGGGATTGTCGGTGTGCTGGTACAGCACCGAACCGGTACGAGAGTCAATCTCGGTGATGGCGATCGGCTGGCGATAGTAGCCGCCGTTGGCAAACGTCGCGTAGGCGGCGGCCATCTCGAGCGGCGAGATCGAGCCGGTGCCGAGGGTCATGACGGGAACGTCCTCGATGTTGTCCTTGGCGGGATCGATGCCGAGCTTTTTGACGAGCGAGATGATCTTGCTGTTGCCGACGGCTTCCGCCACCTGGATGTAGCCGGTGTTGGAGGAGTATGCCGTCGCCTGCTTAAGCGTGATGTTGCCATAGCTATGGTTGGCGTAGTTTTGGACCTCGGTCGTGGTGCCCTTGGCCTTGAGCGGCGAGTTGCAGTTGAGGGTGACGTTGGGGTTCATGCCGTTTTGGATGGCAGTTGCCAGCGTAAAGGCCTTAAAGGTGGAGCCGACGGGACGCTTGGCCGTGGCATGGTTTACGTGGTTCTCGTCGGCGTTGTAATCGTAGCCGCCCACCATGCACTTGATGTAGCCGGTCTTGGGGTCGACGACGACCATGCCCATGTCCAGGCCGTCGAGCGAGAGCGTGTCGAGCTGCTCGCGAACGGCATTCTCTGCCACCTGCTGCATCGTGGGGTCGATGGTGGTCTTGACGGTCAGGCCGCCCTTAAAGAGCACGTCGGTCGAGAACTCCTGCTCCAGCAGCTGCTTAACATAGGCGACAAAGTAGGGCTGCGAGTATACGTCAACGCCGCTGCCCGAGATTTCGGTCACGTTGAGGGTGATGGGCTCGGCCTGTGCGGCATCGTGCTCCTCCTGCGTAATGTGGCCCAGGCGCAGCATGTTGTCGAGGACCTTGTTGCGACGGGACAGCGCCAGGTCGGGGTTGACCGTGGGGTCGTACTGCGAGGGCGAGTTGGGAAGGCCGATCAACAGCGCGGCCTCGCTCAGGGTGAGGTCTGCGGCGCTCTTGGACAGGTAGGTCTCGGCGGCGGCCTCAATACCGTAGGCGCCGTGACCGTAATAGATGGTGTTGAGGTACATCATGAGGATCTCGTCTTTGGAGTACATGTCCTCCATCTTTACGGCGATGTAGGCCTCGCGCACCTTACGCTCGATGGTCGAGTCGAACTGCTCCTCCTGCAGGATGGTGTTGCGCACCAGCTGCTGGGTGATAGTCGAGGCGCCTTCGTGCCCGCCGCCGAGGGTTGCCACCGCAGCACGCGCGATACCCCACAGGTCGATACCGCCGTGCTCGTAGAAGCGCTCGTCCTCGACGTCAACGGTGCCCTGTAGCACGTAGGGGGAGACCTTGTCCTTGGTGATGGACTTGCGGTTTTGCGTGTAGAAGCTCGCGATCTTGTTGCCGTTGCAGTCGACGATCTCGGTGGGCTCGCTCACCAGATACGCGTTGGCGTCGGTGTAGTCGGGCAGATCGGACAGCCAGCGGTTGACGTTGCCGACCATGCCGATGCCAAATGCCACGCCCGCAATCAGCAAAAAGCCCAAAAACGAGAGCAGGATTATGGGCAGGGCATGCGTCTTTGAACGGCTGCGTCCCTGTCGTTGGCGAGGACCCATATATTGACCTCCAGGTATGTCGTGCCGGACGGCGGATGTGCCGTCGGGGCAGGATGGACATAAGTTATTACACGATAAACCAAACGGGGCGCGCGAGGCCTCGTGTATGCTGGAAG
>DBGAZC010000222.1:0-1184 GCA_048472015.1 Collinsella sp. | reverse complement strand
TGCCAGGATATCCGATGACACTCGAGCGCTCGACGAGCTTGCGGACTCACTCTCGGAAGCAGATAGCGGTGGTCGGCTCAAGCTGGCAAGCCAAAAGTTCTACTTTGCCGGACTGGTCGCCTGCATCGAGAATTTGTGTCTTAGCCCGCATGGAGTGTCGTCAATCGAGCGTTCCGCCCGCATGCGTGATATGCTCGAGGCGCCTCGAACCCGTCAGATGGTCGCCGCGCTCAAGGATAACCATCGGGGACTCGGTTTGTTGTTTGGGCCGATCGCCAGCGCCAAGCCCGCGCGCTGCGTGATGTGTACGCATCTGGCAGCTTTTCTTAACCGGACGGGCGCAAAAACCGCCTAAACGGCTCATTTCGAAACAAATTTGCATAGAATTGTTTCGAAATGCGTTCTTATACACAAAAGCCTTCAAATAGCGTTAAACTATTCAGTCACTGATTGATTGTCTCCGCCATCTTTTGGAGAGAGGGTTTGTATGGCTAAAAAACGCAATGGGCGCCAGGATGCCATTAGAGATATTGTGCGCAATAAGGACGTCCGCACGCAGCGCGTGCTGGTCGATGAGCTCCGCGCTATGGGCTTTGATTGCACGCAGGCGACTGTCTCTCGCGATATTGCCGATATGGGGCTGCGTAAGCTCCCCGAGGGTATCTATGTTCTGGCAGAGGACCTGCACCTGCAGCGTATGGTTTCCGAGCTCGTAACGGGCGTTCTGCGCACCGATAATCTGGTTATGATCAAGGCTCAGCCTGGTACGGCTTCCGGCATCGCCGCCGCCGTTGATGCGGCAGAGTTGCCCGATGTGCTTGGCTCGCTTGCCGGCAACGATACGATTTTGGTTATTGCCCAGACGGCCGAGGACGGCGAGCGTCTCGAGGCGCTGATCAATAAGCTGAGCAATTCTCGCAAGTAGGCGTGCGGGTCGTGCGCTCGGCACTGTGTGCGTGACATGGTGGCTTGTAAGGGGGTATCGACGTTGGTCGGTACCCCCTATATTGTTTGCCGGTATAAAGGCCGTCCACCAGGTCGCTTTAAACTAAAAGGCCCCCGAGCACTTTAATAAGCTGCTCGGGGGCCTTGTTGCTAATGGCCGGATGAATTTCTAGCCAACCGTATCGTCAGGCGTGGGCGAGGGGTCGGGAGTGGGTGTAGGCGTAGGCGTAGGCGTAGGC
>DBGAZC010000221.1:0-9747 GCA_048472015.1 Collinsella sp. | reverse complement strand
GTATGGGGCAACATCGATCGCGAGTTCCGCACGAGCCGGAGAGCACTTAATGTGCTCTCCGTGCGAGCAGGACTGCCCGAGCAGGCGATGTTGCCCCATACGCCCGCCCAGGTCCGCCGGGATTATGACAGCTTGACGATCGGAGCGAATCCCTTCATGAGCTTTTTGGTCTGGCCGGTCTTTTCGAACTGGACCTCGATCATGTCTCCGGCGACCGAGATCACGGTACCCGTGCCAAAGGTCTTATGGCTCACGGTATCGCCCGCGGCAAAGTCCTGCGATGCGCTGGCGCGATCGACCTTGCGCTCCACCGTCGGGGACACCTTGGACGACGGCTTTTTGGCTCGCGGCGCGCCCGAGCCAAAGGTCGAGGCAACACGGCCGGCGTCGGGCGAGACCCCACGATGGCGCTCGGTCCCGTAGCTGCTGCCGCCAAAGAAATCGTCAAAGCTCGATCCACCGCGCGAACCGGAACCGCCGGTCGAGCGCGTATGCGAGCCAAACACCTTGCCGCCATACATATCCGAACCCATGCCCGAGCCAAAGGTGCCGTGACGGTCGCCGCGCTTCTCCCAGCCCGTGCCTTCAAAACCGGCAGAACCGATACCGCTAAACTCGATATCCTCAAACGGAATCTCATTGAGGAAGCGCGAGCGCGGGTTGGCAGAGGTCGAGCCGTAGGTGCGACGCGTGGCCGCATAGGTCAGGAACAGGCGCTTGCGGGCGCGCGTGATGGCGACGTAGGCCAGGCGACGCTCCTCCTCAAGCTTACCCGGGTCATCGCTGCCGCCAAAGTCGTGCACGTGCGGGAAGATGCCCTCCTCCATGCCGGCCACGAACACCGCCGGGAACTCCAGGCCCTTGGCGGAGTGGATGGTCATCATGGTGATGGCATGCGTCTCGCCGGCCAGGGAATCCAAGTCGGAGCGCAGGGCCAGCCACTCCATGAGTGCCGGCAGCGCCTTACAGGTGAGCGGACCGTAGGTGCGCTCAATCTCGTCGGCATGCACGGCACCCGCCGGCATCTCCGTCGGCGCGGCATACGCGTTGCCCGCGATGGCAGCAGCCAGGGCATCCTGCGGAGACAGCGCCGGAGCAGCCAGACTATCGAGCGGATTGGAGCCCGCGGCATCGCGCGCGCCGACGAGTGCCTCAAACGAGGATGCCGGGGCAGATGGCCCCGGTTCGGGCGCAGGCGCGCTCACCACGACGGGCTCGGGCTCGGCGCCGGCAGGCACGTCGGCAACACCGGCTGCGCGCAGCTCTTCCAAGCTCTCGAGCGTACCCTCGATGTCCTCGTGCGTCTCCTCAAATTCGGCAGCGACGCCCAGGAATTCCTGGATGTTCTCGGCGCGGCTCTCGGACTCCATGGTGCCCTCGGCGCGGAAAGCCTGCAGTAGGCCCGTCTTATCGACAATCATCTCGACAACGTCCTTGAGCTCGCCGTCCATGCGGCGACCCTCGCGCACCAGCGACACAAAGCTCGACAGGCCGTTGCGCACCTTGGCGCTAAACATGCCCGTCTCGGCTGTTGCGATCTCGCAGGCTTGGAAGAACGAGCAGCGGTTGTCGCGTGCCAGCTGCTCAATCTTTTGAATCGAGGTGGAGCCGATGCCGCGGCGCGGCGTGTTGATGACGCGCTTGACGCTCATCTCGTCGGCCGGGTTCACAATCATCTTAAGATAGGCCATGACGTCGCGGATCTCGGCACGGTCGAAGAATCGCGTGCCACCCACGATCTTGTAGGGCACGCCTGCGCGCAGGAACATATCTTCGAGAATACGCGACTGAGCGTTGGTGCGGTAGAACACGGCGATGTCGTCGTAACTCGTGCCCTTGGAGTGCAGCTTCTCGATCTCGCCGGCAATCCAGCGGCCCTCGTCGCGCTCATCGCTTGCCTGGAAGGCCTGGATCTTCTCGCCATCGCCCTCGGCCGTAAACAGGCGCTTGTCCTTGCGCTGCGAGTTGTGGCGCACCACGGCGTTGGCGGCGCTCAGGATATGGCCCGTGGAGCGGTAGTTCTGCTCCAGCTTAACGGTCTTGCAGTTTTTAAAGTCCTGCTCAAAGTCCAGGATGTTGGTGATGTCGGCGCCACGCCAGCTATAAATGGACTGGTCATCGTCGCCCACGACCATGAGGTTTTGGTACTTGGCGGCCAGCAGGTTAGCGATCTCGTACTGGACGTGGTTGGTGTCCTGATACTCGTCGACGCTAATGTAGCGGAAGCGCTCCTGGTACTTGTCGAGCACCTCGGGGCGGGTGCGCAGCAGCTCGAGCGTGCGCACGAGCAGGTCGTCGAAGTCCATCGCGTTGGCGGCGCGCAGGCGGCGCTCCAGCTCCAGGTAGACCTGCGCGGCCTTTTTGTCATTAGGGCTGTCGGCGGATTTGAGCATGTCCTCGGGCCCGATCATGGCGTTTTTAGCTGAGCTAATCTTGCTGCGGATCATGTTGATGGGGAACTGCTTTTGCTCGATACCGAGCGCCTGCATAATGTCGCGCACCATGCGCTTTGAGTCATCGTCGTCGTAGATGGTGAACTGACCGGTGTAGCCCAGCAGGTCGGCATCCTCGCGCAGCATGCGCACACACATGGCATGGAATGTGCACACCCACATGCCGCGGGTGCCGCTGGGGATGAGCGCTGCCAGACGCTCGCGCATCTCGGCCGCGGCCTTGTTGGTAAACGTGATGGCCAGGACCTGCCAGGGCTTAACGCCCAGGTCGCCGAGCATATGTGCGATGCGGAAGGTCAAGACGCGGGTCTTGCCCGAGCCGGCGCCGGCAAGCACCAGCAACGGGCCCTCGGTGGTCAGAACTGCCTCGCGCTGGGCGGAATTAAGGCTGTCGATGTCGACGAGCGGCTTGGCGGGTTTGGGTGCCGGCGCGGGAGCGTCGTAGATGTCGAGCGGGACGAGCTCGGGCTCCGGCGCAGCGGGGGCGGTGTATGCATCGAGCGGCACGGGTTCCGGCGCGGGCGGCACGGGTACCGCGGCATTCTTTTCCCAGGGCAAGGGCTGGGTCATGGGCGACTCCTCATCTGACGGACGGCGCGCCTGCGGGCGGCGCCATAGTTTGAGCCGTACCAGTATACCGAGCCGCGCGGACACCGACGCAAATCACACCACGACTCCGTGCGTCACCGTCAGGCCCGCCCCAGCGGATTTGGCGCAATGGGGTCAGGTTACTTTGCACCAATCTATTGACAATCACGAAACCACCGATGTCATGGCAGCAGCAGCGAGCGACGGTCAGGGCGAACAAATTGGCATGAAAAGGGGGCGGCATAGACCTTTTGGTCATGCCGCCCCCTTTGAATGACAAGTTGTCGCCCTGACCGCCGCGCAGCGTCGACTAAGTTAGAGGCCGAGCATCGGCTCCAAGACGAAGAAGTACGCAAGCACCACGATGCCCAGAACGATGCGGTAGACGCCGAAGCACTTGAAGTCGTGACGGCGGACGAAGCCCATGAGCCACTTGATAGCGATGAGCGAAACCACAAAGGCCACAACGCAGCCCACGCCCAGGATGGCGACCTCGTTGGCACCGAACGTACCGCCCTTGATGAAATACTTGACCAGCTTGAGCGCACTCGCGCCAAACATGACAGGGATGGCCAGGAAGAACGTAAACTTGGACGCCACCGAACGCGTGCAGCCCAAAAGCAGGCCGCCGATGATGGTGGAACCGGAGCGCGACGTGCCCGGAATCAGCGAGAGCACCTGGAAGCATCCGATGCCCAGTGCGGTCTTCCAACTCAGGTCCTCGAGCGTGGTGATGGAACCAAAGTCCAGATCCTCGTCATCGTCCTCATCCTCAGCGGTAGCCGCGGCGGGCGCCGCAAAGTGCGCACCGGCGGGACGTCCACCCGACACCACAGCACGCGAACCAAACGAACCGGCAACGGCCATTTCCTCGCGCTTGCTCGCGCGCCAGTTCTCGATCACGATAAACAGCATGCCGTACACAATGAGCGCCAGCGCCACGACGGGAGCATTGTAGAAATGCTCCTCCATCCAGTCGTTGAGCGGCAGGCCGATCGCCGCCGCAGGAATGCAACCGAGCACAATCTTGCCCCACAGCACCCAGGTGTCGCGACAGCCCTCCTTGCCCTTGCTGGGCGAGAACGGATTGAGCTCATGGAAGAACAGCACACAGACGGCCAGAATGGCGCCGAGCTGAATCACGACCAGGAACATATTCCAGAACGTCTCGCTCACGTTCATCTTGACGAACTCGTCCACCAAGATCATGTGACCGGTCGACGAAACAGGCAGCCATTCGGTGATGCCCTCGACCAGGCCCATGAAGGCAGATTTTAGAAGCTCGATAATATCCAAAGGGACCCCCTCGTTAGACACCCGCCGATATTGTTCTGCGGACGGTGCGGGCGATGTCCCATTATCAACCGTTGGCGGCGCGCCTGCGCCTACCCTTACCAAAAAACTCGCCCGTTCACAGAATTGCGAGCGGTCAAACCCAAATCCTTGGGTATAACTGCAACAAGATAAAGTGTCCGGCGGCCAACGCGCCCGCGCCCGCCCGACGCACGAGCCCCGCGCCCGTGCGATAGACCAAGGAGGAAACCATGAACGAGGGCTACACCAAGGTATTTGTTTCACTCGACGGTACTGAGCAGCAGGATTTTGTGCTCGCACGCGCCATCAAGGTCGCCGCGAACAACGGCGCCAAGCTAATCATCGGCCACGTTATCGATTCCACGGCGCTCGAGAGCGCCGGTTCCTATCCGGTCGATCTGGCCAACGGCCTAGAGGAGGCATTTAAGAACTCCATCGCCAAGCAGCTCGAAGAGGCCAAGGCCAATCCCGATATTCCCGAGGTCGAGGTCATGATTCGCGCCGGCCGCATTCGCGAGACGCTCAAGGACGAGATGCTCGACGTGGTTAAGCCCGACCTGGTGCTCTGCGGCGCCCGCGGCCTGTCCTCGATCAAGTATGCGCTGCTGGGTTCGATTTCGACGTTCCTGCTGCGCAACACGGACTGCGACATCTTGGTCGTGAAGTAGCGTTGCTCCCACCGGCCGCGGGGCCTGCGGGGTTTCCACGGGCACGTCCTCGCCGCGTTGTGGCTGCGGGATGTGCCCTTAGGAAACCCCTCCCGGCCCCGCGGCCTTCGCAGCCTTGCTTCAACGAGTTGTCTGATGGAAAAATGGCGTGCCGCCCCGTTTGGGGCGGCATGTTTTGTTTGGGGCGACACGTTTTTGTTATGGGGGATTCATTTGAGCCCCCATAGTTGTGTTCACGTTCGGGAACATAGCGCCAATTGCCTTAGCTATGTTCACGTTCGGGAACATTGCCGTCCGCACCGCAAGACGGCCCGACTACTCGAAATATTGGAACTTGTTGGTTGAGAAGGCGAATGTTACGACGAAGCCTTCGCCCGGCTCCGATGCCGCGGTGACGTCGATGCCCATCTTGGAGCACAGGCGCGCCACCAGATAGAGACCGATGCCCGTTGCGCGCTTGGTGGTGCGGCCGTTGTCGCCGGTAAAGCCCTTCTCGAACACGCGCGGCAGGTCGGCCGCGCTCACGCCGCAGCCGTTGTCCGCGACGGTAAGCTCGATGCGCTCGCTTGCCAGGCCCTCGTCCAGCAACGCACCCGAAAACACGATCTTTGCGCCATCCGCGCGCGCATATTTAATGCTGTTCTGAATGAGCTGGCCCAGAATAAACTCGAGCCACTTCTCGTCGGTAAAGACCTCAAAGTCGAGGTTCTCGCACACCGGGGCCACGTGCGCCGCGATGAGCTCGCGCGCGTTGGCCTTAATCGCGCCCGTCACCAGGGTCTTGAGATCCCAGCGGCGAATCAAGTAGTCGCGCTCCACGACTTCCGAGCGCGCGTAGTACAGCGCCTGGTCGATATAGCGCTCCACGCGAGCCAGCTCGCGACCCAGGTCATCCACACGCGACAGGTCGTCTTCGCTGCCATCCAGGTTTTCCAAAATCAGATGGGCCGCCGCCAGGGGCAGCTTGGCCTCGTGGACCCAGCTCTCGATATAGTCGCGATAGTCATCGGTCTGACGCCGGCCTTCGGCAACCTCGTCGCATGCCGCCTTGCCCACCCGGCGCAAGACCTCGTACTCGAGCTCGCCCTCGGCATAGGTCGGGCATTGCACCATCTCCTGCACCCATGCGGGACTCTCGAGCTCCTCGGCCGCGCGCTCCAACTGACGCAGAAAACGGCGACGGCGAGCGTATTCGATCACGATGCCGAGCATGCCAAAGATAAAGGACACGCCGACCGCCACGACCACGATAGAGACGGGTGCACCGGCGACCGTCAGCACAAAGCAGCTCAGCAGCACGCCGCACGTCCACACGGCGACGGGAAGCAGTGCGTCTTTAAAGAACTTGCCAAACGACATAGCCGGCCCCTAGACCGAATAGCCTTGGCCGCGGTGCGTCGTCAAATACCCCTTGATGCCGATTTTTTCGAGCGTGGTGCGCAGGCGGTTGATGTTGACGGTAAGCGTATTGTCGTCCACGAAGGCGTCGGAGTCCCACAGATCCTGCATGATGGCCGAGCGCGAAACAATCTTGCCCGCGCGGCTCAGAAGCAGCGAGAGAATACGCAGTTCGTTTTTTGTGAGCTCGGTGCTGGTGCCCGTTTGCGTGTTGGTGACCATGGAGCGTGCGAGGTCGAGCTCCAGTCCCTTGTGGACGAGCGTGCTGCGCTCGCCCGCCGCCGCGGTGCGACGCAGCAAGGCATTGATGCGCGCCACGAGCACGCGCGCGCTATAGGGCTTGGGAACAAAGTCGTCCGCGCCGAGCGTCATGGCCATGACCTCGTCGATCTCGGTCGCGCGCGACGTGAGGACGATGATGGGAACCTCGGATTCGCGGCGAACCTCATGGCAGATATGCTGGCCGTCCTTGACGGGAAGCGTGAGGTCGAGCAGCACCAGGTCGGGCGCGGCGGCGAGAATATCGCGCGAGACATGCTCAAACGATTCGCAGGCCTCGACCTCAAAACCGGCACGGGCAAGGATGTCGGCAAGCTCACGACGAATGGGCTCGTCGTCCTCAACGATATAGATTAGCGCCATGGATTCCGCCCCCTCTTGGTTGTCTTGCCCCATTATGACCGCGGATCCGCAGATACGCGCCTCACGCGGCACCAAAGTGACAGAACTGTTCGCGAGTGGCAGAGGCTTGCCTCTCGCTCGCGACGAGCACGGGAATTAAATGAGTTTTTAATCCCCGTCCCAGAAACATCATTTAGCGGCGGGCACGGAGCTTTTCGTAGCCTTCGGCGAAGAAGGCGACCGTGGCGGCGTCGGAGTCGGCGGCGTCGGAGTCGGCGGCGGCAACCACACCGTGCTCGTCGCTCACCAGAAACAGCGCACCCTTGAGCTGCGCGGGAATGTCTACGCGCGTGACCGGGATGCCCTTGGTCTGGGCCAGCTGCTCGATGAGCGTCGCCGTGCCGCACAGGCACTCGTCCGCCGGCGCCACAAAGGCCAGCTCGCCGTTATCGACGGCGGCGAGCAGCTCGGGCGCCACGCCGGTTTCGTCGGCCTCGGAGCGGGCCTCGGCGGAGCGGGCACGTAGCGCCTTAGCCGACGTATCGGCCAGCGGCTCGTACTCGCCCACCGTCATGGCGGCGTTGCCATTGACGTCGATCACCAGCATGAGTACGCCGTCGTGCGCAGTGTAATCGCCCTCGGCAAGCGACCACTCAACGTGCTGTTTAGCCCAGCTGAGCATGTTATGGGTAAGCGGCTCGCCCTGCACCAGGCGCTCGGACAGTGCGCGAATGTGGCGGTTGAGCATGGGCACCTTTTTGTTGGACATGCGCCAACGGCAGACAAGCGCGGGCTTGTCGAGCGTGAACTTCTCGACCGCCTCCTGATTGGCGCAAAAGTCCTCGTACGCACGCTGATCCTCGGCATTGCCAAACAGCTCGGCATCATCAATCTGGGGCATGGTTGTACCTTTCGTGTTAGTCATTCCGTCCTCTTATACCAAAAAGACGGCCCTCCAAACGGAGCAGCCGTCTTTTGCAGAGATTATTTTGTCCCAGGGCGGAACTTAGTGACGGAAATGCCTGGCTCCGGTGAACACCATCGCGATGCCATGCTCATTGCAGGCCTGGATGCTCTCGTCGTCGCGCTTGGAGCCGCCGGGCTGAATGATGCAGGTCACGCCGTGCGCGGCAAGCACGTCGACGTTGTCGCGGAACGGGAAGAACGCGTCGCTTGCACAGGCAAAGCCGCCCTTCTCCACGCCCTCGCGCTCGCAGAAGTCCTCGGCGCGCTCGCAGGCCAGCAGTGCGGAGTCAACGCGGTTGGGCTGACCCGGACCCATGCCAATGCCGGCCTTGCCCTTGGAGATCAGGATGGCGTTGGACTTGACGCCCTTGCAGACCTTCCAGGCAAACTCGAGCTCGGCCATCTCGGCGTCGGTGGGCTTGCGGTCGGTGGGGAACGTAAAGGTCGCGGGGTCCTCGGTCACGTGGTCGACTTCCTGCACCAGCATGCCGCCGTCGACGGAGCGCAGCTCCACCTGGGCGCCGTGGTCCACGCCGCCGGTAGCCAACACGCGCAGGTTGGGGCGCTTGGCCATGCGCTCGAGCGCCTCGTCGGTGTAGCTCGGGGCGATGATGACCTCGACGAACTGCTTGTTCTGATCGGCAAAGTGCTCAACCAGCTCAAAGGGAACCTCGCGGTTGCAGGCGATGATGCCGCCAAAGGCGCTCTTGGGATCGCAGGCGAAGGCGCGATCGTAGGCGGCCGTGATGTCCTCGGCAACGGCGGAACCGCAGGGGTTTTGGTGCTTGAGGATCACGCAGGCCGGCTCGTCGAACTCGCGGACCAGGTTCCAGGCGGCGTCGGCATCCAGATAGTTGTTGTAGCTGAGCGGCTTGCCCTGGATCTGCTCGGAGCCCACGAGCGGGAACTGCGAGCTCGCGGTGTTCTCGCAGCCCTCGGCAAAGCGATAGACCGTGGCCTTCTGCTGAGGATTCTCGCCATAGCGCAGGTCGTCGACCTTCTCCAGCGAGATCTCGAGCTTGGCAGAGGTGTCCGCCACGTCGCTTGCCTGGGCGGCAAGCCAACGGGAGATAGCCGTATCGTAGGCGGCGGTGGTCTGGTAGACCTTCACCTGCAGGCGACGACGGGTGGAAAGCGTGGTGCAGCCACCGGTCTCGTGCATCTCGGCCAGGACGGCATCATAGTCGGCCGGGTCGGAAATGACGGTAACGCTCGTGGCGTTCTTGGCAGCAGAGCGCAGCATGGAGGGACCACCGATGTCGATGTGCTCGATGGCGTCCGCGAAGGTGACCTCGGGGTTGGCGACGGTCTTCTCGAACTCGTACAGGTTGACGACGACCAGGTCGATCAGCTTAATGCCGTGCTGAGCGGCCTCCTGCATGTGCTGCTCGGAATCGCGGCGGGCCAGCAGCGCGCCGTGAACCTTGGGGTGCAGGGTCTTAACGCGGCCGTCCATCATCTCGGGGTAGCCCGTGAACTCCTCGATGGGGGTTACGGGAACGCCCGCGTCCTCGATGGCACGAGCCGTGCCGCCCGTAGAGATGATCTCGACGCCAAAGTCGTCAACCAGCGTCCGTGCGAAATCGACGACGCCCGTCTTATCGGTAACCGAGATCAACGCGCGTGCGATCTTCACATCAGATCCCATGCAGTCCTCCTGTCTGGTACGCCGCCGTGCTCTGTGAGTCGGTGATACGTCGATCTGCAGCGCTCGCGCAGCGGCATTGAAAATACTGATT
>DBGAZC010000220.1:0-2922 GCA_048472015.1 Collinsella sp. | reverse complement strand
GGCGTAAGCCGAGTCTTTAGCATCACCGTCGACTGGGCAACAACCGCTTTACCTTAATGGACGCCAATCGAGGGTCGATTATTGGGTCGCCTCGTCCACTAACGCATCTATCCCACGCGCTCCGACAGTCGATACTTGCGGTTGCGGCTCGTCGCCGACGCCGTAGGTTCAAGCTCGCCCTGTGAGATGAGCGCATTGACGCGTGCCCTAACCTGGGAGACGGTGAGTCCCGTGCATTCTGCCAGTTCGCGCGTTCCCAACTCGTCATAGCGCTTAAGGGCCGCCATGATCAGGTCCCCGCCATGATCGACCTGCTCAACCTTCGCTCGGTAAAGGACAACCTTAAACCGGTCGAAACCCGGGCAAAACAACGGCTCGGCCAGACCTTGCGCACGCATGGCATCGAGCATCATTGGAATGCCCGACCCGTTGCCTTCGGCAGGAGAGCCCGCGCCGTCGGGCAATGGGACAAGCGACATGAGCTTTACAAGCGTCGCATTGCGACATCGGGAGCTGCCGTCAAACAGGTTCTCGCGAGTCTTTCCTCCGTATAGGCCGCCGGGGTTCGTCACTTCGATACGGTCATCAAAGACGTCAACAGCGATCGACTGCCCACAGAACCGGTCTCCGTATTCTCGGTGGATTACGGCGTTGGCAATTGCCTCGCGCAGGACCTCCTCGGGAATCTCCAGCGAGTCGACACGCGAGACGCCTTTAATCATCGAGGTTCGTCGCAAATTCTTGGCGATTGCCGCGACGGCATCCGAGATCATTTCGCCCAACGTTCCCTCGCAGATCGTACGGTCCATGAACCTCAACGACCCCGCCGCGCCCTTCTGCGTTCCGGCATAGACCGCCACATCGATAAAGAGCTTGGGATAGAACTGCTGGGGATAGGCACCCGCGGCCAGGAGTCCGGCCTTAGTGACATTGCCCTGGGAGTCGAGGAAATTCAGGCGCTCCAGCTTCGTTTTCTTGTCCGGCGCGCCGCGCATCGCGCGAGGTGTCAGTGAGAAAGCACGCTCTATCGTGCGGTCGACCAGGGCCTCGTCAAAATCGCCTGCGACCGCGCCGGGTACTGCATCGCGATCACTGGGGCTCGTCCGTTCATACGATGACAAGGACAGGACCTCAGTCGACGAAAGCGGGACATCTTTGTCATCGATGCGTTTGTAGCTGCCGCCTTGAGCGCCCCGCTCTATGACATAACAAGGCTTGCTCGACGGGTCGAGCTCCTCAATCGCGATGACCAGAACCACGGTGCCCTGAAGCTCCACGCGTTCAATGGTGTATTTGGGCGGATTGGCCAGTTTTCCGCGGCCGCCGGCATCACCCATGCCCGCTACGAATTGGTTGAGCACCTTCTCGGTCTCAAAGTTCTCGACCGGGATAAAGCCCGCGCGCTCGCTCACGCCGAGCACGATAATTCCGCCAGCGGTATTCGCGAATGCACTAACCGTTTCCCATACGTCGCGGGAAAGCGTCGTGGCGCTCTCCTTGACCTCGACGTTAAGATCGTCCGAGCCCATGCGCCTTAAAGACTCGAGCAGACCGGTCAGCTCGTTTTCGTTCATCTGCATGTCCTTTCGCTCGGCCCGGCGGAGAATGCCGCGAATAGATTTCCTTCGTCTCTCAGTTATCTCTCGTAATTATCTCTCATCTTACTGCTATCTCTCATATTAGAGATAAGTGAGAGATGAAAGATAAGATGTCTGCCATCTGTTTCATGTAAACATGTTTTTGCTGGTAAAACAATCAGTATTGAGACAATACCATGATTGCCTGTCTCTTTGCTGATCAGTTATCTCTCATATTTATCTCTCGTCTTTCTGTTATCTCTCGTATTAGTGAGGAATGAGAGATGAGAGATGTGTGAGTGATGCATGGGCGTGGATTTTTGGACGGTCGGAAAATCCCTCAAACAAAAAAACGGGGCCGGCCTTACGCCGAACCCCGTTTTCAAACGGACAGTTAGTTATCCAACGCGCGAGCATAGCAGTCAACTTTACGCCGCCGCGAACACTCCCAAACCTGTTCCGATGATGCAGATCGCGAAGATGCCAATAATAATCCAAATGGTCTTGACACCCTTTTTATAGAGAGCAACGCAAGCGAACGTTGCCAGCAAGGGCAGCAGACCGGGGAAGATCGAATCGAACAGATCCTGCAGGACAATCTCCGAACCACCCACATCAAAGGTCAAAGCAGTGGACAGTGAGACCTGTGCCGCAATCATGGCGCCGATAACGGTCATTCCGAGGACACCGGCAGCATGCGTCATGCGAGACATAAGGTTGTTCTCTTCGGACTGCTGCAGGAACTTGGTTCCCAGGTCGTATCCCAGATGGGCGGCGACGATACGCGTTGCAAAGTTAATAACGGAGTAGAGAAGGAAGACGGAGACGGGAAGGGCGAGCGCGACGGCAGTTGCCGTGCCCGTACCCGTAATGACGGCAAACGCGCAGCCAAGCACGCCGAAGGCATAGACCTCGGGAGGAACCGCCGCGCCGACCATGATGGCGCCCATGAACATGGACTCCAAAGCAGCGCCGACGATAACTCCCTGCTGGACATCGCCAAGGATCAAGCCGACAAACAGGCTCGTAAACAGCGGACGACCAAGCATCGTAATGCCAAATGCTTGCTCGTCCATAGACGCCATAATGCGACCAGCGCAACTAGGAGGTACTGGGCAACTATTCTGATTAACCCCAGAAATAAGCCTGCAGGCGAGACGTTCAGAACAGCTCGCCTGCAGGCAACAGCAGCAATTTGAAAGGATTAGTAGTTCATCTGGTGGTAGTAGCGACGCGTGGTGAGCGGGTGGTTGCGGACGTGCTCGAGATGGCAGCTCAGGCGCTCGGTGATGGTGTAGGTGACCATCGGGGAGACGATCTTGCGGAACTCGGGGTCGCTGAACGG
>DBGAZC010000219.1:0-6149 GCA_048472015.1 Collinsella sp. | reverse complement strand
CACGGACGTGTGGAGCGGCAACTTCGCCGGCGTCGATACCATCCTGGTAAAGCCGCAGGCGACGCAGGACCTGTGGTATACGCAGATCTTCCGTATCTTTGAGCGCCGGGCCCTGCGCGACCTTCCCTGCGAGGAATAGGTCTCGTCATGCCCCAGCACACCAAACACGGCTGCGACCATATCTTCTTTATCGGCTTTTTGGGCGCGGGCAAATCGACGCTCGCGCGCAACGTCGGCACCATGTTTAAGCGGCGTTTTATCGATACCGACCGCCTCGTCGTGCGTCGTTGCGGCAAGTCGGTAACCGAGATTTTTGAGACCGAGGGCGAGGATCGTTTTCGCGAGCTCGAGACCTCGGCGCTCCGTTCGCTCCAAAGCGAGCGCAGCCTGTTGGTTTCGTGCGGGGGCGGTATCGTCGAAACGCCGGTGAATATTGAGCTGATGCACGAAATGGGTACGTGCGTGTACCTCGAGGGCGACTTCGAGGATTCGATTCGCCAGATTCGTCGGTCCGACACGCGCCCCGATTTCCGTTCGCCCGAGCATGCCGCGCGCCTGTTTGAGCATCGCCGTCCGCTGTATCGCCAGGCCGCCGACCTTACCCTTGATATTCGCAACAAGTCCTTCGAGGACGTTTCCTACCTTTGTGCCGAGATGCTTTTGGAGCGTGGGCTGCTATGATTCGCCGTCAACTGATCAATTTCCAAAACCGCAGCGTCGATGTCCGTGTCGGATTGGGCGCGTTCGATGAGCTGTCGCGCATGTTTGCCTCGGCCGTTGGCAAGCCTAAGCGCGCGATGGTCGTTTTGAACGACGTCACATCCGAGCGTTTTGGTGAGGTCGTCGAGCATGCGCTGGTCGACGCCGGTTTTGCCGTGTCGCCGCTAGTCCTCGAGGTTTCGCCTGCTGGTGCCACGCTGGCTGATGCTGATGCTATCTTTGGCGCCCTGTCTGCCAACGCCATTACCTGCGACGATCTAGTTGTCGCCGTTGGCGATGCCGCAACCTGCTCGGTTGTTAGTTGGTGCGCCAACCAGTGGTGTGGCCGAACCGAGTGCGCGCTGCTGCCGACAACCTTAGATGCCATGCTCACGGTCGCGACGACCATGAAGCCGCTCGTCGCCTCGTCGGCGGATGCGCTTCCCGCCATCGCGTTTCGTCCCGAGCCCGGGTTGGTCGTGTGCAACCTCGACCTTATTCGCGAGGCCAGCCCCGAGGACCTTAAGCTTGGCTATGCGGTGCTCGTTGGCACCATGCTTTCGAGCAGCAAGTCCCGCTGGAATCAGTTTACTGAGACCGTTCCCGAGATTCTCGCGGGCGAGGAGGTCGCGCTTGTCAATGCCGTTCAATGGTCTCAGACTGCCCGCAAGGACGTACTGATGGCCACGAACCCGAGTGCTCGCCATGCGCTCGATTTTGGCAAGACGGGGGCGCGTACCCTGCGCGCCTGCTTGGGCGATGCCGCTTCGCAGGTCCCTGCCTATCAGCTGTTGTCCGAGGGCATGCGCTTTGAGGCGCGCCTTGCCCACGACGCCTGCGACTTCGATATCGATTACGTCTTTGAGGTCGATGACTGCTTGGAGGACTTTGGTATCGAGGAACTTGCCTTCAATCTGGAGCCTGCCGCATATATCGAGGAGTTCCGCAAGCAGCAGTTTGCACGCTCGAACCGCAGCATGTTGCCGCTGCCCGCGGCACTCGGCGCCATTCGCCTAACGAACGTTGAGGACGAGGTTCTTGAGCGCCATGCTCACGCCTACTTGGCTTCTCGCAAAGAACTTCGCTAAGATTTATTGACATCCATCGTCTTTCGTATCATGTTGAGGGGCGGGTTTTCAATCGGTTGCGGATCGCATGCGATTCCGTCGTTCGGTTGAGACCCGTCCCGTCTTTATAGAGACAGCAAGAAAGGAATCTGCATGTCTGAGTTTGCTGCCGGTCCTGCCGGTCGTATCGAACGTGTCCGTGCCCTGATGGCCGAGCGTGGCTACGACGCCATCGTGGTGCGCGACGAGGCCAACCTTCGTTGGCTTACGGGCGTTAAGGGCGTCTTCGACTACACCTTCGAGTTCCCGCACGCTGCGTTTATTACGGCCGACCAGTGCCTGTTCCACACCGACTCGCGCTACCTCAACAGCTTTGAGGAGAACACGCCCGCCGGCAGCCCCTGGGTTTACGACATGGATGAGGGCACCATCCCCGGTTGGGTCGCCGGCAAGATCGCGGCCAACAAGTGCCGCGTCTGCGCTGTCGAGGACGACATGCAGATCAACTTCTACCAGGGCATTCAGCGTGGTCTGGAGGACCGCTCCGTCGCCTGCATGTTGCCACTGATGCACGACGACATCCGTAAGATGCGCGCCATCAAGGATGCCGAGGAGATCGAGCTCATGCGCCATGCACAGTCGATCACTGACGCCGCCTTCCAGCACATGCTCGGCTTTATTAAGCCCGGTATGACCGAGAAGCAGGTTCGCAACGAGCTCGAGAACTTTATGTTCGCCAACGGCGCTGACAGCCTTGCCTTCGGCTCCATCGTAGCGAGCGGTCCCAACACCGCCAACCCGCATGCCGTGCCGAGCGACCGTGTGATCGAGAAGGGCGACTTTGTCCTCATGGATTACGGCGCGGGCTACTGCGATTATCGTTCCGATATGACGCGCACCGTCGTGATGGGCGAGCCCACGCAGGAGCAGCTCGATCTGTATGCGCTCGTGCGCCGCACGCATGAGGAGTGCGTCGCTGCCATCCATCCGGGCGTTGAGGGCAACGACATTTTCAAGCTTTCCAAGAAGATCATCGGCGATGCCGGCTATGGCGATTACTACAACCATGGTCTGGGCCACGGCGTGGGCATCGACATCCACGAGCTGCCCAACTTCAACCGCAGCAAGAACACCATCGAGATCGGCTCGGTTGTCACCATGGAGCCCGGCGTCTACCTGCCCGGCGTGGGCGGCGTGCGCCTGGAGGACTACGGCGTCGTCACCGAGAACGGCTATGAGCCCTTCACCAAGACCCCGCACGACCTGCACGTTATCGACTGCTAGTCTACTTCGGTAGACAGTTTGGGGCGGGGCGTTCGGATCGATTCGGACGCCCCGCGTTCTCTTTTTATGCGCTCGCCGCAGGCGCCGTCTGCAAGTGTATAATTTCTGTCGTATGTAATTTGGACGCTTGTGCGTTCTGCCCATAACAAGAAAGGTCGCTATGCCTACCATTTCTACCGCCGACTTCAAGAACGGCCTCGGTCTCCGCATCAAGGACAAGGTCTACACCATCGTTGAGTTCCAGCATGTCAAGCCGGGCAAGGGCGGCGCGTTTGTGCGCTACAAGACCCGCGACATCAAGAGCGGCCGCGTCGTCGAGAACACCTGCAACGCCGGCACCAAGTTCGAGAGCGTCATGCTTACCACCCGTGAGTTCCAGTATCTCTACAACGATGGCACCGACTACATCTTCATGGACAACGAGTCCTATGAGCAGGTTCCCGTTCCCGAGGACATGGTGGGCGAGAACTCCAAGTGGCTGCGCGAGAACGACGTTTGCCAGCTGCTCTTCGCCGACGATGAGCTCATGGGCGTGACCCCGCCGATGTTCATCGAGACCACCATCGTCCAGACCGACCCGGGCTTTAAGGGCGATACCGTCCAGGGTTCCACCAAGCCGGCCACGATCGACACCGGCGCTGTCATCCAGGTCCCCATGTACCTCAACGAGGGCGAGGTCATCAAGGTTGACACCCGCGACGGCAAGTTCGTCTCCCGCGTCTAGCAACCAACTCTTCTAGGAGGACTCATGCCCCAGGAAATCAAGATTGACGGCATCGGCATTTCGCCCGATGTTCTGACCGCCATCGTCTCGCGCGCCGTGTCCGATGTCGAGGGCATCGCCTCCGTTGGCGTCAAGGATCTTGCCACCAACCTTGTCTCCATGATGCTCTCGTCCAAGGCCCCGGCTTCCGAGCCGGCGGTCGAGGCCGAGGTCGTCGGCGACAAGCTCGCACTCACCGTGCGTGTCGTGGTGTTCTTTGGCTATCCGTTCAAGAAACTCGCCGAGGCTGTTCGCGCCACCGTGGTCGCCGCCATCGATGCCCAGGTGGGCGTTGAGGTCGAGCGTGTTGACGTTTGCATCGACGGCCTCGTTTTCCCCAAGGAGTAACCTTTGAGCCTTAAGGTTTATCGCGGGCGTACGCTTGCCCGCAGTCAGGCGCTGCAGCTGCTGTTCCAGGCCGAGGCCACGGACAGCCCGCTCGAGCGCGTCCTCGAGGGTGATTTCCTGATCTCGAAGGGTCCCCTCGACCCCTATGCGTTGGAGCTGTGCCGCGGTGCCTACGAGCATATCGACCGCATCGACTGCGCTCTGCGATCCGTTGCCAAGAACTGGGATCTTATGCGCATGCCCGGCGCCGACCGCAATCTGCTGCGTATCGCTGTCTACGAGATGCGTTTCCTCACCGACGAGGAGGTCTCGGACGCCATCGTGATCAACGAGGCTGTCGAGCTTGCCAAGGCCTATGGCACCGACCAGTCCGCATCGTTCGTCAACGGCGTGCTGGGCAAGATCGCTCGCAGCGAGGAGCTGCCGGGCGAGGGCCTGTACCAGGAGTTGCTGGCCGAAGATCGCGCTCGCGAGGAGGCGCAGGCTGCCGAGGCTGCCGCCAAGGTTGCGGTTGCTCAGGCTGAGGCTGGCGTGCTGGCCGAGGATGCGGACGCCGCCGAGGCTGACATCGACTCCGTCGAGGAGTAGCCATGCCAGAGGGTTCTGTCCGTAACTTTGATGAGATTTCGGACCGTCTGGATCAGATCATCGCTACCGTTCGCTCCAAGGATACCTCCTTGGAGCGTTCGCTCGATTTGTTTGACGAAGCGATTGAGCTGGGCTCCCGCGCGGTCGATATGGTCGACAAGTTTGAGTTGACGCCGCGTGAGGCCGACAAGCTCGAGCAGGAATACGATGAGGATGCGGCAAACGAATCCCAGGATAGCTAGGCCGCATCTCCGAATACGAATGGTTGATGGCATTCATGAAACGCGTGCGTCTTGATGACGAACTGATTTCACAGGGCATCTGCGCCGATCGCGCGGATGCCCTTCGCACTCTTATGGCCGGCTTGGTCTCGAGTGGCGGTGAGCGCTTGACTTCGCCGGGCCTTAAGGTGATCCCGGGGCTGCCGCTGCATGTGAAGGGGCGCATTCCCTATGTTGGCCGCGGCGGTCTTAAGCTCGAAGGCGCGCTTGATGCGTTTGGCATCAATCCGACGGGCCTTGCCTGTCTGGATGTGGGCTGCTCTACCGGCGGCTTTACCGATTGTCTGCTCAAGCGCGGAGCTGCGACCGTTGTCTCGGTGGACGTGGGTCGCGCCCAGTTCGATTGGTCGTTGCGCCAGGACGATCGCGTGACGCTGCATGAGCGCACAAACGTGACGCAGCTGCCTGAGCTTGGCTATGCCGGCACTATCGACCTGGCTGTGTGTGATGTCTCGTTTACCAGCATCGCGAACATTATCGATGCGGTACTGGCGTGCCTGGCGCCTACGGGTGCATTCTGCACGCTCGTAAAGCCGCAGTTTGAGGCTCCGGCGGCGCTGGTGGGCGAGGGCGGCATTGTGACCGATCCCGCCGTGCGCCGCGATACACTCGTGGCGGCGGTTGAACTCTTTGCTGCCAAGGGCCTGTTCCCGGTCGATGTGTGCGTGTCGCCCATTCATGGTGCCAAGGGCAACGTTGAGTTTTTCCTGTACGGCACGAGATTTGACCCCGGCGATCGCTCGCAAGACGAGCTGCAATCCCAGGTATCGGTTATGAGCGAGAAAGCTGCAACGCTATGAAGGTCTTTCTGGTTCCCAATTACTACAAGCAAGAGGCGGTCGAGAGCGGCCTGATGCTCGAGCTTTGGCTGACGCGCCAGGGCTATGAGGTCGCATGGGCTGCCGACCAGCGATCGAAGATTCAGAGCACGCCTGATATTGACGGCTCCGATCTGGTCATTACGCTCGGCGGTGACGGTACGTTGCTGCGCGCTGCCCGCATCCTCAACCATCGCGAGATTCCTATCCTCGGTCTTTCCTATGGTCACCTGGGCTTTTTGACGGCCGCGAGTCCCGAGGAGCGCGACATTTTGCAGGTTGTGAGCGACGCCCTGTCCGG
>DBGAZC010000218.1:0-19407 GCA_048472015.1 Collinsella sp. | reverse complement strand
ACGATGGTCTCAGCGGTCTGCTGGGCAGCGATCAGGGCAGCGGAAATCTGGCGCTCCTGAGCGGAGAAGTCAGGGGCGGGAGCAGCCACGGGGGCGGCAGGAACGGCCTGGGCGGGGGCATCCTGAGCCTGGGCAAGCTGAGCCTGCGCATCGGCAAGCTGCTGCTCGGTAGCAGTCAGACGACCCTTAAGGTCGACGATCTTAGCGAGCATAGCGTCAACCTCAGAGGACAGCGTCTCCAAGAAGACGTCGACCTCGGCAGGATCGTAGCCACGCTTGGCCTCAGAGAAAGTCTGAGCCTGGATGTCTGCAGGGGTAATAGCCATAACAAGTCTCCTTTTTCATCGCCTCGGCGCTACACGCCCGACGTAAGTTACTAAGTCAGTTCTACACGAGTATACCTATAAGAAGCTGCAGAACCAGCCTCTGCACCAACTGCAACGCAATAATCGCAACGACCGGCGAAAAATCGATACCGCCCATCGGCGGGATGAAACGACGGAACAGGTTGAGCCACGGACCGCACACGCTATCAAGCACCGCGGCAATATCCTGAAGCAAACCACCCTGCTTCATGGGAATCCACGTCATAAAGCAGTAGACGACAATGAGCGTGGAATAGAAGTTGAACAGCGTGTTGACCAGCTGGACGATAGTGTAGATGTTGATGGGAATCTCCTCGTCTTGTCTTTACTTAAGGTAGCCGTCCGCACGAAGCTTCTTGAGATCGGAATCTTTGACCTCGCAACCGGCGGGCAGCACCATGAACACGCGGTCGCCCACCTCCTTGACCGTGGCACCCAGACCGCAGGCAAAGCCGTAAGAGAAGTCCAAGACGCGCTTGGCAACTTCGGTGCGTACGCCCACAAAAATCAGTGCGACAGGCTGCTTGGTGCGAACGCGGCGCACCACGGTCTCCACGTCGTCATAGCTCTCGGGGCGCAGGACATAGGCCGGCAGCTGCGGTGTGGCGTTGATGATATTGCTCGCATAGGCCGAGGCATCGCTCGGTGCAGGCGCGGGCGCAGCGGCGGCACGGGCGCGGGTGTTCTCGGCGTAGCTAGACGGCGTGTCATAGGCACCAGGACGATAACCGCTCGCAACACTGTCCTGCGAGCGCGAAGGCGGGTTATACGTTGTGGCATGGCGAGAGTCATCGCCGACCAGCTGACCGGAGCGCGTATACACGGCAACCGACTCAGCTTCACCGCGGCGCGTCTGACCAAGCAGGCCGTTGCTCGGCTCGTCTTGGGTGTAGAAGCCCTCGCCCGAAGCACCGCTGTAGCCGTTGCCCTGATAACTATCGTCATAGCCGTCATCGTAGCCGTAGTCGTCGTCCTGGCCATAACCCTGGTCGTAACCCTGCTGGCCGCCCAGGTGCATCTTATTTTTAATCTCGTCAAGGAAGCCCATGGTTGTGTCCTCTCGCGGTTTAGTGCAGGCGCCCCGATAATCAGTGCGCACTTCAGAGCCTTATTTTACTGCAAACTCCGGGCTAAATACTACCCTGCCCAGGCGAACGAGCGTAGAGCCCTCCTCAAGGGCAGACTCAAAGTCCTCGCTCATGCCGCAGGAAAGCTCAGGCAGGTTCAAATCGGGATGCGCCGCCTCCAGCTCATCCCTCAGCTCACGAAGCCCCGCAAAGGTGCGGCGTGCCACATCCTTATTCCCCCGGGGCGCCATAGTCATAAGCCCCTGCACGCAAATTCCCTCAAGTTCCGCAAGCTCACCCGCGGCGGCGCGAATCTCATCGGGCGAAAAGCCTCCCTTCGACTCCTCACCACTCACATTGACCTCAATGAGCACACGCTGGGGGCCGGCGAGCTCGCCTGCCTCAATCTTGCGGACAGCACGGCTCGAGATCGCCTGCGCCAGATGCAGCGAACCCACCGAGTGAATCAGCTCGGCTGAGCCCAGCACCGCATTGATCTTATTGGTCTGCAGGTTGCCGATCATATCGAAGCGCACCTCGGGCAGCTCCGGATGCTCCGCCAGACCCGTGAGCTTGCGAACCAGCTCCTGCGGGCGGTTCTCGGCAAAATGGCGATACCCCGCCTGGATGGCGGCAACGGTCTCATCGACACCAACGGTCTTGGACACGGCAATGAGGCTCGCGGCGTCGTGGGGACGGCCCGCGCGATCGAGCGCCGCATAAAAACGTTCCAGAATCTGCTCGCGGCGAGCGCGCATCAAGTCCAAATAGTTATCCATTGCCAATCGCCTCCGCTGACAGCCAAACAAGTAGTCCCATGCTAACGCAAGAGCGCGGCCCCGCATGTGCAAGGCCGCGCTCACTTAGGTATTTACAATCTTTCGACGAACGGGGTTACTTACTCCTCGTCGTCCTCGCCATCGTCCTCATCCTCAAGATGATCGAGCAGGTAGCGAAGACCCTCGCTGACCTCGTTAACGGGCACCTTGGCAACGTAGCGTGCATCGACGGCGGGCCTCATGATAACACCCTCGCCCGAAGGCACGCGCATGCTCTCGAGCTCATCCTCATCAGTGCAGGCGATATCACCGGCAGTCATACGCTGTCCGGTCAACAGGAAGGTCAGACGGCAGGCGGCATCGATGGAAATCGAGGCGATGCGATCGAGATAGCGCGATACCATGATGGCGCGGCGCAGGTCGTCATAGTTGCTGTCGTCGTCCATAAAGTCGCCCGTATCCATACGGTTAAAGGTGCGGAAGAACTTCTCGTAGGCGGCGTGCACTGGCTCGTCCTCGACGGCCAAGTTGCAGATGATGGACATGTCGTTGGTGACGAGCGCAGAAAGCGAAGAGCCCAGCACCTGGTAGACGGCCTCAGCCTCGGCCTCGACCGTGCCGACAAGCTCCTTGGGCAGCGAGATGTCGGCCTTGATCATATGACGCGTGGCACGGCAAATCTGGCGAACCTTATCGGTCATGCGCTGCAGGTTAAAGTCGACGTAGATGATCGTCTGCAGCAAGCGGAAGTCGGAGGCGACCGGTGACTGCGTGGCAATCAGGTTGTAGCAGACGGCCTCCAGGTTGGCGCAGCGTGCGTCAATCGAAAGCGTGCGCTTCTTGGTCTTGGTGGCGAGCTTGCGGTCGTCGGTAACATAGGCCCTCACGGCATCGTGGAGGGCCAGATCGACGGCCTCGTAGATGCTCAGCATCTCGTGGCGGGCCTCGATGAGCTGACGGGAAAACAGTTTGCGCATGGTTCACTCCAATCAGTTGGGTGCGGTCATGCCGCCCGCACAGTGAATACGCACCGGACCAGGTCCGATCGGCTTGGGACTAGTCGCACCGATCAGCCAAAGCGGCCGGTGATATAGTCTTCCGTCCGCGAGTCCACCGGGCTGGTGAAGATCGCGTCGGTTTGACCATACTCGATGAGCGTAGCGGGCTCGCCGGCAACTTCCTGCAAGAAGAATGCGGTGTAGTCGCTAATGCGAGCTGCCTGCTGCATTGAATGCGTGACGATGATGATCGTCATCTCGGGCGCCAGCTCGGCCATCAAATCCTCGACCTTAGAGACGGACGTGGGGTCGATGGCGGAGCAGGGCTCGTCCATCAGAAGGACATCGGGTTGCACCGCAAGCACGCGCGCGATGCACAGACGCTGCTGCTGACCGCCCGAGAGCGCCAAACCATCCTTGTTGAGCTGATTGGATACCTCTTTCCAGAGGTTGGCGCGCTTGAGCGATTCTTCCACGATGTCATCGAGGTCACTTTTGCTAGTCACGCCCTGCAGACGAGGGCCAAAGGCGACATTCTCGTAGATGGATTTGGGAAACGGATTGGGCTGCTGAAAGATCATGCCCACGCGGCGACGGAGGTCGACCGGGTCGACACCCTCGGCATAGATATCGTTGCCGTCGAGCGTCATGGTGCCCTCGACGCGCGTACCCTCGATCAAGTCATTCATGCGGTTGATGCAGCGCAAAAACGTCGACTTGCCGCAGCCCGAAGGGCCAATGAAGGAGGTGATGGCGTTTTTGGCGATGTTGAGGTCAAGCCCCGTCAGCGCATGAAAGTCACCGTACCAAAAGTTGAAATCCTTGGCCGTAATGGCCGCTTGCTCCAACGCGGGAGCGGACTGATAAACGGACATGGGACTCCTTAACTAGCGACGCTTACGCGACAGGAAGCGCGCAAACAGGTTGAAGGCCAAAATGATCACCATCAGCAAGAGCGCAGTGCCGTAGGCTGCGTTCATGTTGATGCCATCGTTGGCAAGCAGGTACAGGTGAACGGTCATGGGACGACCGGAATCGAGCGGCGAAATAGGTAGATTGATGGCCTGGCCCATGGTGTAGAGCACCACGGCGGTCTCGCCGATGGCACGGCCGATGGCAAGGACGATGCCCGTGGCAATGCGGCCAAAGGCCGAAGGAAGCACGATCTTGGAGACGACCTGCCACTTGGTAGCGCCCAGGCCGTACGCGCCCCAACGGATATAGCGCGGAACGGCGCGAATGGCTTCTTCGGTGGTGCGCATGACGATGGGAAGCATCAAGAGCGCGAGCGCCAGAGCGGCCGAGACCATCGAAAGGCCCAGGCCCATAGCCTCGACAAACAAGGCGTAGCCAAACAGGCCCATAACGATGGAGGGCACCGAGGCCAAAGCGTCAGCAGCGTAGCGAATGAGCTCGACGACCTTGCCCTGCTTGGCGTACTCGGCCAGATAGACGGCTGCCAGCACAGCGATCGGCGTGCAGATAAGCATGGCGAGCGCCGTCACGTAGACGGTCGAGACGATCGTGGGCCAAATTCCGCCCTCGGCGTTGACGCCCTGGGGCCAACCGAAGATAAAGTCGAGCGAGATGTGTGGCAGGCCGTTGATGACCACGTAGGCGATGATAGCGACCAGCACCAGCGTGGTGATGTAGGCAGCGGCACGAAACACGCCAAGCATGATCTTGTTGGACAGGTCCTTGTTGATGCGGCCCTTCTTGCCGTGGGAAAGGGCACGCTTGATGCGCTCGCGCGACGAGGTCGTATCGACCGTCGTGTCAACGGAATCGGACATAGCCTACCCCCTCTTCTTCTTGGAAATCAGACGGACGATACCCACCAGCGTGGCGGAGATGATAAACAGGACCACACCCATGCCGAACAGCGCCGAGCGGTGCAGACCCGAGGAATAGCTCATGTCGAGCGCAATCTGGCTCGTGAGCGTCGAGATGGGGCTCGCAATGCTGTCGGGAATAACCGGGGCGTTACCTACGACCATGAGCACGGCCATGGTCTCGCCGATGGCACGGCCCATACCCAGCACGATGGCATCAACGATACCCAGCTTCGCGGCAGGTAGCACGACCTTATAGATGGTCTGCCACTTTGTGGCGCCCATGGCATACGATGCCTCGCGAATGCCCATGGGAATGGAATTGAGAGCATCGATGGTGAGCGTGGTGATGGTAGGGACGATCATGATGGCGAGCACAAACCACGCCGTCAGCGCACCAAAACCAAGGCCGCCGGTCAGTTGTGCGATAAACGGGCGGATGATGATCATGCCAAAGAAGCCGTAGATGATGGAGGGTATGCCCGCCAGCAGGTCAACGGCGGGGCTGATGAGCTTGCGCACGCGCTTGCTGGCAATCTCGACCAGGTAAACGGCCGTACCCACGCCCAGCGGCACGCCCATGGCGAGCGCACCGACGGTCACCAGACCCGAGCCGGCAAGCAGCGACAAGATGCCGTAGTGGCCCTCGGAAGGCGCCCACGTAAAGCTAAAGAAGTCAGCCAGACCGATGTCAGTAAAGACGGGCAGCGCCGAGTACGTGGTAAAGACAAAAATCAGGATGACGGTAACGACCGCCAAGAACGCGCAGGCAAAGAAGATCCACTGCAGCGCCTTCTCCTTGATATAGGTACTGCGCGATACGAGCGCCAGCTCGCGCTTCTTGGGCGTCTGAACATTCTGCTCAGTCTGGGAGTTTTCCTGTGCTTCCATGCTACTCACTCCCCTTCTCGTCGTTGGTGACGGGAATAAAGCCCGCCTCGCGAATCTGCTTGTCCATCTTTTCGGACGTCACATAGTCGATGTAATCCTGCGCCTGCTGCGAAGGCACACCCTTCACAAAGAAGTAAAGGTCGCGCGAGATGGGATAGCCGCCACTCGCGACCGTCTTCTCGGACGCCTCAACATGATTGACCGAGACGGCCTTGACCGAGGTCTTGGCGTTGAGGCTATCGACGAAGCCCAGCGAAATGTAGCCGATGGCCCCACGCGAACGAGATACCACGTCGCGCACCTGGCCCGTACCCGAAAGAACAGCCGAGCGGCGATCGAACGGCGTGCCATCCATCACGATGGTACGGAAGGCCTCGCGCGTACCGGACGCCTCGTCTCGGTTGATGACCTGAATCCTCAGGTCCTCGCCACCGACCTCTTTCCAATTGGTAATCTTGCCGGCGTAGATATCGCGGAGCTGCTCGGTCGAGAGGTTATCGACGGGGTTGTCGTCGTTCACGATGACCGCGATACCGTCGTGGGCAATGACGATGGGAGTCAGGCCCAGATCCTGTTCGTCGGCATTGAGTCCACGGGAGGAGCTGGCGATATCGGCCGTGCCGGCGCTGACGGCCTCGATCCCAGCGGAAGAACCCAAACCGGAAACGAGCACGTCGATGCCGGTCTCCTCCTTAAAGCCCTCGGCCGCAATCTCGGCGATAGGAAGGCAGGTCGTGGAGCCGGCCACGGTAATGGAAGAGGTCGAAGATCCCGAAGAACAGGCGCACAGCGTAAGCGTAAGCACAGCGGCGCTCAGAACCGATACGATCTTTCTCATAGCATCACGCCGATCGCAGCATGGCGCCCACAGGTGCCGTCCTCGTTACGGTAGGAATAAAAGCGGTCGTTCTGACGCACGGTCGAAAGCTGGGTATCCACGATATTATCCGCGTCGACACCGACATCTACCAGCGCCTCGCGAATGGCAGCGGAAAGATCAAGCATGCGAGAGGTATTCGCATCGATGCAAGAGAACTCGGCGGCAAAGCGATCCATGAGTTCCTGGGATACCTCATATTCGTCACCCAAGATATGGGGGCCAATATAGGCGGAAACGTCGCTCGCATCGCAGCCGGCAGCATCGCAAAGCGCCTGGCACGCCTTGGCAGAAATACGTGCAATCGTGCCTTTCCAACCGGAGTGCACCACGGCAAATCCGCCAGGGGCCACAAGCACCACGGGAACGCAGTCGGCAAAGCAGAGCAGCACGGGCACGTTACGCGCCGTACAGACGATGGCATCGCAGCCCTCAGCAATCTGCTCGCGGACGTCCTCAAGGTCATCGGCGCCGTTCGAGGCCACCGCAACGATATGGTCACCATGGACCTGATTGGGAATGAGCAGGTTGTGCTCGCACTCGGCGGCACCCATAGCCTCGAGCGCGCGACGACGATTTTCTTGAACAGCAAAGGGGTCATCGCCAACATGCGAGCCCAAGTTGAGTGAGGAGTACGCATCTTCGGAAACGCCACCGGCGCGCTCGGTGAAGGCAAAGCGAACATCGGATGTCGCGCCCTCCACCAACGTAACTCCATCATGGTCGACACGCGAAACTTTGTCCGCACGTGCTGCCATACTAAAGCCTCCTAATAACACAAGTACCGCGGCATCGCCGCTACAGCCCGCGTTTATACGGCTGTCATACTTCTCTAAAAGGATACCTGCTGCGCTGGAGGCAATCGTAAAGGGAACGTAAAGAGATTGGAGGTTCTAGTTTACAAAGTCGAAATAAAAAGGGCGCGTCCATACGGACACGCCCCTGCGCACAACAATGCAAAGAACGACTTAGAAGCTACCGCGCTTCAGGAAGTCGGGAAGCTCGAACTGATCGTTGCCGAAGTTAGGAAGCTCGGTGCCACCGACGTTGCGGGTCGGAGCGGCCTGAGCCGGGCTCGTGGCAGGAGCGGTGCGCTGCGGCTCAGCGGAGGCAGCGGCCTTGCTCTGAGACTGCTGAGCAGCAAAGAGCTCGTCCTGACGGTTGACGTTGGAGTCGGAGAAGCCCGTAGCGATGACGGTGATACGCACCTGATCGCCCAGGGACTCGTCGACAACGGTACCGAAGATGATGTTGGCCTCGGGGTCGACGGCGTTGGCGACAACGTCGGCGGCGTCGCTGATCTCCTGGATGCCCAGGTCCTTGGAACCGGCGATGGAGAGCAGCACGCGCGTGGCACCATCGATGGAGCTCTCGAGCAGCGGGCTGGAGATGGCCTGCTGGGCAGCGTCGACGGCACGGGTGTCCCCAGAAGAGGTACCGATACCCATCATGGCGGTACCGGCCTGCTTCATGATGGTCTTAACATCGGCGAAGTCCAGGTTGATGATACCGGGGACGGTGATGAGGTCGGTGATGCCCTGGGTGCCCTGGGAAAGGACGCCATCGGCAATCGCGAAGGCCTCGAGCATGGTGGTCTTCTTCTCGGCGATGTCGAGCAGCTTATCGTTAGGGATGACGATCATGGTGTCGACGCAATCGGAGAGGGTCTTAATGCCCTCCTCGGCGCTCTTCTTGCGCTTGCGGCCCTCGAAGGTGAAGGGCTTGGTCACGACGGCGACGGTCAGCGCACCGACCTCGTTCATCGCGATATCGGCAACGATGGGAGCAGCGCCGGTACCGGTGCCACCGCCCTCGCCGCAGGTGATGAACACCATGTCGGCACCAGCGAGCGCCTCGGCAATGTCGTCGCGGGACTCATCGGCAGCCTTGCGGCCAACCTCGGGGTTGGCGCCGGCGCCCAGGCCGCGGGTAAGGTCGGTGCCGATGTGCACCTTGATATCGGCATCAGAGATCGCGAGTGCCTGAGCATCGGTGTTGATGGCAACAAACTCGACGCCGCGGATGCCCTCTTCGATCATTCGATTGACCGCGTTGGTACCGCCGCCGCCGACGCCGACCACCTTAATGACGGCAAGGTAGTTGTTGATCTCTGTCTCGTGCATGTCGGTCCTCCGAACAAAGGTTATAGCCATAGCATGGGTCGACCCCTGCGCACATTAACCTTCAGGTTGAAAGTAAATGCAAAGGTAAACCGTATTATGTTTGCACATTATGAACGTATCAGTCAAATAATTGACCGTGAAAACCAAACAAACCAGATAAACGGCGTGGTATGGCCCCTCAACAAAGCATCAACCAGCGCTACGAGGTCGGAGCGTTCCTAAATGTATAGTTACCCGGAGAGCGCACATTGATATACGTTACGCCCTCTACCTGCGAAAGCAGCTTGGTGACTACGCGCTCCTTCTTGACGATATCGTTCGAATCGCCCAGCGACACCTCAATGCCGTTATTGAGGTTTGCCGAGATGGCTTCGACCGAAGGGGTGGAAATATCCTTGACTTGTCCCAAGAACTCGCTCGAAAAACCACGCACATAATCCAAGCCAGCCTTAACGGCCTTGGAGCTCACTGCCTGGCCGGAAACCGGAGCGACATCCGCCGAGACATCAGTCAACAACACCGCGCCATAGTGCTTAGCGAGCGCCAGCGCGGCATCAATGCCGGTCAGGGTATTTGAGCCCTGCCCCGTCGTGATGACGTTGCCCTGGTCATCCACTTCGACCGACGTCGACAGCGGGGCGATCCAGGTGTCATCATCCCCGATGGCCCAGGCAAGGTCATCGGAGCTGATATAGGCAATTGCAATGACCTTGCGCTCCATCGGCGTAATGATGAGCGTATGTGGGAACTGACGCTGGACATCCACGCCCGAGACCCACGGGTTCTGCTTGAGGTCCTCGGTAATCTGGTCGGGATCGACGTTAAAAAGCGACGTTCCCTCGGGCAAATCGATCAGCTGGATAGCATCGTGCTTCGTCACATGCTCGCTGCCTTGAATCTGAATATCAGTGGCGGTAAACAATCCAGAGTTAATCACCACGATGGCAACGACGACGAGCACGGCCAAGGCGGCCAGAACGCCGCCCACGATTTTGCCTTTGCCTGTAACGACAGAAGCGGCGTCTGATGTTTTATTTACCATCGCCCCAAGTGAAGACAACGGATTGACGCTTTTTTTACCCGAAGGCTTCTTGACGGTAACCGGCACCGATGTCAGCGAGCGCGGTTTCGATGCGCCCAGCGTGCGACCTGGACGCGGAGCTTTAGTTCCCGTCGAGGGCTTAGGAGTTGCCATGGGACGGGCAGGTTTGGCGCCCATAACAGGCTTTGACGTCACCGAGGGACGCGAGGACTTTTTTGCGGCCGGACGATTACCGAGCTGCGAGCCGACGACCGGACGACTGGTCTGTCGAGCATGCCCGACAGACTTAGAATGCGCGACGGTATTGCGTTGAGGTTTGGCAGGCGCGCCGGAACGCCCTCCGGCGCGGCGGAAGGTGGGTTTCGATGCTCTAGAAGCCGAGGAATTTAACTTCCGGTCTGAGCTCGATGCCATACGCCTCCCTCACCTTTCCGTGCACATGTCTGATAACCGCGGCAACGTCATCGGCCGAGGCAGTTCCGTTATTAACGATAAAATTAGCGTGAACGGGCGAAACTTCCGCGCCGCCAATTGAAAAACCCTTTAATCCACAATCCTCGATAAGCTTGCCCACACTCGCATCGGGCGGATTGCGAAAGACCGACCCGCAGGATGCGCGACCCATGGGCTGCGTACGCTTGCGCCTCGTCAGGTACCGCTCCATGCGCTCGCGAATGTCGGCCTTGGGCGCCGGTTTAAGCTTGAGCACGCACTCGAGGATGATCTCATTGCGGGGAAGGCTACATTCGCGGTAGCCCCAAGTGATCTCGGACCCCGCATAATGCTTGATACCGGATGCCGGGTCAAACGTTACGACATCCTCAACCAGCGAGCCAATCCACTCGGTCCGTGTGCCGGCATTCATAGATATCGCACCGCCGACCGAACCAGGGATGCCAACGGCAAACTCAAGGCCCGAGAGGCTACGCGACAGGGCATCGTTGACCAGGCGCGCAAACATCACGCCCGCACCGACCGTCAGTGTACAACCGTCATCGGCAACAACCGTGCGCTGAAACTCACGTCCGAGCGAAATGACGGCACCGCGATAACCGCCATCGGCAACCAGCAGATTGGAGCCCTTGCCGATGATGACCCACGGCACCTGCTCGCGATCGAGCACCGCCACGGCGCGTCGGAGGGCATGATAGCTATGGCACGTCACAAAGAGGTCGGCCTTGCCGCCGATACGATAGCTCGTATGACGCGCAAGGCGCTCGTCCTCGATCACATCCGTGTCAATCATGCCCGAAAGCGCCATGACGGCGTTAAACAGACCCATTAGACTTAAGCGTCTTTCTTGGCAGTCAGATACTCAATGAACTCGGGACCGACGGTCGTAACGTCACCGGCACCCATGGTGAGCAGCAGGTCGCCCTCGCCCACCATCTGCTCGAGCTCCTGATTGAGCTCAAGACGGCTGGAGCAGTACACGACCTCCTTGCCAGGATGCTTGGCGCGCACGGTATCGGCGAGCATCTTAGAGGTGACACCCGGAATGGGCATCTCGCCAGCCGAGAACACATCAATCAGCAGCAGTTTATCGGCATTGGCAAATGCATCGGCAAAGTCGTCGCACAGGGCCTGCAGGCGCGAATAGCGGTGCGGCTGGAACACGACGTCGACGTGCTTGTAGCCCAGCGACGAAGCGGCGGCAAGCGTCGCCTTGATCTCGGTGGGGTGATGGCCGTAATCATCGACCACGGTGATGCCATCGATATCGCCCACGTGGGTAAAGCGACGGCGGACGCCCTCAAAGCTCGAGAGCGCCTTGGCGGCGGCGTCGATATCAAGGCCCAGGACATGTGCGACGGTGAGCACCGCCGTGGCGTTGAGCATGTTGTGGCGACCGGGATTGCTCTTGATCTCCACAGCATGCTCAGTGCCGTCCTCAAAGCGAACGATAAAGTCACTCTGGATGCCCTTAACATCCGGGTGCATGCAGACGATGTCGTTGCTCTCGGCAAAGCCGTAGGAAAGCACGTGACGGCCCGTCGACTTGGCGAGCTCCACCAGATGCGGGTCCTCGCCGCAGACGATGACAGTGCCGTCCTCGCCCACCAGGCTCATGAATTTGGCGAAAGTCGCCTCGATCTCCTCGATACCCGAGTAGTGATCGAGGTGGTCGGCCTCGACGTTGGTCACAATGACTACGTTGGGGTTCAGGAACAGGAAGGAGCTGTCGGACTCGTCGGCCTCGGCGACAAAATAGTCGCCCGAGCCGTTCTTGCCGTTCGTGTCATAGCCCTCGACAATGCCGCCGATCAAGAAGCTCGGATCCAGACCCATGCGGTCGAGCATGGTGGCGCACATCGAAGACGTGGTGGTCTTGCCATGCGTGCCGGCAACAGCGACAGTCGTGTAGCCGTGGCCCAAAGCAGAGAGCATCTTGGCACGGGGCCACACGGGAATACCAAGCTCACGAGCGCGCACGAGTTCAGGGTTGGACTCCGGAATAGCGGTGGAGACAACAACCACGTCGGGCTTGACGTCGTCGATCGTGGCGGCCTCATGGCCCACATGCACCTTCACACCAGCGCGGGTGAGCTGGCGGATATAACGTGACGTCTTAAGGTCGGAGCCGGTAACGGCATAACCGCGTTCGTGCAGAACGAGGGCGATGCCGCTCATGCCGGCGCCGCCGATACCGATAAAGTGGGCGCTCTTAAACTCGGGCGCGGAGGTTGCAGTCTGGGAATCAGCCATGTGCTCGTGTACTCCTTGCGTAAACACTGCCTGTAACCCGTTAACTGTACCGCACCTACCGCATCAGCGCGAGGACGACCGACGATATCCCGTCTAACTAACGCAAACCCTCTACCGCATCGGCCAGAAGAGCGGCGGCCCTATCCTGAGCCAGACCACGCGCCGCCTGACGCATGGCCTCGCGCGCCGCCGCATCATCGACCAGGTGCAGCAGCTCATCGGCAAAGGCAGAACCGTCGATATCGGCATCGGCGCAGAGCACGCCGGCCCCGGCGTCGACCAGATAACGGGCATTGGTGGTTTGGTGGTCGGCCGTCGCATGCGGATACGGCACGAGCACCGAGGGCACGGCGAGCGCAGCGATTTCGGCCACGCTCGATGCGCCCGAACGCGAGAGCACCAAATCGGCAGCAGCCAGCATATCGCCCATGTTGTCGATGTAGGGCAGGACGCGGTAACGCTTCGCCTCCTCGGGCGTCAGCGCCAAAGCGCGCTCGGTCTCCTCAAAGCCGTCGGCACCCGTCGAATGCAACACATAGAGGTTCTTGCGCGAAAGCAGCTCGTTTTTGAGCGAAACCACGCGCTCGTTGAGGTGCTGGGCGCCAAGTGAACCGCCAAAGACGAGCAGCAGCGTAGCGTCCTCGGGAACGCCAAGTGCTTTGCGGCCGCGAGCGCGATCGCCCTCGATCACCGAGCGACGTACGGGGTTGCCGGTCATGAGCACGTGGCCAGGGTCACCTTCGCGCTCAAAGACCGAACGCGCTGCCGGCACCGAGATGCACACGCGAGCGGCGTGGGAATTCATCATCTTGTTGGCCAGGCCCGGAACAGAGTTCTGCTCATGCAGCAGATACGGAACGCCTGCGCCCTTGCACCACCCCAGCAGCGGAACCTCGACATAGGCACCAAAACCAATGGCAGCGTCGGGCTTGCCGACCTTTGAGAAATGACCAGCGAGCGCACGCTTGGCCTTGTTGACACGCCACAGCGAGGTCAGCGCCGTCCAAGGACGGGAGCGGTCGAAGCCCGTGACCGTGATGGGCACAAAATCAAACCCAGCCTCGGGGACCAGACGACCCTCGAGCTTGCGCGACTGGCCCACGAACACAACGTGGTGGCCACGATCACGCAGCTCTTCGGCCAAGGCGAGCGCGGGGTTGATGTGTCCTGCCGTACCGCCGGCTGCAATAGCAACGGTCATCTTATCGGTCATGGTAGTCCCTTCGTACACGCGGTCCCTGGTCGTCGGTGCGCAGACGCGCCGACGGGTCCGAGTTCAAATCGATTCGATTATATCCGCCGCCCGCATTGCGAGGAGTGGGGCGCTGAGGACGACCTTGCGGCGCCGTTCGCTGACCCGGGCGGGCTGCCGGCTCGGTCGCAGAGCCATCCAGGACGGTAAAACCGTTACGCGTAGATCGCTCGCCGCGCACGTGGGGCACGCCGGCGGTGCTCTCATCCATAACGGCAAAGCTCTCGCGGCGACGGTCGTACTCATCGCGACGGGCGCTCTCATACGAAACGCGCAGGATCAGACCGGCGAGCATAAGCGACACAATAATCGAAGAGCCGCCGTAGCTAATAAACGGCAACGGTTTGCCCGTCATGGGAAATACGTTGAGGATGCCCAGCGCGTTAATCAAAAACTGCACCGCGAGAATGACTGCGGAGCCAGACGCCATGAGCGCGCCCCGACGATCGGTCGCCTGCTCGGCAATGCGAAACGCCGAGTAGATCAGCATCGCAAACACCAAGAAGAACAGCACGGTTCCGACAAAACCGACTTCCTCGCCAATGATGGCCAGGATGTAGTCGTTGTGCGCCTCGGGCAGATACGAGTACTTCATGGTTGAGTTGCCGATGCCACGGCCGAACAGACCGCCCGAGGCAAACGCCATGATGGCAAGCGTGGCCTGATAGCCGTCACCATACTCGTCGGCCCAAGGGTTCAAGGCAACCTGAATACGCACCATACGGTATGGCTCTGCGACAAGCGCAATCACGATCACGAGAATGCCGAAGATTAGCACGCCGATGATAAATCTGGGGTCGAGACCTGCAAACAACGCCATGCACATGAGGGTCAACAGGATGATCAGAACGGTACCGAAATCGGGCTGGATAAAGATCAGAAAGAGCGAAATGCCCAGGTAGATGCCCATCTTGCGAAGGAATTCGTTGATGTTGCCACCGGGCGAAAAGAAACGATCAAGCATGATGGCCGAATACGCAATGGCAAATGGCTTTAAAAACTCGGAAGGCTGGAACTGAATGCCGGCAATGTTGAGCCAGCGCGTGGCGCCACGGCTGCCGCTACCCACCAAGAACACCAGAAACAGTAGCCCTATCATGCCTATGAGGAAGATCCTGAGCACGTCCTCCCCAAACCAGCTGTCCGGCAAAACGCGCACGATGGCAATCAGTGCCAGAACACCGACCACGGCAAACGCGGCCTGTCGACCCAGAAAAAACGTCGCCGAGCCATTCTCGTGCAGCGCCTCGACCGAAGACGCCGAGTACACCATCAGCAGGCCAAAGCATACCAAGGTAAACAAGCAGGCCATGAATATCAAACGGGGGCGCATGATACGGGCGGGAACGCCGGCAATATAGCGTTCGCTAAACGACTGCCCGCCGCGGCTGGAACGCGGTGTGGTGCGACGTGAGGAAGCACGGTCCGAGTCGGGCCTCCTCATACCTTGTCGGGGGCTCTCCTCTCTCACCGGCAACCCCTATTCCATTTGTGATTTCGCCGCAGCGGCAAGCTGAGCCACATAGTCCTTAAACACGCGGCCGCGCTCCTCATAGCCCGAGAACTCATCGAACGAAGAGCAGGCAGGAGAAAGTAAGATCACGTCACCACGGCTCGAAAGCGAACGGGCAACGTCCACGGCGTCGCGTAGGTCATCCGCCTGGGCGATATCCACATCGCCATCGACATCGGCCTCGTCCATAGCGGCGGTGAAGCGCTCGCGCGCATCGCCAAAGCAAACGACCGAGCGTACGTTATCCATAACGACGCGCGCGAAGTCCGTGAGCGGCGTGCCCTTATCGTGGCCGCCGAGCAGCAAAATCACGTCGTCATCGGGAAATGCCGTCAGTGCCTTCTCGACCGCATCGGTGTTGGTCGCCTTGGAATCGTTGACGTAGCGCACGCCGTCAATCTCGCCACACGGCTCCACGCGGTGCTCGAGCGGCTGGAACGAGGCCAGACCGCGGCAGACACCGTCGACATCGGCACCGACTGCCAAGGCAGCCGTAGCAGCGCACAGGGCATTGATAACATTGTGATGGCCCGAGATCTTGAGCTCGGATGTAGCGATGAGCGGGGTCTCGACGCCCTTCAGACGCACGATCATCTTGCCATCGCGCACAAAGGCGGCATCCTCGCCCTCAGGCTCGTCAAAGGCAACCTTGCAGATGCGACGACCCGGCGTGTAGATGTACTCATCGAACTCGTGAATGCCGGCGTCTTCGACGTCGACAACCGCCAGATCGTCATCGACCATATTGTCAAACAGTTTGATCTTGGCAAGCGCGTAGTTCTTATGGCTCTTATGCCAGCCCAAGTGGTCGGGAGTGATGTTGAGCAGCACCGCCACGCGAGGGTGGAGCTCGGTGGTCGTAGCAATCTGATAGCTCGAGAGCTCAGCCACAAACCACTCGTTGTGGGCTCGGCCGTCAATCTCGTTGACCGGTGGCTCGCCGATGTTGCCGACAGCAACGCTGGCCTCGCCGGCAGCCTTGAGCAGATAATCAGTCAGCGACGTGGTGGTCGTCTTGCCGTTGGTGCCCGTAATGGCAATCCAGTTATCGGGCGACAGGCGATAGGCAAACTCGGGCTCACCCATAATCTGGGCGGCATGCTCGCGCCCGGCCTTAAAGAAGCCCGAGAACTCCGAGATGCCCGGGCACGTCACGCATACGTCATAGGCGCCCTCGACCTGTTCGGTCCCATAGACAAACGACGCACCAGCAGCCTCGAGCGCACGCGTGGCGTCATTGGGCTCAGAGGTGCCACCGCCATAAACGGTAACGGCGCTTACGCGCTCGGGATGTGCCAGCGCCCAGCGGGCAACATCGAGACCGGATTTGCCCTGACCCAAAACGAGCAGGCTAAAGACATCAGCAAGAGGCATGAAAGACCACTATCCCAACTGGAAGAACAGGGCAAGGCCAACGGCACCGAAGGCCGCAGCGATAATCCAAAAACGGATGACGACCTTGGTCTCGGTCCAGCCCTTCTTTTCGAAATGATGATGGATGGGCGCCATAAGGAAGACGCGCTTGTGCGTAAAGTGGAAGTAGACAACCTGAATCATGACCGACAGGGTCTCAACGATAAACAGGCCGCCGATGATGAGGGAGACGACCTCGGTGTTGGTCATGATGGACGTGCAGGCAAACGCGGCGCCCAGGGCAAGCGAGCCGGTATCGCCCATAAAGATGCTCGCCGGATAGCAGTTGAACCACAGAAAGCCCAAGCAGGCACCGGCACACGCGGTGCAGAAGATGGACAGGTTCACGTCTCCGTGCAAAAACGCCATGGCAGCCATGGCGAGCATGGCAATCATGGAGGTGCCACCAGCAAGACCGTCAAGGCCATCGGTCAGGTTCACGGCATTAGAAAGACCGGCGATCATCAGCCAGCAAAAGACAATGTAGAGCCACGGGAACGAAAGGCCACAGATGGTGGTCGAAAGCACGCCAAGGTCAATCGTCAGGCCGCCGGGAAAACGAATCTCGGGGGCGACGCCGCACCAGTTAACGGCAAGTACCGTAAAGGTGACACAGATAATGGTTAGGCCGATCATCTTGGCATGGGGCGTCAGACCGAGCGAGCGCCCATGCGTAACGGAGGTCAGGTCGTCGATCAGGCCCAGCACGCCGGTCGCCAGCGTGGCGAGCAGCACGAGCACGAGCTCGGTGGTGAGCTTGCCCATCAGCAGGCAGGTCAGCGAGATCGCGACGAGGATGACAACGCCACCCATGGTGGGCGTTCCCTGCTTAACCAAATGACGCTTGGGGCCGTCGGCACGAACCTGCTGGCCGATACCCTCGACTTTGAGCAGCTTGATCCACCACGGCATGAGCAGCAGCGCAATGGCAGCGGCGATGCCAAGCCCCAAAAAAGCCTGATACGTTGGATACGAGGGATTGCCGAACATGGGCTAGCACACACCTTCCACAAAGCGGTCGAGCTCAACAAAGCGGGAACCCTTGACCAGTACAACATCATGTTTTTCAAGCGCGCCGCCCATGCGGTCGAGCACCTGCTGATAATCGGAGAACACCTGGATGCGGTCCTCGTCCATGCCCATCATGCGCGCGGCATCGGCCATAAGCTGGGCCAGCTCACCACCCACGCACGCCAGAATGTCGAGCTTCTTGGCGGCGGCATAGGCGCCCACGAGCTCATGCATGCGAGGAGCCTCATCGCCCATCTCGCCCATCTCACCCAGGATCGCCATACGAGACCCCGTGCACGAAAGCGAGCACAGTAGATCGAGACCAGCAGCCATGGATTCGGCGCTGGCGTTATAGGAATCGTCGATGACGCGGGCACCGCTCTTGGCGCGCTTGATCTCCTGGCGGTGCCCGGTGATCGTGAGGCCCCTAAAGGCAGCACCGATCTGCTCGGGCGTCACGCCCAGGCGATAGGCAACCGCGGCGGCCTTAACGGCATTTGGGACGGACTGCACGCCGGGGATGGCAAGCATGGTATCGATCGTCTCACCCTGGCCAAAATCGAGCGTAAAGACCGGACGGCCCTCGTCATCAACACGAATGTCGCGGGCACGGACCTCATCGTCGTCCGAGACGCCGGCCAGCATCACGTCGATACCAGCAGGCTGGGCGAACGTATCGCGAATGAACGGCGTAAAGTCGTCCTCGCCGCCCAAAACCAGCAGCGGCAAGAAGTCGCCGGCGGCGCACATGCCCTGGACAATCTCGGCCTTAGCGCGGGCGATGTTCTCGCGGCTGCCCAAAATGCCGATGTGAGAGGTACCAATCTTGCTCACGATGGCAAGGTTGGGATTGGCGGACTGGGACAGGCGCTCAATCTCGTGGAAATGGTTCATGCCCATCTCGAGCACCAGGACCTCGGTATCGGCCGGAGCGGAAAGCACCGTGAGCGGCATGCCGATCAGGTTATTGAAATTGCCCTTGGTGGCCCAGACACGATAGCGCTTGACGAGCACAGCGGCGAGCACGTCCTTGGTCGTCGTCTTGCCGATGGAACCGGTAATGCCAACGACCAGGCAGCCAAGCTCCAGGCGATACGCGTGCGCCAAACGCAGCAGAAACTCCTCGGGATCATCGGTCAGCAGGATGGCGCATCCTTTGTCCTGCGCCAGCGAGACCAGCTCGGCCTCGGGCTCACGCGTCATCACGACGGCGCCGGCACCCGACTGGACGGCACGGGAAGCAAAATCATTGCCGTCGACGTTTTCACCGGGAAAGGCGACGAAAATCGTCCCTTCCTCGACCTGGCGCGAGTCGATAACGCACCCGCGGCATACCCGATCGGCTTCTCCCGTCACGGTTCGGGCCCCTGTTGCGGCCGCGAGGTTGTTGACGGCGATCTCTATCATTGCAGCTCCCCTGTAAACCTAATAATGCTATCGGCGTATTGTATCCCAGCGCCGCGCATGCGTGGTGCAGGGCATGTGAACACCCCTCATATGGGACAACAAACCACGCCCCAAAGATTGTAACCCCCTAC
>DBGAZC010000217.1:0-1226 GCA_048472015.1 Collinsella sp. | reverse complement strand
TGGTACATGAACGAATGCGCCGATTCTCGTTGGAGCACGCGTCAGCTCGAACGCCAGATCAACACCATGTTCCGCGAGCGCCTACTTGCCAGCAAGGACAAGGAGGCCGTCACCCAGGAAATCCAAAAGAGCGCCCCGGCTCGTCGCCCCGAGGATATCATCCGCGACCCATATGTACTGGAGTTTTTAGGTTTCTCGGACGATACTGCGTTTCGCGAGAGCGATCTAGAGCAGGCGCTCATCACGCATCTTCAGAAGTTCCTGCTGGAGCTTGGCCGTGGTTTCGCTTTCGAGGCGCGCCAAAAGCGCATCACCTTTGATGGGCGCCATTTCTATATTGACCTTGTTTTTTACAACTATCTGATGCGCTGCTTCGTGCTCATCGACCTTAAGACGGACGACCTTACGCATCAGGACCTGGGCCAGATGCAAATGTATGTGAACTACTACACGCGCGAGCTCATGAACGAAGGCGACAATCCGCCCATAGGCATCGTGCTCTGCGCGGACAAAAGCGATTCGATTGTCGAGTACACGCTGCCCGAAGACAACGACCAAGTGTTTGCCGCCAAATACCTGCCGTATCTTCCAAGCAAGGAAGAGCTGGCGCGCGAACTAAGCGCCGAGTACCGCGCCATCAACGAAGCGACTAATGGCGAAACGCAAGAGTAGCAGCACGTTGCGACCGAAGCCACCGCAGCCGTCGCAGGCGCACTCGCGGTTGCGACGCACGCTACGAAACAATACCGGTCATGGACGCCGGCAACGACATTCTAGCCGTGGCTGGCGAGCGTGACCTGACAGGCAAAGACGCGGCCTTCGTCTGATGTGGGTCCATTGGCTGCCACAGAAAAGGGCCGGTTGCAGCCGGCCCTTTAGACGATAATACCTGCGTTGCCCGCGCTTCCGAAGTGTGACTAGCTGAAGAGCGGGTTCCGCGGCACAATTTGATTTTACCCAGTGAGGAGGCTCTTTTGCAGCCGCTCCACTGTTTATTTACATCTGGCACCCTCAAACAATCAGACGGCAGCCCGCACTCCTGAGAGCTGCCCCGCACCCCCGGCCATCACCTTACGGCAACAACCGGTGCTACTCCCCTACTTCCCAAATAGCGCACCCAGCAGACCGCGGCGTTTGGGCTTCTCCTCTCGGTAGGAACCCTCGACGGCGGCTGCAACCTGGCGCGGTTGCTCGCCGCCTCCACGGCGCACGATCTGGTACAGGAA
>DBGAZC010000216.1:0-11198 GCA_048472015.1 Collinsella sp. | reverse complement strand
ATGCCTGGTGACCACATCACCATCGAGGGCGACCTCATCCACCCGATCGCCATGGAGGAGGGCCTGCGCTTCGCTATCCGCGAGGGTGGCCACACCGTCGGTTCGGGCATCGTCTCCACGATCATTGAGTAAATTAGCTCTCTGATATAGCTGACTTAGAGAACCCGGCACTTATATGGGTGCCGGGTTCTTTTCTACGCGGGACTTATTCCCCGCCGATTACGCTTCGCTCGCCCTTAAGCCGAGCGTGAGGGATCGATTAGATCTCACTGGCTTCATTGATGTGTTCCAAATATGAATGGATCCAGCGAGAACCAATTGATTCGAGGTTTTCATTGACAGCACTTACATAGAGCTGATAAAGTACCATCTCGTGCCCGTACGGGGCGGATATGAAAGGTTCAGGATACATGCGTACTCTAGTTACTCTTGCGTGCACTGAGTGCAAGCGCCGCAACTATACGACCACCAAGAACAAGGCGAACATGCCTGATCGTATGGAGATCAAGAAGTATTGCCCCTGGTGCCGTCACCACACGCTGCACAAAGAGACTCGCTAGTCTCTAGTCACATACGCCAGTAGTTCAATTGGTAGAGCATCGGTCTCCAAAACCGAGTGTTGAGGGTTCGAGTCCTTCCTGGCGTGCCAGTCATTATTCCGTAAGCTCCCAATTGGGGGCTTACGGTTTACTCATGTATAAGCGCATTGCGCGGAGGTAACCCAAATGGCCAACAAGAAGAACAAGAAGAAGGCTCAGCAGCCGGCACCTGCCAACAACGCTGCCGCCAACTCCAAGGTTGAGGCCAAGAAGGCCGTTGCCAAGAAGAACGAGAAGGCTGCGAAGTCCAAGAAGAACGAGAAGCCTGGTTTCTTCGCCCGCACCAAGAAGTATTTCGCTTCGGTCAAGTCCGAGATGAAGCGTGTCACGTGGCCCGATAAGAAGGAGCTCGTGAACTACTCGGTCGTCGTTTGCGCTTCTCTGATCGTCGTCGGCGTCGTCATCGCTCTGCTCGATGCTGGCTTTGGCGAGGCTCTTGCTCTGTTCTCTGGATTGAGGGGCTAAACCATGTCTAAGCGTTGGTACGTCGTTCACACTTACTCTGGATACGAGAACCGCGTTAAGTCCGATCTCGAGCATCGCATCGAGACTATGGGCATGCAGGACCGTATCTTTGATATCGAGATTCCTATGGAGCGCGTCACCGAGATTAAAGAGGGTGGCAAGCGTGAGACCAAGGATTCCAAGATCTTCCCGGGTTATGTCCTGGTCCGCATGGAGATGGATGACGATGCATGGACGTGTGTTCGCAACACGCCCGGCGTCACCGGTTTCCTGGGCGGCAACGGCAAGCCCGCTCCGCTTTCCCGCGACGAGTACAATAAGATGACTCGTCGTCCCGGTAAGGGCGATTCGCCCAAGCGCACCTCGGTTGATATTGAGGTCGGCACGTCCGTCCGCGTCACCGATGGCCCGCTTACCGACTTTGATGGCAAGGTCTCCGAGGTTAACACCGAGGCAGGCAAGCTCAAGGTCACGCTGATGATCTTTGGCCGCGAGACGCCGGTAGAGCTCGACTTTAACCAGGTCGCTGTCATCGCTTAAGTTTTCGTCCGTTCGCGCGAGCGTGCTTCTTCTGTGACTGCTCATCTCAGGAGTGCTTCTAACACGTGCGTGCTTACGATATAGCAAGTACTTCACACTCGTGATTCGAAAGGAATGACCATGGCTGAGAAGAAGGTTGCCAACGTCATTAAGCTCCAGATTCCTGCTGGTGCAGCTAACCCCGCTCCTCCCGTCGGCCCCGCCCTGGGCGCTGCTGGCGTGAACATCATGCAGTTCTGCCAGGCCTTTAACGCCGAGACGCAGGACAAGAAGGGCGACATCATCCCCGTTGAGATTTCTGTCTACGAGGACAAGTCCTTCTCCTTCATCACCAAGACCCCGCCGGCGGCTCACCTCATCAAGAAGGAGCTGAACCTCAAGTCTGGTTCCGCTAAGCCCCAGGCCGACAAGGTCGGTCAGCTCTCCCAGGAGCAGCTCACCAAGATTGCCGAGATCAAGATGCCGGACCTCAATGCCAACGACATTGACGCCGCCAAGAAGATCATCGCCGGTACCGCCCGCTCCATGGGCGTCACCATCGCTGAGTAGCGATTTCTTTAGGTAATGACGGGTGCTCCGACCGGGGCGCCCGTTATATGTGTGCAATAGGGCACACGATACGATGTGGGAGGGCTCACGCCCGTTTAACCACAGGAGGTAATGCACATGGCTAAGCATGGTAAGAGCTATAACGCCGCTGCCGAGAAGATCGACCGCGCCACGCTCTACACCCCCCTTCAGGCTGCCAAGCTCATCAAGGAGCTCGACACCGCCAAGTTCGACGAGACCGTCGAGGCCCACTTCCGTCTGGGCATCGATACTCGTAAGGCTGACCAGAACATCCGTGGTTCCATCTCCCTGCCCCACGGCACCGGCAAGACCGTTCGTGTTGCCGTCTTCGCCGAGGGCGAGAAGGCCCGTGAGGCCGAGGCTGCCGGCGCCGACATCATCGGTTCCGACGAGCTCGTCGCCCAGATCCAGAAGGGCGAGATCAACTTCGACGCCGCTATCGCTACGCCGAACATGATGGCCAAGGTTGGCCGCATCGGTAAGATCCTTGGTCCCCGTGGCCTCATGCCGAACCCCAAGCTCGGCACCGTGACCATGGACGTCGCCAAGATGGTCTCCGAGCTCAAGGCCGGCCGCGTTGAGTATCGCGCCGACCGTTACGGCATCTGCCACGTGCCCCTGGGCAAGAAGTCCTTCTCTGAGCAGCAGCTCGTCGAGAACTACGCTGCCCTGTACACCGAGATCCTGCGCGTCAAGCCCTCTTCCGCTAAGGGCAAGTACGTCAAGTCCATCTCCGTGTCTTCCACCATGGGCCCTGGCGTCAAGGTCGATCCCGCTGTCCAGCGTGACTTCCTGGCTGAGTAACTAACAGTTACTGCCTGAGCAAAGCAAGCATTGCTAAAGAAACCCGGTTCTGCCCTGCGCAGGACCGGGTTTCTTGCTATCTCGAGCCAAAACCACCACAAAGGTGCCTGTCCCCTTTGTGGTGGTTACCAGGGGGTTCTGGCGGTTGAGGACTCGATGGCCTCGTGGCGCTTGAGTTCGCGGCGCATGGTTTGCGAATTGAGCCAGGCTGCCTGCCAGCCACGGATGGGGTAGCGCGCTTCGTCCAGCTCAAACTGCGTATAACCGCAGGCGTTGATGATTGTTGCCCCGCATGCATGCCGACGCTCACGCTGAAAGTCGCGACCATAGCATTGGTGCACATGCCCGTGCACCATGTAGTCGGGATTCCAGGATTCGAGCGCTGTGTTAAAGCATTCAAATCCTCGATGTGGCAGATCATCCAGATCGCCCATGCCGGCGGCGGGCGCATGGGTCAGCAGGATGTCGCAGCCGCCGACCATCCTCACTTTGCGTGACAGCTTGCGCATGCGCTTGGCCATCTCGCGCTCAGTGTACATGTTGGCACCGTCTCGATAGCGCATGGAGCCGCCAAGACCCGCAATACGGACGCCGCGATACACGTACACGGTGTCTTCGACGCAGATGCATCCACCCGGTGCATGACGCGCGTAGCGGTCATCGTGATTGCCGCGAACGTAGATGAGCGGTTTGTTGATGACGGTGACCAAAAACTCAAGATAATCCGGGTCCAGATCGCCAGCGGACAAAATCAGGTCGACACCCTCAAAGCGTTCCTTGCGAAAGCACTCCCATAGGCATCGTTCTTCGGTATCGGCTATGGCAAGGATTTTCATAGGGCGTGGACCTTCGGCTCATCGTTGGGCTGCGGAATGGTGCCCACCACGTTGTCGGCCAACCAGTCCATCTCGACGATTTGCGTGCTCGGCAGTGGGGGAAAGCCCTCGATCTGCACCACGCCGTCTTGGCTATGGAGCTCACCGCCAAACGGATTGATGGAACCCTCGACGATGCCATTGCGGAGCAGCTGAACAAGCTTGCGCGTCTGATAGGGCAGGCCCGGAGCGTAGCGAATGTCGATGACGCCCGAGCTCATGCCATACCAGTAGTTGACGGCGCGAACCTGATTGTCGTCGCTGGTCTCGTCCCAAGTGCCGTGCAGCAGGCTGCGCACGATGAGCTCATAGTATCGGCCCCAGTTCCATACCGGCATGGCGATGCCGACGACCTTGCCATCGACCAGGCGGTGGAGTCCGTAGGCCGTAGGGTCTACGAGCGACTTTGACATGTCAGCGCCGGTCATGACGCTCACGCCTTCGCGGCACATGGCCTCAGCAAGACCGCCGGCGGGCACATCGCCCCAGGTCAGGATAATTTGCGCGCGGGGGTCGAGCAGCGAGGCGCCAATCGCAAAGGCGTTGATCTCGCTGAGTGCGCCCGAGGCGAAGACCGACGCGTGGTAACCGATGCGGTGGTTATCCGCCATGCTGGCCGCAAGGGCGCCCAGTAGGAATTTGGCCTCGTACATCTTGCCAAAGTACGAACGGACGCTTTGATGGGGAAGACCGATAGAGCAGTTGAGGAACCGAACCCGGGGATACTCAACGGCAGCCCTGAGCGTGTATTCCATCAGGCGGTGCGAGGTCGAGAAGATGACGTTTGCTCCATGTTTGACAGCCGTTTCCACGGCGGCGTAGAACGCGTCCGGATCATGGCAGTCCTCGAACGCCTCGGTGCGCACGATACCGCCAAAGTGCTCATCGAGATACTGACGCCCTTGGTCGTGCAGGCTGTCCCAGCTCGACGTCGCACAGGGGAACTCATGGATAAAGGCGATGCGCAGGGGGTTGGCCGCCGAATAGACGGTCTTGCCCATAAAGAAGCTGAGCACGCCGGAGGTGGACTTGGCGGGCGACTCCTCCTCGTCGACGATCGGTGCTTCGACAAGATCTACCTTGTCCTCGTTATTTTTGCCGGCAATGACCAGCTCGCGCCAGATCTTGCACAGGCGGTTTACGACGATATCCGTCGGTGTATCCAGCAGGCGGTCCTGGTTGTACACATTGAGGTAGACGAGCATGGCGTCGGCGGGCGTAATGTCCAGGTGGTCGCCGCCCGCGCGAAGGTAGGCGCGCTCAAAGAGTAAGAAGGTGTGGCGCAGGTAGTCGACCTTTTTCTGCGGCCATTTTTCGATAAGGTCCTGACCGAGCATCTTGGCGAGCGTCTCGTAGCTTCCCTCGCGTGAGAACTCGATCTCGTATAGGGGGCAGACGCGCCAAAACGCGCAGAACTCACCGTACAGGCGGCTTTCGACGGAATCCCATGTGCCGGGGTAGAGACGGGTGACCTTGGCCGAAACCGTCGGAGCGTCCAGGAATTTGAGGACACTGACGCGTTTGTTGCCTTCCTGGACATAGAACCGATGCATGAACTCGGTGACGATGATGGGGTCGCGATAACCCTCGGTTACCTGGATGTCGTAGAGGTTGGACCACTTGCGGGCGAACTCGGTGCCAAACGGCAGCAGGGGCATAAAGTTGCATGAAAAGGCGGACTGACGGCCCTTGGTAACCGTACCGACGACCATTTCGAGCGGAATGTCTCTCAGGCCGACATTCTCTCGCTGGCCTAAGGGGAGCTGGGCAACCAAGCTATCGAGGTCCGTGAGGTACGGATACTCGCTTTGACTAATGGCGCGTCGACGTCCTTGCTCGCCGCGCTTGCGTGCTTGACGGTAGGCCTCTTCCATGATGTTGCTCCCTTAGTCGTTTAAACAACTATATGAACCATGGTACCACGAATGAAAACCACAACAAAGGTGCCTGTCCCCTTTGTGGTGGTTTAGGCAATGATGGGGGCGATGGCGCGGATGCAGGCGTCGGCAGCGGTGAAAGTGGTGCTGTCGTCGCTGACGATAAAGATGATCTTGCCCTTAATGCCAAAGTCGCCGATCTCGCTAAAGAGCACATACGGCTCCTTGTCAAAGCCCGAGATGGGAAGCACGGCGGCCTTGGTGGCGCTGGTCAGCTCGTCTGCCAGCGCGTCGAGCGAGGCCCACTTGGACGTGTCCTTTACGGCAACGGGCACAGCCACGCGCCCAAAGGGCATCAAATGCACGAGCGTGTTCTTGGAGATGTTGGAGTTGGGGACGATGATGGTCTGCCCGCAGGCATCTTCGATGGTCGTGTGGCGCCAGGTGATGTCCTGGACCACGCCCGACACGCCGCCGACTTCGATATTGTCGCCAGGCTTGATGATGCCCATAAACGTAACCTGCATGCCGCCAATAAGGTTTGACAGCGTGTCCTGAAAGCCGAGCGAGATGGCGATGCCGCCGACGCCAAGAGCGGCGACGAGCGCGTTTGCGTTAATGCCAAAGCAGTTGTCGAGGATAAAGCTGCCGCCGATCATCCAGATGACGGCGCGTGCGATGTTGATGAAGATGCTCGATGCCGGAAGCGGGTTGTCGTCGCGATTGAGCAGGTGACGCAGGGTCTTGGATACGACCTTGGTGGCGACGGCGGTGCCTATCGCCAAGATGACGGCCCAGATGATGTTGTGGACCCACCGTTGCTCAAAGAAATGAAGAATCGGCTCAAACAATTCCATGTAGGGAAAACCTCCTTATGATCGTCCAACCATGATACCCACCAAGAAGCCCGTCCGATCAAATTCGGACGGGCTTCTGTGCTCGATATAAGGTTTACGCGGCGGGGCTGTAAGGCCCGGCGGTGTAGCTTAGCGTCGACGCTTCCAGATAATGCCGAGCATGATGACGATGATGCCGCCGATAAGGCACGCGCCAACTACTGCCAGCGTGCGGTCTCCCGTTGTGGCAAGCTTACCGGTCGTCTTCTTGGTGATGACCTTCGTGGCCGTCGTGTCCGTCTTAGGCGAGGGCTTAGGCGTCGGGGCCGGTGTGGGCGTGGGGTCCACGGCAGCGGAGCCAAAGCTGATGGTGCCCGCGAGCGAGGCCATCTTGCTCTCCCAGCTGTCCTGCCCGATCAGTGCCCTCAGCGCCGCCTCGCACGTGCCCCACTCGGTGTACTTGGTGGCGTGTGCAAAGGTGGGAAAATCGGTCGTGTTGGTAATGATGTAGTTGTTGGTGGCGACGGTATAGGTCTTGGCGGGGTCGAGCGTGCTGCCGTCTTTGGTGAGTGTGGCACTCACAATGCGCTTGCCTTCGGGCTGCGTCCAATCAATCGTCACGTTGATGCCGCCAAAGGAGAGAACGCTGCCAGAGTCATCGCGCCACTTGTACTTGTCTTGCGCCTCCTGCTCGGTGTGACCGGCCGCCACATAAGCCTGCTGAAGCTCGTAGCTGTCGTTGCAATCGTCGCTGATTTGTAGCGAGTGCTCGAGCGCTGCGAGGAAGTCCGCGCCGGTCATGGTCCAGGTCTCCACGGTGTTGCCGTAGGGCGAGATGGCGATGACGTTGCCGGCGGTCACGTTGCCCGCCGCGATGCCGCCGCGGATGCCGCCAGCGTTTTCGATAGCGAGGTCCGCGCCCGTCAGGTCAAGATAGGAGCTGCAAATCACGTGGCCGATGGTCTGGGCCTTGGTGGTGTCGCCCTCCTTGCTGGGACGGAAATCGGTGGTGCGCACCATTTCCCAACCATGCGTGCCTGCGGCGTCCTCGCCGTAGAAATAGTTGGTGGTGGATGTGCCGAGCACCTTGTTCGATTCGTTTTCAAAGTCCTCGTCGAGCGGCTTGATCTTGTTGCGGACGGCTTCAAGGCGGCTTTGGTAGTCGGAGCCCTTGTCGGGGTCTGCCAAAAGGTCGTTGACGTTCTTGGCGGTGTAGAGCTTCTCGTTGCTGTCGTCTGCAGGGACCGTGACCGTGTCGTCGTCGGTCGTCTCGGTGCCATTCGTGTCGTATTTGTACGGAATGGAAAGCAGTCCCACCTCGGCAAAGGCACTGCCCGCCTCGACAACGTGGATTGTCTTGCCGTCGGCTCCCGTCACCTTCTCGTTAAGGTTGATGTGCTCGTGGCCTGCGATAAGGGCATCGACGCCACGGAGTCGCGTGGCAAAGGTCTTGGCGTCGAGCGTGTGCGCGATACACACAACAACATCGCAGCCCTCCTTGCGCAGCTGCTCTGCCTCGGCATTGATGGCGTTCGCGGCACTCGAGAACGACGTACCCGCGACCAGGTCCGCGCGCAGCGAGGATTCCAGCGACTCATCCATGGCACCCACGACGCCGACCTTGATTTTGTAGTCGAATGTGGAGTGATCCTCGCTATCCTCCCAGGTGCGATCGAGCGTCTTCGTGATGCTCGAGCTCCATACGCCGCTCGTAGACTTTGCGTTCGCGCAGAGCATGGCGAAGGGCGTGCCGGTGGTGCTGTAGCCGGTCATGGTGCGGAGTTTGTCCGCGCCGTAGCTCCAGTCGTGGTTGCCTGGCGTGGTCGCGTCGTAGCCGTCGGCGTAGAAGGTGTCCATGAGCTCGGCGATGCTCTTGCCCTCGCTCATGGTGGCAAAGGACTGCCCGTGGAAGGTATCGCCCGCATCGAGCAAAAGATCGGGGGCGCTGCTTTGGGCGCTATAGAGAACCGCCAGTCCGTCAAAGCCCACAGTGCCGGTGCCTTTGCTTGCGTTGTAGCTGTACTTGTAGCTGCCGTGGATATCGTTGGTGTGCATGACGGTCACAGAGCCGTCAATAGCGGCGGGCAGGTTCCCCGCGAAAGCGAGGCTTGGGATGCCTGCGAGCGCGCCGGCAAACAACGCGGCGGCTAACGCAAGGCGGGGGAGTCTTTTCATGGCAGTTTCCTTAGTCCTTAGCCAGAATGTCTGGTTGAATATCGGATTATCGACATAATATGCGAAAACCGCCGCAAGGGCGTCTGTCCCTTAGCGGCGGTTTTGACGTTTGTGCAGATAAAACCTACCAAAATAAACCTGTCCCTTTTTGGCAGGTTTTAGCTCAGCAGCATGCGGTCGTTGGCGAGCTCGCCGCCCGAGACCTCCTCGAACTTCTGCAGCAGGTCGGCTACGGTGAGCGACTTCTTCTCATCGCCCGCCACGTCGTAGATCACGTGGCCTTCGTGCATCATGATCAGACGGTTGCCCAGACGGATGGCGTCATTCATGTTATGCGTGACCATGAGCGTGGTCAGGTGGTTCTCGTCGACGATCTCCTCGGTCAGGTTGAGCACCTTAGAGGCCGTCTTGGGGTCGAGGGCCGCGGTGTGCTCGTCGAGCAGCAGCAGGCGCGGCCTGGTGAGCGTGGCCATCAGCAGGGTGAGTGCCTGGCGCTGGCCACCCGAGAGCAGGCCGACCTTGGCGTTGAGGCGTGTGTCCAGACCAAGGTCCAGGCGCTTGAGCAACTCAACGTACTCATCTTTCTCGGCCTTGGTGACGCCCCACGAAAGGCCGCGACGCTGGCCGCGACGCTTGGCGAGGGCCAAGTTCTCGGCAATCTGCATGTCGGCAGCGGTACCGCGCATGGGGTCCTGAAACACGCGGCCCAGGTACTTGGCGCGCTGCGACTCGCTCAGGCGCGAGATGTCGGTGCCGTCGAGCTCAATAACGCCCGAATCGAGCGGGTACACGCCGGCGATCATGTTGAGCAGCGTGGACTTGCCGGCGCCGTTGCCGCCGATCACGGTTACAAAGTCGCCGTCATTCAGGGTGAGGTCGACGCCGGTGAGCGCGCGCTTCTCGGTGACGGTGCCCTTGTTAAAGGTCTTCTTGACGTGCGAGAGCTTAAGCATCTGCCTCATCTCCCTTCGTGTAGGAGCTGCGGAGCTTATAGCGCTCCCAAACCACGGGCACGCACAGGGCCACGGCGACAATTACGGCGGAGAGCAGCTTCATGTCGTTGGCGTCCATGCCCAACTGCAGCACGATGGCGCGGATAAGGAAGTACACCACGGAGCCAAAGACGGCGGAGGCAAGACGGACGCTAAACTGCGTGAGGCCGCCGGGCAGCAGACGGCCGAGCACCTCGCCGATAACAATGGCGGCAAGACCGATAACGATGGCACCGGTGCCCATACCAATGTCGGCATACTTTTGGCTCTGGCAGATGAGAGCGCCCGAAAGGCCGATGAGGGCGTTGGAGAGCACGAGGGCGATCATCTTGGTGGAGTTGGTGTTGACGCCCAGAGCGCGGATCATGTACTCGTTGTTGCCGGTGGCTCGCAGCGCCGAGCCGATCTCGGTGCCAAAGAACCAATACAGGATGGCAACGATAGCCACGGCGAGCAGGATGCCCAAGATGATGGCAACGGTGGACTGCGGCAGACCGGTCATATTGCTGACGGCCGAGAACACGGTGCCCTTGGCAAGAATGGGCGTATTGGACTTGCCCATGATGCGCAGGTTGATGGACCACAGGCTGATCTGGGTGAGGATTCCGGCGAGGATCGCAGGAATCTCAAAGACGGTGGTCAAAATGCCCGTGACGGCGCCCGCGATGGCGCCGGCGCACATACCGGCCAGCACGGCGAACAGCGGGTCGACGTTGTTATTGACGATGAGCACAGCGCAGACGCAGCCGCCGAGGGCAAAGCTGCCGTCGCAGGTCATATCGGGAATGTCGAGCAGGCGGAACGTGATAAACACGCCAAGCACCATAATGCCCCAGAGGACGCCCTGCGAAACGGCGCCCTGCAATGCAATGAGCATGCTTCATACCTCCTAGAATAGGGTGGACACGTGATTTTCCATAATAGCGGTAACAATGCATAGAAGAGTTACGGACAGACGTTTTGTTTTACCTGAAACAAGCAGGGCGGACGCCGGTCTACAGCGCCCGCCCCTGTGGCTCAGATATTGAATAACGCGGCTAAAGCGCGAGCACGGGCTCTAGACGCATGCCGCGTATGGCATTACGCGTCCAGGGCGGAAAGGTCGATGCCCAGGGCCTCGGCCATTTCGTCGTTCTTGACGACGACCAGGTCCTTGCTCGAGAGGTGCTTGATCGGCATATCCTCGGGCTTGGCCTCGCCCTTCAGGATCTTAACGGCCATCTCGCCCGCGGCGTAGCCCAGGTCCTCATAGTTGATGGAGAGGGTAAACAGGCCGCCGGCCATGCACATACCCTCCTCGCCAGTCACGAAGGGAAGCTTGTTTTCCTTGCAGATCTGGCCGACCTGCGAGGCACCCGCGGCGATGGTGTTGTCGGTGGGGGAGTACAGCGCGTCGACCTTGCCCACGGCAGACTCGACGACGGACTGAATCTCGTTGGAGCTCGAGACGGTGAAGTCAGTGTAC
>DBGAZC010000215.1:0-25636 GCA_048472015.1 Collinsella sp. | reverse complement strand
TTCATTGGCTGCGCCGCTCTTAACGCTATCGCTATCCAGCAGCGTGGCGATATCGTTGGAAAGCATCTGACTCGCCGAGAGATCGTTGTAGCTCATCTGACCGCTATCGTCGGTCTTGGCGAGAATGTACATGCTCGTCGTGGCGGTGTAGGTGTTGTCCATCATGGTGAAGGAGACGACGCCCATGGCGATCGCGCAGACCACCGGAAGGGCGATGACCAGCCTGAGGTGCTTTTTTAGCAGCTGGAACAGTTCAAGAAGGGTCATGCAGCTTGCCTTTCATTTCCCTAGTTCGTATCGACAAAACTACTCGTATAATATCGTATCTTTCTGCCATGTCCGAACTCTATACATAAGATACAGTGTCCGCGTGTAAGTTGCGCAACAACTAACACGGCAGCGGAGGCGCATCGTCTAATCCTCGATTTTTGCCATACCGCTACGCGAACGGTCCCTCTTGTTGCACGGGAAACGTTACCGAAATGGTGGTTCCCACGCCCGGCTCACTCGACAGGTCAATCACGGCGTGATGGTACAGAGCGGCGTGTTTGACGATCGCCAAGCCCAGGCCGGTTCCGCCACGCGCCTTAGAACGACTCTTGTCCACGCGGTAAAAACGTTCGAACACTTTGCCCTGCTCCTCGGGCGCAATACCGATACCCGTGTCGGCAACAGACAAGTATGGATGGCCCTCATCGTTGGTTCCGCAGCGCAGCGTGACCGTACCGCCAGGTCGGTTGTAGCGAATGGCGTTGCTTGCCAGGTTATAGATCAGCTCGTCGATCAGGCGCGACACGCCTTCTATCGCCACGGGCTTCGTCTCGTGCCCAATGGTCACATTCGACTGCCGGGCAATCTGCTCAAGACGCTGTTCCACCGTCAAAATGACGCGAGAGAGCTCGATAGGCTCTGTGGACCCAATAGGCACCGCCTCGCCCTCGGGTGCTCGCTCCGCCTCATCCAAGTTGGAAAGCGTGAGGATGTCGTTGACGAGCGCTGCCAGGCGGCCCGCCTCGCGGTAGATGCGGCCGCCAAAGTTGCGCAGGTCATCCTCGCCCTCAACCATGCCGTTTGCAATAAGCTCGGCATAGCCCGAAATCGCGGTAAGCGGGGTCTTGAGCTCATGAGTGATATTGGCCGTGAACTCGCGACGCATGCGGTCGTTATCGGCCAGCACCGCCATCTGGCGTTTAAGCTCCTGGCGCTGCGACTCAATGCGCTCGAGCATGGGAACCATCTCGGTGTAGGCATGTTCATAGCTACGGCACGGATGGTCCAAATCGACCTCCTGCAGCGGCGCAATGATGGCACGGGATTCGCGGCGCGCAAGGAAAAACGAAAGCACCGCGCCCGCCGCCGCGATAAGCAGCATCGGCGCCACCAGCGAGAGCAAAATCGCCGCGACGCCAGGCTGGGCCTGTGCCAAACGAACAACCTGACCGTTATCGAGGACGACGGCGCGATATAGCATAATCTCGTCGAGCGTGGTGCTCGAGCGCTCCGCGGAGCCCGAACCGCTCTCAAGGGCCTCAATGACCTCGGGGCGATCGCCATGGTTGGGCAATGTGGAAGGAGACGCCTCGTTGTCGTAGGCGACCGATCCGTCCCCGTTGATCAGCGTGATACGAAGGTCCTCGCGATCGAGGCTTCGCAAGAATGCGATGGGTTCCTTCTGCTCGTTTAAGGCGGCGGCAATAAGCTCGGTTTCTTGCGAAAGGTTGGCACTCGTGGCATCTGCCAAGGTGTTTTGCACAAAGAACGCGCCCAGCACCGTAAACGCCAAAATGACGGACATAGCGCAGACAAATATCGTCGCAAACACGCGATGCGAGAGCGTGTGTTTTCCCTGAGGGGCAAAGACCACGGATTACTCCTCCGTTGCGGCGTCCGCAATGCCGGCATCTTCGACATCGCCACCGGCGGAAGGCTCGGCCAGGCGATAGCCCACGCCGCGCACTGTCTCGATAGCGCCGGCACGCTCGCCGAGCTTTTGGCGAAGCGTCTGCACGTGAACATCGACGGTACGCGAGCCGCCGTCGAAGTCCCAGCCCCACACGCTCTGCAGCAGCGACTCGCGGGTAAAGACCACGCCGGGCTTGCGCATAAGATATTCGAGCAAATCAAACTCGCGCAAGGTGAGTTTGAGTGGCTCGCCGGCAACGGTCACCTCGCGATGGCTGGGTGAAAGCACGATATCGCCCACGCTGAGCACATCGCTCGCCTGCTTGACCATACCGCCGCGGCGCAGCAGCGCACGGCAACGGCTGGCAAGCTCCATGAGCGAAAACGGCTTGGTCAGATAGTCGTCGGCACCGCCATCGAGCGCCATCACCTTATCGAGCTCGGTATCCTTGGCAGTGAGCATCATGATGGGCACCGTCGCCGTCAGGCGGTCGGCGCGCAGGCGACGCATAATTGCCAAACCGTCGGTATCGGGCAGCATAATGTCGAGCAGGACGGCATCGGGTACCCGTCGCGCCACGGCAGCCTTAAACTCTCCATCGCACGAAAAGCCCTCGGCCTCGATTCCCTGCTTGCGCAGCGCATAGACCGTCAAATCCCTGATGTTGTCATCGTCCTCGACGTAATAGATCATGTTGAACCCCTTTGCGGCCGGCATGACCGCATCTTAACCCTAAAGGTACCTTTACCAGATGGTATCAGCCAAAACGTCCCGTCAAATAATCCGCCGTGCGCGGATCGGTGGGATTTTTGAAGAGCTGAGCGGTGGACGCGTGCTCCACTAACTCGCCCAGCAAGAAAAACGCGACCGAGTCGGAGATGCGCGCCGCCTGCTGCATATTGTGCGTAACGACCACGAGCGTGCAGGTCTCTTTGAGCTCGCAGGCCAGCTGCTCAACCACCATCGTCGACACGGGATCGAGAGCGCTCGTGGGCTCGTCCATCAGCAGCATATCGGGTTGCACGGCAAGCGCGCGGGCGATGCACAGACGCTGTTGCTGCCCGCCCGAAAGGCCCTGCCCCGACTCCTTGAGCTTGTCCTTGACCTCATCCCATAGCGCAGCGCGACGAAGAGAGTCCTCGACCAGCTCATCCAGCACGGCGCGATCGCGCACGCCCATGCCGCGCGGGCCATACGCGACGTTGTCGTAGATGCTCATGGGAAACGGGTTAGGGCGCTGGAACACCATGCCCACGCGCTGGCGCAGACGGCAGATGTCATAGTTGCCCAGAATATCCTGGCCGTCGAGCGTGATCTTGCCCTCGATACGACAGTCCTTGATGCCGTCGTTCATGCGGTTAAAGCAACGCAGCAGCGTTGACTTGCCGCAGCCCGAAGGACCAATAAACGAGGTAATCTGCTTGTCGCGAATCTTGATGGACACGTCCTTGAGCGCGTGGTGGTCGCCATAGAACAGGTCGAGGCCCTCGACGTCGATGCGCGTCGGCGAGGCGGCAAGATCCTGCGCCGTGGGACGAGTCGCGTCCCCGACTTCGCGCTCGTGCGCAGCCTCGGCTTGCGCCTCCATTAGCTCCTCGAGCTCCGTGGGCTCCACAGCCGCAGCAGCCGTCATACCGCACACCTCCACATCGATATCAATTCAGCAGTATCGATAGTAGAAATCGCGACTCATACGCACGTGAGCGCATTGTCAGGTGTTTGTAAAGGCGCCTACGCTACGCGGCGGGCAGCTCGATGGTAAAGACGGTATGCTCGGGTGTCGATTCGCACGCGATGGTACCGCCATGTGCCCCAACAATCTCCTTGGCGATGGCAAGCCCCAGCCCAGCACCGCCGCGATTGGTCGCACGCGCTGTATCCAGGCGATAGAACTTCTCAAAAATCACCTTGAGCTTTGGCTCGGGGATCGGATCGCCCTGGTTCACAAATCGTACGCGTACGCCACCGTCGCCCAAACGCCTGGCCTCGATCGTAATTGTCGAGCCTTCATAGCTATAGGCAACGGCGTTTTTCATGATGTTATTGAATACGCGAGCCATCTTGTCGCCGTCCACGAGCACCGTCAGGTCCTCGCAGATATCAACCTGGGCTTCCTTGCGCTGTTCGTTGAGAATGGGATAGAACTCGTCGGCCACCTGCGCCAGCAATAGCCCCAAATCGACGTAAGCGCGGGTGAGCACGATATCGTGGAAATCAAAACGCGTGATGTCGAAAAACTCCTCGATGAGCGCGTCGAGCCGATGGGCTTTGTCGAGCGCCACGCCCGTAAAGCGTGCACGCTGCTCAAGCGGCAAATCGGGAGCCTCCTGCAGGAGCGAAAGATAGCCCACCACGCTGGCAAGCGGCGTGCGCAGGTCGTGCGCCAGGTACGTAACCAGGTCATCTTTGCGATGCGATTCGTCGCGCAAGGCCTGTTGAACCTTACGCTCGCAATCGCGCGCCCGGTTGAGCGCACCCTCGACCTCGAGAAAGTCGCCGTCGATGGTATCCCACGTGTCGGGGTTGTCGATCAGACGGTCCTGAATACGGGCGGCGATCACGCGGTCGGCACGCTGCTCGCCTTGCTCATAACCCTGGTAATACAGGGCACGCCCGCAAAAGAACAGGACACACACGGCGAGTGCCAGCACAAAGCCGAGCATGTTGAACACAAAGGCGGCATTAAAGAACACGGGCCCGCCAATACCGCCAAGCGCCATGGCCCCGATCGCCAGCGTAGTCGTCCACGCGGCACCGCCGATTACCACGCAGCGGCGAACGATTTCAAATCGATCGATCAGCAAGAAGCCAATGAGCAGAACTGCCAGGATACCAACGATATTGTCAATGCCAATGAGTAGCAGACTCAGCAAAAAGAGCAGCACCGTCGCAAGCGCACGGTTGTCGACGACCGCCCTTATGTATTCAAAGAGTCGATCGGGCACCTCGAATACCCGCCTATCGTCTTTTGTCATATCCACTTCCCCACCATCAAAGGCGTTATTCGATTATGTAGCCAACGCCCCAGACGTTTTTGATAAAGCGCGGCTTTTGAGCATCGTCGCCGATCTTTTCACGCAGATGGCGGATGTGCACCATCACCGTATTGTTGGAGCCGGGCATAAAATCCTCGTTCCACACCGCGCGGAACAGGTCCCCCACGGCCACCACGCTGCCACGATGCTCGACCAGATACAGCAAGATGGAATACTCGATGGGCGTGAGGCGCACCGGTGCACCGTCCACCGTCACACAACGAGCGTCGCGGTTGATCTCGAGGCCGTCGAGCTGGATGGTCGGCGACTCGACCGCCTGCGCGCGGCTGCCGTAGCTAGTGTAACGACGGAGCTGAGCATGAACGCGCGCAATGAGCTCCAGCGGACGGAACGGCTTGACCACGTAATCGTCTGCGCCCAACGAGAGGCCCTCGATCTTGTCATGTTGGGCATCGCGCGCCGTCAGCATAATAACGGGATAGGTATGGCTAGCGCGGATGGTGCACAGCAGCTCAAAGCCGTCGATATCGGGCAGCATGACGTCCAGCAGCGCCAGATCGAACTCCTGCTCCAAAATCGCCTTGGCAGCATCTGCGCCGCTATAGGCAATCTGAACATCAAAGCCCTCTTTTGTAAGGTAGATACCGACCAGGTCGGCGATGGCCTTCTCATCATCAACTACCAAAATGCGCTCGTTCATGCGTGCTCCTCTCGCGCTCCATTATGCCCGAGGCAGTGTGCGCCACACACAACAAGCGCGGGCGATTAAGTCGACCTTAAGCACCTATATGTCCGTTCGGGCGCAGACATGGGCCGCGCACGCCCGCGCACTGATTGTCCGCGCCGGTAAATGATATACTTTGAACTCTAAAGAGACCATCCCGTCGAAAGCGAAATCTGTGAAGACCCTTAGTTCTCTTGTAAAGCGCTCCTCGCAACTGACCACCGGCATTGCCTGCGCTCTCGCCCTTGCTGCCGGTGCGCCGTCTATCGCCAATGCCCAGGTGCTTACGACCGATATCGTTTGCGGTAAGACCGCCGACGCCCGCGGCATCACGGCCGATAATCTGCCCGATATCGATGCGACCAACGCCATCGTCATGAGTAAGGACGGTTCCATCTATTACGCCCGCAGTGCCGACGAGCAGGTCAAGATCGCCTCAATCACCAAGGTCATGACCGCAATCTTGACCATCGAGAACTGCAAGATGGACGAGAAGGTCACGGTGAGCAGCGCCGCGGCAACCGTGGGCAATTCGACCGCCGGCCTGCTCGAAGGCGACGAGCTCACAGTGGAACAGGCCCTGCGCGGTCTGATGATTCCCTCGGGCAATGACGCCGCCATCGTGCTTGCCGAGCATGTGGGCAAAAAGATCGACCCCAAGACCAAAGATGCTGAGGCCACGTTTGTCAAGGCCATGAACGAGCGCGCTAAAGAGCTCGGCTGCACGGGAACTCTTTTTGAGAATCCGCACGGTCTGGACTTTGATGAGTGGGCCGGCGACATGCACTCGACCGCGCACGATGCGGCCCTGATGATGCAGGAAGCAATGAAGAGCGATGCGTTCCGCGAGATCGTGGCGAGCGATGATTCCTGGATTGAGGTTACAGGCGCCGATGGCTCCGACCACTCACATTCCATGGATACGCACAACGAGCTGCTGGGGCAGGACGACAATATCGGCGGCAAGACCGGCACTACCGACGATGCCGGCTACTGCTTTACGGCAGCCTACGACCGCGATGGCGACGAGACCTATACCGTCGTTTTGAACTCCAGCACCAACGACCAGCGCTTTGCCGACACGGCCGCCCTTGCCAACTGGTACTACGGCCACAAGGTGACGGTTGCGATCGCCAACACGCAGGAAAAGACCGCCAACGGCAATCCGCTCATCGCGCGCATAAGCCAGACCGACTGGACGGACAAGACGATCGACGCCACACTCGCCGATCCCGCAGCTCAGGCGACCATCTTTTCGCTTGCCGGAGAAGTAACCGAAAAGGTTGCCTACGATGACCTTTCGGGCACGGTGCATGTGGGCGACAAAGTAGGTAGCCTCACGCTCAAACAAGACGGCATCAAGGTCGTTGTCACGGATTTGGTTGCCGATGAGGAAGGCTCGGGGCCGAATCCCATTGAATGGCTTCTTGTGAAGCTCGACCGCCTGAGTCGTCGCATCGAAAACCGTCCGCTTGCGGCAGAAAGCGAAACCGTAGCCAAGGCACCCGAGGTGTAGGATCGAAGAACAATACGCTCGCTGAAAGGAGACGTCCGAAAGGATGCCTCCTTTTTGAGGGTTCGAATCCCCAGCCGCCATTCTTGATAATAAAAAAGGGCCCCAAATGGGACCCTTCTACAAATTCATACTGGCGGAGAGCTGGGGATTCGAACCCCAGATGCCCTTTTAGGGCATACTCGCTTAGCAGGCGAGCACCTTCGGCCTCTCGGTCAGCTCTCCGTAACAGCCGTTCTATAGTAACCAAACAGCCGAAGTTGAGCAAGAGGGAATTTTCTAATTGCCTAGCGGCCTTTCCTCCTTGCAGTTTTCGCCCCTACCCCAGCGAGCGATTGAGGGAGCCGAGCTCATCGTTGCCCATGGTGCGCCACATTTGGAAGATGCAGACGCGCGCCAGGAAAAAGAAGCCGCTATCGACCAACTGCACGGCAGCATCCGCCAGCTGGTTGGCCACGGCGGACACGGGAGGCAATTCAAGCCCAGCCTTGCGGATGGTCTCGACGGCCTCCTCAAACGTCGGAGGCTCATTGACACCCATCTCATTCATAAGACCCTGCATTTCCTCCAGTGCGTTGCTACCCGACTCCTCGCCGCGCGGTACCAGGCGGTAGCATGCCAGCGCGAGCTCGAGCTGGTCGCAGTTCCAATAGGCAAACGCCAAGCGATAGAACAGATAACCGATTGCGGAACGGTCGCTGGCAATGCGCAGGCCGTGGCGCGCCACCTCGATAATCTCGTCAAAGCGTTCCAGGCGCGCCAACACGTTGATGAGCGCAAAGTGCGATTGCATGGACGAGCGAGCCAGATCGTAAAGACGACGCACCTCGGGCAATGCCCGTTCAAAATCCTCCTGATCGGCGTAATAACTGCAGATCTCGTGCTGAGCAAAGTAGAGCGCGTCGGGAGCGCGCAGGATGCGCACCGAGCGATCTTCCTCCATTACCGGCAGCACCATACGCACCAGCTGGTTGTCGCAAAACTGCGTCTGAACCGGACCCGTTGCCAAAAGCTCGGCGACGGCGCACTTTGCCTCCAGCTCCTCAACAAGACGGGAGAAGCCCTCAAACGCACTTGCATGGTCAACTTTTACCTGCTCGCGCAACTCAACGACGCGCGCCACATACGGGTCATCGTCCTCCTCCATGACCTCTAGCTCATCAGCCGTATCGGCAAGCAGCAGGTCGCGCAACGCCGGCGGCAGCGAACGGTGGTCGTCACGCGGGCGAGCGTGAGCCTCCGCAGGCTCAATCGCATCCGGTGCGTCCGACTCATATGCCTCAAGCATGCGCTTGCACGGCATATCGTCCATGTCCATGCTCTCAAGATCCTTGGCGACAGGCACGCAATTGGCCAGATAGGCCGCACGCCCAAAGGAATATGTTGCAATGACGCGCTCGCCCCGCTCGCCGTCGGGAGCCGCAATCTGAACATAGCAGCGCGAAATGCAGGCACCTGCGGCAAAACACGCCGCCGCAAGCGTAAGCGCCACGCGCGCGTCGTGCTCCGCGGCCCAAGTCGCGCGCATGTCCACGTCTAGCTCGCGCCAGACGTCATCCTGAGCGTCGTATTCACGTTGCGGCATGGCATCCACGACAGAGCGCCCAAACCGAACGAGCATAATCCCCTCGGCAACGTTTGCCCGATAGGTATAGTCGAGCCGTGTGACCACGTTGAGTGCCTCGACGATATGCGCGAAGCGGGTGCGCACGTCCCACTCACCGCCCGGCTGACAAGTCACCGTCCCCGGTTTGGCCCATGGGTTATCGCTCGAGGTCGTATCGAGCAGTCGAGGAACATCGTTGGTCGTCTTGGCAATATGCCACGCGTCAAAGAGCGCACAACCCTCAAAGCTCGGCGAGGACGCCGCGGGGACCAATCCAGCCCCAATGCGCTCAAGGATGCCGGAGAGGCGGTTGAGATGGCACTCGACGGCAAGCAGCATGTCAATCTCGTCCTGGTCCAGCAGACTACGATCAAAATTGAGATAGAAAAGCTTTGAGCGGTCGATGCGCGCTAGGCTCATTTCGGACTTGGCAGCAATGGTGCGCAGGCGGGGCAAGTCAATCTCGCTCATCAGGGCGGCGGCATAACGCTCGATACCGCTCGGATTCTCGGCATGGTCAACACGGTAAAGCAGCGTCTCGATAGCATCGGGGAGCGGCGCCGTGTCAAAGCCCAAAAACACCTCGACCGGCTCGGGCAACTTTACGAGTTTGATCTTGTCGACAGCGTTTTGCATGTCTGCATCGAGACCGTCGACGCCCGCCGTGTTCGCAATAGTGCTTTCGGAGTTGGCAAATATCACGTAGCGCAAGAACATCGAGGCCATAAACTCGCCGTAAGGAAGGGCGCGGGTCGAATTCCATGTCTCGAGGTCGGACTGCTCGCGCATGGGGCCTTCGGGAGAGCCGGCAGTTCGCGCACACGCGCGCATTGCTCCGTTGGCCTCCCTCACCATAATCTCGCCAATACTGGAATCGGACTCGTGAAGGACCAGCTCCATGTCGGGGTCCTCGGGCAACGGTGCTTCCCGAACAGGGCGGTCAACCTTATAAACCTTGCCCGACACGCTCACGTAGCCCAAGAGCGATATGTGGCTTTTGCCGACGAATTCGACGACGTAGCACGACTCTTTAGGATCCTCGCCAAAGACTTTCCAGACAACACCATACGAGCGCCCCGCAGGCTGCTCGGGCATCGATGGAAAACGCTTTTTGGGGTCGAAAAACCTGAGCTTGTATGTCGGACGCTCTGCCACGAAATATCACCCTGATCGGTCGTCTAGAGAAGGAGCGGTCGCGGATGGGCCGCGACACCTACTCGGAATCTTACACGAGTCGATAAGAAATAGTCCGCTTCACGCTCGCGCCTCGACCGAGGTTCGAATCCATGCATGGTTGTCAAAAAGAAAAGCCCCCGTTTCCGGAGGCTTCAAGTTCAAATGGTGCGGCGTATAGGATTCCGCGCATCCGCTTCGCGGATCCGCACCGGCTTCGCCCGCCTGCCGGCGTGCTCGCCCGCTCGCTACGGACGCTCCGCGTCCGCTTCACGCTCGCGCCTCGACCGAGGTTCGAATCCATGCATGGTTGCCATAAAAGAAAAGCCCCCGTTTCCGGAGGCTTCAAGCTCAAGTGGTGCGGCGTATAGGATTCGAACCTATGACGTTCTGATTCGTAGTCAGACCCTCTATCCAGCTGAGGTAACGCCGCAACGCACGGATTATTATGCACGCGAGCCCCCGATGGGTCAAGCGATAATTTGAAAAAATTTTACGAAGTAGTGATTAAACCGTTCGTGCCTCGACCGAGGTTCGAATCCATGCGGTGTTGCCATAAAAGAAAAGCCCCCGTTGCCGGAGGCTTCAAGTTCGATTGGTGCGGCGTATAGGATTCCGCGCATCCGCTTCGCGGATCCGCGCCGGCTTCGCCCGCCTGCCGGCGTGCTCGCCCGCTCGCTAAAAACGCTTCGCGTTTTCTTTACGCTCGCGCCTCGACCGAGGTTCGAATCCATGCGGTGTTGCCATAAAAGAAAAGCCCCCGTTGCCGGAGGCTTCAAGTTCGATTGGTGCGGCGTATAGGATTCGAACCTATGACGTTCTGATTCGTAGTCAGACCCTCTATCCAGCTGAGGTAACGCCGCAGCGCAAGACATATAAAACCACTTTAGTTAGTTGGAGTCAAGCACAATCTCAAACTTTTTTCGAGAATATGCTCCTCACGCAGCTCCGCATGCGCCAACATCCCCAATGCGATCAATCGGTTTTTCAACCACATCGAACCCGGCACCGAGTTCCCTCAAAAGCGAACGCACCCGCTGGGCGCAGTCATAATCGGCAAACGAGATGCTCAGCATGCGCGCTACCTGGTTAGAAGTCCCAACTCCATAGAACTGCTCAAGCGCCACAAGCCCCTCGTGCGTCACAAAGGTCTCAACTACATGCAGCGACTCCTCAAAGCACCATTGGGTTAACGGACCCTCGCTCGTCTGCCGCACCACCAAACCACCCATACCCGATGGCTCACACGTAACTAGTAGGTGCTCCCCACCTTCATCGCTCTCAAACAAAACTACCCGTTCATCAAACAGCTCCATCGCATCCCCTTCCTCTCGCTTCAATTGAACAAAAGCATAGCAGGTAGATGGCTGTATACAGAACGTTTGTTCGTGTGTTTTCTATTGAGCTGTCCGCACGATATGGTAAGGCTTTGCGCACAAAAAGGGCGCCCCAAAAAGGAGCGCCCTCGCAAATCGCTTATGCAGGCAACCTACGCGACCGGCTCGATCTTCTCGAGGCCGCCCATGTAAGGACGAAGAACCTCAGGGATCGTGATGGTGCCGTCGGCGTTCTGGTAGTTCTCCAGGATGGCGGCCATGGTGCGGCCAGCCGGCAGGCCGGAACCGTTGAGGGTGTGCAGGTAGCGCGAGCCCTTGAAGTTCTCGGGGTCGCGATACTTGATGTTGGCGCGACGGGCCTGGAAGTCGCCGCAGTTGGAGCAGGAGCTGATCTCCTTGTAGGCGTTGTAGCTCGGCAGCCAGACCTCGATGTCGTAGGTCTGACGGGCAGAGAAGCCCAGGTCGCCGGTGCACAGGCTAATCACGCGATACGGAAGGCCCAGCTGCTGAAGCAGGAACTCGGCCTCGGCGGTCATGCTCTCAAGCTCCTCGTCGGACTCCTCCGGCTTGGCAAACTTGACCATCTCGACCTTGTCAAACTCGTGCTGGCGGATGATGCCGCGGGTGTCGCGACCAGCGGAGCCGGCCTCCTCGCGGAAGCAGGGGGTGAAGGCGGTGTAGCGGCGCGGCAGGGTGTCGGCGTCGAGAACCTCACCGGCGTGCAGGTTGGTAAGCACGACCTCGGCGGTGGGAATCAGGAAGTTATCGCCCGAGACGTGATAGGCGTCGTCCTCGAACTTGGGCAGCTGACCCGTGCCAAACATGGTCTGACGCTTGACGACGATGGGCGGCCACCACTCCTTGAAGCCACGGCTCGTGTGCGTGTCCAGGAAGAAGTTGATAAGGGCGCGCTCCAAGCGGGCGCCGGCGCCACCGAGAACAGTGAAGCGGCTGCCGGAGAGCTTGTTGCCACGCTCGAAGTCGAGGATGTCCAAATCGGTACCCAGATCCCAGTGCGGCTTAAAGTCGAAGTCGAACTCGCGCGGGGTGCCCCAGCGGCGACGCTCGATGTTCTCGTCCTCGTCCTTACCGTACGGGGTAGCCTCGCACGGAATGTTGGGCAGGTGAGACATGAAGTCGTACTGCTCCTGCTCAAGAGCGGTACGGCGCTCGGCCAGACCGTCGATCTTCTCGTTGACGGCGCGCACGGCCTCCTTGGCGGCCTCGGCCTCGTCCTTCTTGCCCTCCTTCATCAGGGCGCCAATCTTCTTGGACTCGGCGTTACGCGTGGCCTGGAGCTCCTCGACCTCGGTGATGACGGCACGGCGCTCGTCGTCGAGTTCAAAGAACTTCTCGCGATCCCAAGACGTCTGGCGATTTGCCATGGCGGTATCGATGGCATCGGGGTTCTCGCGAACAAACTTGATATCAAGCATTAGATCCTCCGGCGATATACATTCCATTTAGGTTGCAACCTTGTACATGTATGGGCAAGTATATACTTATGAGCGTTTACGACCCAACTCAACTACGCAAGAAGGCACCCAATGGACGCAGTTTTTTCCTTTTTGTTTGGCACCCGCACCGGTTTTGCCATCCTTTTCGCCGGCGGCATCCTGCTGTTTGCGATTCTTGCCTTTGTAATGGAGAAGCGCACCCATAAGATGTACGTCGACCGTGGACCCAAGTCCGAGGACGAGGAAGACAGCTTCTGGGACTAACCTGCCAAAAAGGGACAGGTTTATTTTGGTCGGTTTTATCTGGGCAAACGCCGGCGCCCCGCAACCGGAATCGAGCCGGTTGCGGGGCGCTTTTTGCTAAAGGGACAAAACCGCAGGAAAAACCTGCCAAAATAAACATGTCCTTTTTAGTCGGTTTTACTGGAGGGTGGCGTCAATGGCCTTGACCAGGGCGCTGCGCATGCCGGCATCCTCGAGCGCGACGACGCCCTTGATGGTGGCACCACCGGGCGAGCACACGGCGTCCTTCATTGCGGCGGGATGCTGGCCGGTTGCCAGCTGCAGCTTTGCCGTGCCCAGCACCATCTGGCTCACGATGCGATAGGCGTCAGCACGCGGAATACCGTGCTTGACGGCCGCGTCACCCAGCGCCTCAATCGCCATGGCGACAAACGCCGGCGCGCAACCGCCCACGGTACCACCCACAAACAGCAGGCTCGTGTCGAGCTCGACGACGGTGCCAAGCTTACCGAGCAGGTCGAGCACAACAGCACGCTGCTCGTCGCTGAGCGTAGAGGACTTCTCGCAGGCGATGACGCCCTCGCCCACCGAAACCGGCGTGTTGGGCACCGTCGAGATGTGTGCGACACCCGGCAGGACCTGCTCCCACTTGGCGCTATCCCAAGTCCAGGCAACCGAAAGGACAACCTTGTCGGCTAGGACGTCCTTGAGCGGAGCGAAGACCTTCTCGATCATGTACGGCTTGACCGCAGCAACCACGATATCGGATGCGGCGACAACCTCCGCCGCGTCACGACAGGCAACCATCCCACGCGTCTCACAGCGCTCAACCAAGGCGTCGTAGCGGCCCGCGCAGGCGCACATATCGCTCGCAGCCACACCGGCGGCGATCCAGCCATCAGCCATAGCGCTCGCCATATTGCCAAAACCGACAAATCCAATCTTCATATCTCATAGTCCTCTCAGACACGCTCTTCAAAACGAAGGCTATTGTCCCACGGCATTGTTTCGTATTGCCGACCTATTTGTGATACGGCTCGCCACGGCTGATCTTGCAGGCGCGGTAGATTTGCTCCAGCAGCACCACGCGCGCCAAGTTATGCGGCAAGGTAATGCGTCCAAAGCTGAGCATCTCGTCGGCTCGTGCGCGCACATCATCGCTCACGCCGTCCGATCCGCCAATCACAAAGGCGATGTCGCTGTTACCACGTAGCATAAGATCATCGAGCCGCGCCGAAAGCTCCTCGCTCGAGCGCTCTTTGCCCTCAATGGCCAGCAAGATCACATGCGCTCGAGGCGGCAGGGTTGCAAGAATCGCCGCCCCCTCCTTGTCGCGCGCGGCATCCACGCCGCCCGCCTTAACCGGGTCGATATCGGCCACCTCGCGGATATCCACCTTGGCATAGGCACCTAGGCGCTTGGTGTACTCGGCACACGCGTCCTTCCAAAAGCGCTCCTTGAGCTTACCGACGCAAACGACGGTATATTTCACGCGCGTCTACTCCTTCGAATCGTTTTGAACTTTGCCGGCGGTCAGCATCTGCTCGAACATCGAGGCCGACTGCGAGAAATCGCTCGGCAGCACGACCGTCGAGGTTTTACCCGTACGAGCAAACTCCGTCATCATCTCGGACCACTGCGTAAACATGAACAACTGGTTGGCCTCGTCGTTGCCGACACCCGTCTCCTGGATGATCTCGAGCGAATCCTTGATGCCCAGCGCGATGGCCTTGCGCTGGTTGGCGATGCCCTCGCCCGCCTTTTCCATCGCCTCGGCCTCGGCGGTCGCCTCGGTGACGCGCTTGATGCGGTCGGCCTCGGCGAGCTCCTGCGCAGCAGCGCGCTTTCGCTGGGCGGCATTGATGTCGTTCATGGAGTTCTCGACCTCGGTCGGCAGCGCGATCTTGGTGATGAGTGTCGACACGAGGGTAAAGCCGTAGGCAGCCATCTGCTCGGACACGGTGGCATTAACGTCCTTGGCGATGTCATCCTTCTTGGCAAAGACCTCATCGAGCGTATAGACGGGGATGGAAGAGCGCAGGGCGTCGGTGATGAAATCACGCATCTGGTCGACGGGCTCCTGCAGCATGTAGTAGCTCTTGTAGATGCCCGAATCTGCCGGGCCGGCGCCCATGTCATAGCTCACGTGGTACTGAGCAGAGACCTCAAGGCCGATGGTCACGTTGTCCTGGGTCTTAACGTCGATGCCAAAACCGTTTTTCATGGTGCGCAGACTCACCGTGGCGGCCTTGCGGTCGATCACGGGCACCTTCATGTGGAAGCCCGCGTTGACGATGCGGTTAAACTTGCCCAGACGCTCGATGATCACGGCATGCTGCTGTTCAACGACATAGCAGGCGTTGGGGAGCAGCAGCAACAAAATGATGATGGGAAGTAGAAAGCTCGTAAGGGCAGCGATGATACCGGACAACAGCATGGTCTCTCCTCTGATAGGCGCACGTTGGCACTAGGATACCCGCACGAAGCAGCCACGTGACACCAACAGGAGGCCCATAACAAAAAAGCTCCCATTGCTGGGAGCTCTTTCAATCAATGGTGCGGGCGAAAGGACGTCCGCGTATCCGCTTCGCGGATCCGCACCGGCTTCGCCCGCCTGCCGGCGGACTCGCCAGCTCGCTAAAAACGCTCCGCGTTTTCTTTACGCTCGCTCCTTCACAGGTTCAAGTCCCTGCGATGGGCCCATAACAAAAAAGCCCCCATTGCTGGGAGCTCTTTCATTTAATGGTGCGGGCGAAAGGACTTGAACCTTCATGGGGTTGCCCCCATACGGACCTGAACCGTACGCGTCTGCCAATTCCGCCACGCCCGCGTGCAGGAATTAGAATAACGGAGCGCTACCGCGAACGCAAGAACTATTTTTGAAAAAGTTTGCAGGCATTTTCCCAAGCTGCTCGCGCGATTGCCTCAGCATCCTCGCCGGTACGATCGACACGGTCGTTGACCAGCGTGTTTGCTGTGATGGAAATCATTGCCGGCTCGCACTCAAGACCACGAATGGGCTCCGGTGCCATATACGGGCAATCCGTCTCGAACAAAATGCGATCGAGCGGGGTCGCCGCAAATGCCTCGCGCACGTCGTCGTTGCGCTTAAAGGTGGCCGCGCCGCCATAGGCGATATAGCAGCCCAAACCCACAAAGCGCTCCATCGTGGCTCGATCCTCGCCAAAGCAGTGCAGCACGCAACCGGCCTGAGGCACACCTACCTCGCGCAGCACGTTGTACGCATCAACGTGCGAAGTACGCTCCCCATCCGAGTCCTCGTGCCGCAGGTGCAGCTCCACCGGCACATTGCGGCGCACGGCAACTTCGAGCTGACGTGCCATGCAATCAATCTGCACGCTATGGGGCGCCGGCGCGATGTCGTCATCGTAATCCATGTGGTAGTCCAGGCCGATCTCGCCGATACCGGCGCACAAAGGATTATCGAGCGCGGCAACGACCTGCGCGTGAATGTCGTCGGTATAATCCGGCGCGCCATAGGGATGAACGCCAGCGAGATACTTGATCTGCGGAATATCCCGCATCGGTAGAATTTCGCGCACCAGCCAGTCGCTATAGTCCGTCACGCTGCGCTTGTCGGCGATGGGGTCGAGCATCGTCACCAACAGGTCGACGCCCGCGGCTTTCGCGCGCACGAGCGTCTCGGGCACTTCTTTGCCCCAAAACGAAAGCAGATGCGCATGCGTGTCGGCAAGCGGTGCCAAGGGCACGGGGCAGGCAACCGTCTTCTTTTTCTTGGTAAACGTCACGCGTTCGGCATTAGGCGTCATGGATTAGCTCCCGGGCCAGACGGACAAAGTCGGCAACATCGAGCGTCTCGGCGCGCGTGGTGGGTGCGATACCGCAAGCCTCAAAGGCGGCATCGAGCACGTCCTTGGCAAAACCGTTAGCGCTCATGGAATTGCGAATGGTCTTGCGACGCTGAGCAAATGCAGCATCAATCACGCGAGCCACAAACTCGCGATCGAGCCCCTCGGGCACCACGCCGTCAACACGGTCGATGCGCACGACGGCCGAGTCCACATGCGGCGCCGGCATAAAGCAGCGCGGCGGCACCTCAAAACGACCCGTCACCTGCGCATACAGGCCGAGCTTTGCCGTATAGCCGCCATAGGTCTTGTTGCCCGGCGTTGCGGCAATGCGATCGGCAACCTCCTTTTGAACCATGACGACGGCGCGCTTGAGCGCGGGCATCGTCTGGAAGAACTGCAGGATGATCGTCGCCGCCACGTTATAGGGCAGGTTCGCGACAAATACCGTTGGCTCACCGCCCGCAGCCTGCTCAATTTGCCTCGGCGTCACCTTGAGCGCGTCGCCCATGATAAAGCGGAAGTTGGCATAGTCGGCGGCGTGGGCATCGAGCACCGGCTCGAGCTCGGGATCGGCCTCGATCGACGTGACACACGCCGCCTCCTGCAGCAGCGCAAGCGTAAGCGTACCAACGCCCGGGCCAACCTCGAGCACGCGCTCATCGCCCGCAAGCTCGGAAAGCTCGCAAATGCGCTCAATTACATGGTTGTCGATCAGGAAGTTCTGGCCTAGGCGATGCTTGGTCGCAAGGCCAAACTCCTCCAGCAGCTCCCTTGTTGCCGTGGGGTTTGCCAAAGGCGAAGTTGTCATAGTTGCCTCCTTAGCATGGTGGCGGCGTCTTGAAACAAAAGGGCATGGACCGTTGCGGCCATGCCCTTACATCTAAACAGCGAATTGCCGATATGGCGCGCGGCGTCTTAGCCCAGACGCGGGAACAGCGGCTCGCCCTTCTCGACGGGCTGACCACCGGCAAGCAAGCCCCAAGCGCAAATGCCCTTGAGGTCGTCGCTCGCGGCCTCGTCCTCGCAGGACAGGCGGCGCAGGGCCTCGGCAGAGGTCTGAGGCATGAGCGGCATCAGCAGGTGAGCGGCGATGCGGATGGCCTCGAGCAGGTTGTAGATCACAAATGCCAGCTCGTCAGCCTTGGCCTCGTCCTTGGCAAGCGCCCAGGGCTCGGAGTCCTCGATGTAGTGATTGGCGGCATGGATGAGATCCATGACCTCGTCCTTGGCTCCACCGTAATCGAGCACGTCCATCTTGGCCATGTAGCGCTCGACCAGACCATCGGCGATCTTTGCCAGCGGGTTGTCGAACGCATCGAACGACGCGGGCTTGGCAGGCGCGCAACCGTCAAAGTACTTGCCGCTCATGTTGAGCGAACGCGAGATAAGGTTGCCCCAGCTGTTGGCCAGGTCGGCGTTGTAGACCTGCTCCATGCGATCGAAGCTGATGGCGCCGTCGGTGCCGGGAACGACGTCGGTCATAAAGTAGTAGCGATAGCCCTCAACGCCCAACATGTCGATAACGTCCTGTGGAGCGATGGCGTTGCCGCGGCTCTTGGACATCTTCTCGGCCTTGCCGGTCTCGGCATTGCGCACGGTCAGGAAGCCGTGGGCAAAGACGTGCTCGGGCAGGGCCTCGCCGATGGCCATGAGCATGGCGGGCCAAATGACGCAGTGGAAGCGGATGATGTCCTTGCCCACGATGTGGAACTGCGCAGGCCAGCGATAGGCCAGCTCGGCACGCGCCTCGTCGGTGTCGACACCGTAACCGACGGCCGTCATATAGTTGAGCAGTGCATCGAACCACACGTAGGTCACGTGACCCTCGTCAAACGGGACCTGAATGCCCCAGTCAAAGCTCGTGCGGCTCACGGAAAGGTCGTTGAGGCCGCCTTCGACAAAGCTACGCACCTCGTTCATGCGGAACGCGGGCTCGACAAAGTCGGGGTGCTCGTCATAGAGCTTGAGCAGCTTGTCCTGGAAGGCGGAAAGCTTAAAGAAGTAGGACTCCTCCTGCACGCGCTCAAGCGGACGGTGGCAGTCGGGGCACAGGTGCTGGCCGACGCTGCCGTACTCCTCGTCGCCCTTCTGGACCTGCGTATCGGTGAAGTAGGTCTCGTCAGGCACGCAATACCAGCCGTCGTAGCTGCCCTTATACAGATAGCCGGACTCCTTCATGCGCTCCCACAGGTACTGCACGGCATGATGCTGGCGCGGCTCGGTGGTGCGGATGAAGTCGTCGTTGGAAATCTCGAGCTTGCTCCAAAGCTCCTTGAAGTGCGGAGCCTGGCTGTCGGTCCACTCCTGCGGCGTCATGCCATGCTTGGCTGCGGCCTCGGCGACCTTCTCGCCGTGCTCGTCCATGCCGGTCAGGAACTTGACGTTGTAGCCGGCGGAGCGGCGATAGCGAGCCTGGACGTCGGCGATGATGGTGGAATAAGCCGTGCCCAGGTGCGGATCGGCGTTGACGTAGTAGATGGGCGTCGTGATAAAGAACGAAGGCTTGCTTTGATCCATGGGGTTTGTCCTCCAGAAAAACGTTGCATACAGGGGATGATTCTAGCGCAAGGGCTGGATATCCTCCATCTATTGCATATCGAGCACCATGGCATAGACATCGCGCTTGCGGCGCGAATACTTCTGAGACAGGCGCTTGGCCACCGCAGAGGCGGGCTCCCCCTCCTCGAGCGCGGCGCGGATATCCTCGCGCAGGGCCTCGTCGGGATCCGCTGCCGCGGCGCCAACCGGTACGATGCCAGCCTCCTCGTCCTCGCTCGGCGGCGCGATGACCAGCGCAATCTCGCCCTTTACCTCGCCGCGAGCACGCAGCTCCTCGGCGAGCTGGGCAGCGGGCCCGCGCAAGACCTCCTCGTGCAGCTTGGTGAGTTCGCGGCAGACGGCAACCTCACGCTGGGGAAAGACCTCCGCCACGGCCTCGAGCGTCGCCACGATGCGATGTGGAGACTCGTAGAAGATGAGCGCGCCGGGCACTACGGCAAGGCGCTGCAAACGGCGCACGCGGTCGCCGTGCTTTCGGCCCAAAAAGCCCTCGAAGAAAAAATGCTCGCAGGGAATGCCGGACGAAACGAGCGCCGTGACGCAAGCAGAGGGCCCGGGGATAACTTCGACGGTCACATCGGCCTCACGCGCTGCCTCGACCAGCGCCTGGCCGGGGTCGGACACACTCGGCATGCCGGCGTCCGAGGCAAAGGCGAGGGTCTCCCCCGCCAGCAGGCGGTCGACCAGGCCGGCGGCGCGACTGGCGATCACATTCTCGTCGCAACGGACAAGCGGCTTGGAAATGCCCAGATGCATCAGCAGCTTTGACGTCACACGCGTGTCTTCGCAGCAAATGGCATCGGCGGCGGCAAAGGCCTCGCCAACGCGCGGGGACAGGTCGCCCAGGTTGCCGATGGGCGTGCCGACCACATAGAGTTTGCCCGTATGGGCGCTGTTTTGCGTCATATCAACCTATTCAATCATGCCGCGCTCGAGCGTACCGAGTGCCGCGCGGGCGTCCCATGCTGCAATGCGCTTCTCGGTCTTCCACGTTTGGAAGAACCAACCGGCAGCCGGCGCAAACGAAGCCAGCTGGTTGGCGATAAACACGCGCTCGTAGGCATTGCGGCCCTCGGGCGTAACCGACGAGTTGGCAAAGATCGCCGCGCCCGACCATTCGCCCACCAGCACGGGGAACCCTGTCGAGATCGCTTCTTTAAGCTCGCGCTTGTTACGCGAAATCGCCGTCGTCAGCCCGCGGGGGCTCGTGATGTCGAGCGCGTACTCGTCGCGGTAATGGTACAGGTGAAGGTCCATGTAGACGTTCTTGTACTTGGCACCGCGCATAAAATGCTTCCACTCGCTGGGATGCCCCGAAGACGAGAAGACGACGATCTTATCCTCGGGCATATACGAACGGACGAGCTCGTAGGCATCGCGATAGAAATTGCGCAAGTAGTGGGCCGGAATTCCATCCGTCATGGTAAAGAGGCTCTTGCGGACGCTCATCTGCGGCGTGTCCAGCAGCTCAATGCCCAGCAGGCTCTCGGCCTCGCCGTAGCGATCGGCCAAGCGCTCGAGCACGTCGAGTGCGACATGACGGCCGTTGGTGGACGAATGCCACTCGGCAACAGTCTCCGGCGTGGTGGGCGAATCGTTGGAATCGCCCTGGCCACCGGGCACCGTCGCCAGATCGAGCAGCACGCGGATGTCGTACTTGGCAGCCCACTCAATTGCACGGTCGATGTAGTCGACAACCGAGATGTAGGACGCATCGGCCTCCTGCGAACCAAAGGCATACCAGGGCACCGGCAGACGCACGGCATTGAGACCGATCTGCGCCATGCGGCGAAAATCGTCCTCACTCACAAACGTCTCGTAATGACGGCGCATGCGCTCGTTATAGGCGGCGGTGCCCATGGCCTCCTGCAGCTCGGCCGCGTTGGATGCACCGGTCGCCGCGTATAGCGACGGGGTCACCCAAGGCTCGGGAATAAACCAGCCAGAGAGATTAACGCCGAGTATCCTCTCCATCACTGCCCCCTTCGGATCGTGCAGGCTGAGCCTGCATCGTATTGCACAGGAAAAGTATCGTTTTGAGTATACCCGCGCGTGCGGACAGACGACCGAACGGTCTGTAAAGTGGCGCAAAAGCGGGAGGAATATCTGGGCGGGCCCGAGATGGCGCGCCGAGATGTACATATGCGCCGGAAGTAGGCGGCCGAAAAGCGCATCCCGTTCTGAGCGCGGGATCTGGGACGCAGTTTCCGCCAAAGACCGCAAAAGGAAAGCACATCCCATTCTGACGCCGGATTCCGGGTCGCGCTTTCCCAAGCGGCCTCAAAGCGGAAAACGCATCCCACTCTGAAGCCAAATTCCGGGACGCAATTTCCGCAGAGCCCTCAATAAAAGAAAAGGACCCCTTTGCAGAGGTCCTAGTCAATTCAAGGTGGCGGGGAAGGGAATCGAACCCCTGACACGAGGATTTTCAGTCCTCTGCTCTACCAACTGAGCTACCCAGCCATTTGAGGTGTGCCTTGTTTCAAGGCTTGATTAGTATAACCAAGGACGCGTTCCGGTCAACCGAGAATTTTAAAAAAGTTTTTGGGCACAGCCTCGGTTCTATAAATCGGCACGTCAGAGGCATCAGCCGGCAGCAAGAAGTTTTTCACTCAGAGCCGCACGGGCAAACTCACTTGGCGTCATCCCCTCGGCAGCCGCCCGTCGACGAATGGCCTCCTTCATTCCCAGAGGAATCTTGACCGACAGCGTTGCCGTCCCCTCACCTGAGAGCGGGGGCCGTCCATGCACGATCCCACCAACGGTGTGTTCGCCATCCGGAAACTCTCCGCGCTCGTACGACTCGCACCACGCGTCAATCATTTCATCCGTTACAACCTGACCATTAGCGGCCGTATACGTCTTGCCCATCATCGACCCCTTTGCCGAGCCTGTTCAATCTCCTGCCAAAATTTCTTCTGGACTGGAGACAAGGCATGAATGATAAGCCACCCACGGACAAGCTCGACCGCGACAAGCTCCACGCTTCGTCCGTCTGAGAGCCATCCAATTGCAAGCCATCTCGGCGGCTCGTCCTTCGGCTCGCGACGAATGCACTCAGTAACCGCAAGCCAAGCGCTAAGCACCTGCTTTTCCGTCAGGTGCTTTTTAGCGTTGGGATGGATCTCAACATCCATGCATCTTCTCCTCCATCTTACCCAATTTCGTATGACGAAAGTCCACTGTCGCCAATTCTTAAGCCGGCACGCGTTGGAGAGCAGGAGTCGAAACAATGATTGAAGGACGCTCTAGTACGGCCCAGGCGCCGAGGCAGGAGCACATGCGCCAAGGACGAACGTTTTCGTAGCGCGCGAGGATATTGCCGTCGCGATCGATGAAGGCGATGTCGATGGGATAGGCCATAAAACACGTATGGACCGAAGAGCAGCGTGGAAACGCCATGACGAGCGACAGGCCGTTGGCGGCAACCGGACGCCGTCCCAGCATGCCGCGCAGGCGCACGACAAACGACTCCGCCACCACAAACTCGGCCGGCGTCCAACCCAGCCTATTGAGTGCCCGCGCGTAGGCGATGTAGGACGAGACCGCGGTCACATGACCACCCCCGGATGCCATGGATCGACCGTCACCGCGCGCTCGTGCGACAACGTTGTCGGCGCCCCCAGCGGAACGCCAGCGATGCTGAGAGAAGTCGGCCACGGCTCATAGTGCATGGTGCAGGTGTAGGTCCTAAACGTACCGGATAGGGAGAGCAGGCCACCATCTGATGCCTTCGCGCCTTGCTCGCTCGACACTTCGATCTGCAAGTCATAGCCTTCCATGGCATTCAGAATTTGAGTCTGGACCGTCGCCGAGGCATCGGCAGAGCTTTCGTCGCCCTCCCCCTCCGACGCCACGGCATGCGCTAGCACGATGTCGGGCACCACGCGGTCGAAGCGCGCGACAGCGCCGGCAAAGATCATGACGTTGTACACGATGAGTGCCAGCACCAGCAAAACGGGCGTAACCACTGCCATCTCCACCGTCGCTTGGGCGCGCTCCTCGCGCAGACGCATGCGGATACTCATTACGACCCACCGCCCAGAGCGCCAACCAGCGTGGCGACATCGACGGTGAGCGGGATGGAGCCGCCGCCGGGCAGAGGAATCTCCGCAAGTGTGAACACCGTACCGCTAATGGTGCGTTCGACTTGATATTCCAACGCCTCGCAAAGCGCCTTGGGATCGGTCACGCCCAACGGAATACTTCGCAGTTTGTCTTGCGCTTGAGAGAGACCCGCAATGTCAGACCCCGGACTCTTAATGACGTTGGCAGAATCGGTCAGCACCGGCTTTCGCAGGCGCAAGTCGCACGGTTCCAAACCCAGCGCCGCCACGGACGCCGAAACGGTATCGCCGAGCCACGATGCGATGGAGCCCAACGCGCCGCTGCCCCCTCCTAGGCCTTTAATCATCTCGTCCATAAGTTCGTCGGCCGAACCTTGAATATCACCGTATCCTACGAGCAGCCGTCCCCAAACATCCATGACGCCGTCGAGCACGCCGGCAACGCCGCCCGAGCGTTCCTTCAATGTCGAGAAAAATCGCGAAAGCACGTTGTTTTGCGCCGTCGCGTCATCGGGTGCCAGCACCGCGCCAGAGATAGCACCGCGATTGCCAAGCCTGACTGCCGTGTTAAACGAAGAGTTGAGCTCGTCGGGGCTCGAGATGGCACCCGTAACCGCAAAGGCGACCACGCCGTTGCGACCGGGCGGAGCGATACGCGGACGCTCGCCCGAAAGCTCCTTGATGGCCTGGTCAAACGTATTGCCCGCACGATCGGCCTCGTCTTCGGTCTGACGCTCGAGCTCGAGCTCTTTGTTGCGGCATTCGACGTAGTCTTCCAGAGCCTCTTTGAACTTGTCAAAGTGGTACTCGAAGCCGTTTTCGATGAACGATGGCGGCATGAGGGCGCTTCCAAGCGTAACCACGCCGAAGCCGCACGCTTCGCATGTATCACGACCATCATAATCAGCAACAGATGCCAGCCCACTCGGAGTCCCTTTCTGATAGACGGGGCATTCGACTCCATAATGCAGGTATGTTCTGCCGTCGTTGTTGCTTACAGGCCATGCGGCATCGGTGTAAAGTTCGGTCGGCCGCACCTCGTTTGGGACACGCGGCAATAGTGGGATATAGGCAGAAAACCGTTCGCCATCATCTTTTATGTATGCTCGATCGACCTCTTCAATCGCATAGGCATAGAACGCTTTTCGAGCGGCTGACTGCGCTTTCATCTCGACGCTCGATCCCTGAGGTTTTTCATTCGCCAAGCGCTGTCGGTAATAGGTTTTCGCGCGATCGAGCGCTATTTGCGGCTCCCATGTGATGCTCGACTTTTCATGACGGTTCTGGCTGTCAGATAGTTCTGCTAGTTTTTTCGCACGCTCCCACATACACGAGTACTTGCCAATCGAACTCTCGTCCGACCCGCCACAATCCGCCAGCCAAGCGCGCTCTTTAGCCTTCGCCGTGTCCTCAGAAGCCTTCCGCAGCTCCTCGGCCGCACGCTCTAAATCATCCGATGTGTCTTTAATGGCATCGGTCGAGATCTCGGACCCTTTGAGCGCAGCGAAGTCCGACTCGGATGTCCTGGGCACGGCAAGCGCCGTGCCGGTATAGGTCACACTATCGGTATCCTGCGCCGACACCGCCTGCGTGGCACGTGCGGCGATCAGATACGGCAGAGCCGTCTCGATTTTCTGTAAGCCTTCCGATGCGCTTTTGGCAAACTTGTTGCGCGTTTTAATGATCTCAATCCCGGTGTCGACCATATTGCTGGCAACTGGTTCGGCACCTGGAATGAGGATGGCGACCAGGCCCGTCCCGATCGTGGCAAACCCCGCCAGGCCCAAACTCAAGATGCTCGCATCAACCACCGTGGCAGCCGTGTGATAGGACGACGCTACGTTGGCACCTGCCAGCGCGCCGCTATCTGCCGCCACCTGGGTATCCCCGGCACGCGACATACTCCATATCGCCGCGGTCGACGAAAACAACAACGTGAGCACCACTAGGATGACCACGGCAGAAGAAAGCGTGGTATAGGCGCCGTCTTCGATAAACAGATCAACACCGGCGCGGCCCATAAAGCCGCCTCGCTTGCGATGGCAGCTCGGACGGCGCGTCAAAACGCATCTAGACCAGAAACGCTTAATCCCATGCAGCAATCCACGAATCATAATCTCCCTCCAGCCATTCGGGACGCGATTGATACGAGACATCGACCTTGAGCTCAACGTAGCCGCCCTCGGCGGTACCACCCATAGCCTGCGCAAACGCACCGATCACAG
>DBGAZC010000214.1:0-16711 GCA_048472015.1 Collinsella sp. | reverse complement strand
CGAGGAACAACAGCGTCGTAAAGGGGCTATAGTGGGTGAGTTCGTGTCAATCGGCCTAAACTCGGGGCCGAACAAGGAAAGGGTATGCATGGACGAACTATTTCACGTCAGCGAGCGCAAGTCCACAATCGGGACCGAACTTCGCGCTGGACTGACAACGTTCCTGGCAATGGCCTACATCATTGCCGTCAACCCCGCGGTGCTCTCGGGCGCCGGCATCGATGCGGGAGCGCTCGCCTGCGCCACCTGCCTGGGCGCCGGCATCATGACCATCTGCATGGGCATCTTCGCCAACCGCCCGCTCGCCTGCGCGTCGGGCTTAGGCGTCAACGCGATGATCGCTGGAATCGCCACCACCGTCTGCGGCGGTGACTGGCACGTGGCCATGAGCGTCATCTTCCTCGAGGGTATCGTCATCTTGCTGCTCGTGCTTTGTGGCCTGCGCGAGGCCATCATGGACGCCATCCCGGTTGTCCTGCGTCACGCCATCTCGGTGGGTCTGGGCCTGTTCATCGCCATGATTGGCCTGTGCGATGCCGGCATTATCACCGCTGGCGCCGGTACACTCGTCGGTCTGGGCGACATCACCTCCCCCACCTTCATCGTCGGCATCATCTCCATCCTGGTGACGGTCGCCCTCGCCTGCCGCAACGTCCCCGGCTCGCTGCTCATCGGCATCGTCGTCGCCGTCATCGCCGGTATCCCCCTAGGTGTGACCCAGGCTCCGACCGGTATCATCGCCCCGCTCGACTTCTCGAGCATCGGTGGCCCCATCGCCGACGCCGGCGGCGTGCCCGCCATCGTCAAGGTCCTTACCGACCCCGCGCTCCTCGTCATCTCGTTCTCGCTGCTCATGAGTGACTTCTTCGACACCATGGGCACCGCGATGGCCGTGGCCAAGCAGGGCGAGTTCCTCACCGACGACGGCAACGTCGAGAATATCAAGGAGATCCTGATCGTCGACTCCGCCGCCGCTGCTGTGGGCGGTTTCATGGGTGTCTCCTCCATCACCACCTTCGTCGAGTCCACTTCCGGCGCCGCCGACGGTGGCCGCACGGGCCTCACCTCCGTCACCACCGGCGTGCTGTTCATTCTCGCCGCGTTCTTCTCCCCCATCGTCACCATCGTTTCCAGCGCCGCCACCTGCGGTGCTCTGGTCTACGTCGGCTACCTCATGATGAGCGAGGCCTCCGAGATCGACTGGTCCGACGTGTCGCAGGGTTTCCCGGCGTTCATGATTGTCGCCGGCGTGCCCTTCACCTACTCCATCTCTGCCGGCATTGGCCTAGGCTTTATCGCCTACGTGATCGTCGCGCTCTTTAAGGGCGAGGCCTCCAAGATCAAGCCGCTCATGTGGATCGCAGCTCTCGCCTTCCTCGTCTACTTCTTCGTAGCGTAACGGCATAGTCTGCTAAAACAGAACACCAAAGCGCTGAGTCGCATCGAGCGGCTCCGCGCTTTTCTTTTAAAGCCAGGCAACGCACAGACGCGCGATGTTTTGCTTCCCAAGTTTTGGACATTTTGCCCTCCAAACGGCACTACCGCCGGCTACATCCTGCAGATATGCTGGGCTTAATCGCATAGGCCCTATGAGGATGGGAGTAACCATGGCCGCCTTGTTCACGACCCCCAAGCGCAATGACAAAACCTCTGGAGCCCATTTTGTCGAGCCCGACGTGTGCCGTCGCACGCTGCTCGCACACGGCAGCTGGCGCCGCGTGACGCGCCGCATCGTCTGCGGCCTGGCCTGCGCGCTCACGGTGAGCTCGCTGCTCATGCCGAGCGTCTCGCTCGCGGCCGAGTGGGTGGACGTCGGCGGCGTCCGCCACGAAGCGGCCGCGGGGCCCGCGGGAGACGCCGCCGGCACCTGGAGCTGGGACGGCGCCGATGACATGAAGCTCAACGGCTATAACGGCGGCGCGATCGAGGCAGCGGGCAAGCTCAACGTGAGCTACGAGGGCGACAACATCGTCACTAACGGCGACGGCCGCGGCATCAAGGTTAAGGATGGCGCGAACGAGAACGCCGAGCTTAATATTCAGGGCGACGCGTCCAGCACGCTCAACGTGACATCTTCTCGTGACGCCATCACTTCCGTCGGCAGCATCAACATCGACGGCGCTGGCACTGTCAACGCCACGAGCACCGAGCACGATGCCATCGATGCCGGGGGCGATGTCACCATCAAGGGCTCGGGAAACGTTAACGCCACGGGCGATTCGGATGGCATCAGGGCCGACGGCAACATCACGATCGACAACAGCGGAACCGTCACCGCCAAGGCCACCGAGGATCAGGGTATCGATGCTAACGAGAACCTCATCATAAAGGGCGGCGGCAAGGTAGAGGCAAGCTCTATCAAAGACAATGCGATTTGGGCCGACGGCAACATCGAGATCTCGGGTGGCAGCCAGGTCAAGGCAAGCTCCGAGGAAGACGCCACCATCGACGGTAAAAACAGCCTCACGGTCACGAACGCTTCCCTCAACGCAAGTGGCGTTGGGTATGGCATCTATGTCTACAAGGGCATCACGTTCGATGGCGCAACCGTAACGGTCCGTGCAAGTGCAGGGAACGATGAAGCCAGCGCCCTCTTCACCGACGAGGACGACATCGTCATCAAGAACGGCTCGATCGTGGATGCGTTCGCAGAAGGCCAGTTCTCGACCGCAATCTTCACCAGAAACTACTACCCCAACGAAGCGGGTGGTCACATCTACATTAGTGACTCCGTTGTCAAGGCTATAGCCCGCTATGTCGAGTCCGGTAGCGACGGCCCCGATCACTACAGCAACGACCAAAGTGGCGCGGTCATTCCCGAGCATAGGGGCATGAACATCGGCATCTTTGCCCGGACCAAGGAGGGCATCACGCCCGCGACCATCTCGATTGTCCGCAGTAAGGTCACAGCTGAGGGAGACACGGCGGCAATCTTCGCCCTTGCCGTGAGCGCGGACGGCGAGACAATCGGCACCATCGAGATCGAAGGCGCTCCCATACAGACGCCCACAGGCGGCAAGATCATTGGCTATCGCAACAAGGAAGAACTCGATGACGGCATCTTCTACGTGGTGGGTCAAACCATCGGCACGGGCGACGCTGTGATCGACTCCCCCTATAACGAAGCTGTCGCCAAGAGCACGGTCATCGCGCCTCCCGAGGAGATCAAACCCGAGGAGAAGCCAGGCGAGACCAAGCCCGAGGGTTCCAAGTCCGAGGGCACGAAGACGACCAAGACCGTTGCAGTTGCAGCCACGGGAGCCAAGATCGCCGGCAAACTCGCAGCAACCGGCGACGCCTCGAGCGCAGCCATCGTGGCAGCCGCCCTTGCGGGAACAGCCGCCATCGCCGCGGGCGCCGTGGTGAGCCGCAAGCGCTCGTAAACACTTTTTCGCACGGGACGGGTGGATCGCGGCCCTTGCCTTCCTCGTCTACTTCTTCGTAGCGTAAGGGCAAGGCTGCAAAAGCTGAACAATAAAGCGCGGAGTCGCCATGCGGCCCCGCGCTTTTCTTTTAGCGCCGGTCCCTGCGCCGGCGTGCGGCCTATTTCTCCCCCATTTTGGCCATTTTGCCCTCCAAACGGCACTACCGCCGGCAACATCCAGCAGATACGCTGAATCTAGTCGTATAGGCCCTATGAGAACGGGAGCAACCATGGCAGCCTTGTTCACGACCCCCAAACGCAATGACGCTACCGCCGGAACCCATGTTGCCGAACCCGACGTTCGCCGTCGCATAGGACTCGCGCACGGCAGCTGGCGCCGCGTGACGCGCCGCATCGTCTGCGGCCTGGCCTGCGCGCTCACGGTGAGCTCGCTGCTCATGCCGAGCGTCTCGCTCGCAGCGGAATGGGTCAAGGTCGGCGGCAACAAGTACAACACCGCGGCGAGCGACGAGGCCGGTACCTGGTCGTGGGACGGCGCCGACGACTTGAAGCTCAACAACTATAACGGCGGCGAGATCCAGGCCGCAGGCAAGCTCAACGTGAATTACTCGGGAACCAACATCGTCACTGCCGAATGGATCGAAAGCATCAACGTTTCTCATGGCACTAACGAGAATGCCGAGCTCAATATCCAAGGCGACGAGGGCGGCACGCTCAGCGTGACATCTACTGAGGACGCTATCCTCACCACGGGTAATATCAACATCGACGGAGCCGGATCCGTCAACGCCACGAGCACTGGGTTTGATGCCATCAATGCCGGAGGTGATCTCGCTATCAAAGGTTCGGGCAACGTCAACGCCACGGGTGCATCGGATGGCATCAGGGCAAACGGCAATATCACGATTGACGACAGCGGAGCCGTCACCGCCAGGGCTACCAAGGACAAGGGTATTGGAGCCGACAAGAACCTCACCATCAAGGGTGGCGGGACGGTCGAGGCAAGCTCAGCCGATGGTGAGGCCCTTTGGAGCGGCGACAATATCAACATCTCGGACGGCAGCCAGGTCAAGGCAAGCTCCGAGGAAGACGCTGCCGTCGAGGCCAAGGGCAGCCTCGCAGCCACAAACGCCTCCCTCAACGTAAACGGTGTTGAATATGGCGTCTATGCCCACAAGGGCATCACCCTCGATCATGCAAACGTGACGGTCCGTGCAAGTAAAGGCAGATACGGTGGCGCCAACGCCCTCTTCACCTACCAGGACGACATCGTCGTCAAGAACGGCTCCACCGTGGACGCGTTTGCGGAAGGCGAGGTTTCGGCTGCATTCTCCACCAGAAACGATCGACCCAACGAGAAGGGCGGCCACATCTACATCAGCGACTCCGTTGTCAAGGCCATAGCCCGCTATGTCGAGAACGGCGACGGCCCCATCCCCTACAGCGAAAACCAAGATGGCGAGACGAGGCGCGAACCCCAAGGCGAGAACATCGGCATCATCGCCCAGACCAGCGAGGGCGTCACACCCGCAGTCATCTCGATCATCCGCAGCAAGGTAACGGCCGAAGGAGATACAGCGGCAATCTTTGCCCGTGCCATGAGCGCTGACGGCAAGACAATCGGCACCATCAAGATTGAGAACGCCGCCATCCAGACGCCCGAAGGCGGCAAGGTCATTGACTATCGCAAGCTCCGTGACGGCATCTACGAGGCAGGCCAAGCCATCGGCACGGGCGACGCCACGGTCGACTCCCTCTATATCAAAGCAGTCGCCAAAAGTACGACCATCGCACCTCCCGAGGTAGCCAAGCCGGAAGACCCCAAGCCCGACGAGACCAAGCCCGCAGAAAGCAAGCCCGCGGAGTCCAAGCAGAACCCCAAGCCTGAGGGCTCAAAGCCGACCAAGGCCGTTGCGGCTTCAACCACGAAAGCCAAGACTACCGGCGTGCTCGCGGCAACCGGCGACACCTCGGGTGCGGCCATCGTGGCAACCGTCCTTGCGGGAACAGCCGCTATCGCCGCAGGCACCATGGCGAGCCGTAAGCGTTCTTAGACGCCTCTGCGCACATGGCAGCTCCCGCGAAGGCCCCGAACCCCAGCACCGTTTAACAACGCCACCGCCGAGCTCCCCTCCGGCGGTGGCGTTTTCCATATGCGTCCGCAGGGGATGCACGAGATTGTCTTTGGTCTAGCCCAACCGGCATACGCTGGCGTGCGACAATTGGGGCTGCCGATATCACAACACTGAGAGAAGCCCGTCATGGAAGCGCATCAAAAGCAGATAACCGTTTATTCGAATCATACGGAAAGCGCGCCTGTCATCTACCTTCCTGTGGTCGTGGGCGACGGCAGCGAGGTTTATAAGTGTTGCCGAGAGCTCGACTGTCCGCCATTCGCCCTCGTCACCATTGGCGGGCTCGATTGGAATCGCGAGCTGAGCCCCTGGGCATGCGACGGGACCGTACGCGATGCCGAGCCTTTCGGCGGCCAAGCTGCCGATTTTCTTGATGAGCTGCTGAATCAGATAATCCCCCAGGTCGAGTCGTCGCTTCCTCAGCCGCCCACCTGGCGCGGCATTGCCGGCTACTCGCTCGCGGGCCTCTTCGCACTCTGGTCCCTCTGGCAAACCGACGCCTTTGACCGCGCCGCGAGCGCATCGGGGTCGCTATGGTTTCCCGACTTTGTCGACCGTGCCAGCACGGCCCCTTTTGCCGGCAGCCCGCAAGCCGTCTACCTGTCACTCGGCAAAAAGGAAACCAAGACGCCCAACCGCATGATGCGGCATGTACTCGACGACACACGCGCGATGGAAGCGTTGCTCGTCGAGCGCGGCATTCCAACAACGCTGGAGCTCAACCCCGGCAATCACTTTGCCCAAACCGACTTACGCATGGCCCGCGGCATCCACTGGATACTGACGCATTAAAAATGGTGCCCACACGCATATACGCATGGGCACCATATCTTGTTTTAGCTGAACGCAGCTGCTACTCAGCAGCCTCCTCAAGCTCGGAGACATCAAACTCAAAGTCGTTACCCGGCAGGATGGCGTTGAGCACGATGCCCACCAGTGAGCCCACGGCAATGCCGGACAGCGAAATGGTCACGCCGCCCAGCTCCAACACGATGGCGCCGGCGGTGCTGTACGCGATGCCGAGCGAAAGCACGAGCACCAGCGCGGCAACCAGCACGTTGCGGTTGTTCTGGAAATCGACCTGGTTCTCGATGAGGTTGCGGACGCCCACAGCGCTGATCATGCCGTAGAGCACGAGCGACACACCGCCGATAACGCATGCCGGCATGGCGGCGATGACCGCGGCGAACTTGGGGCAGAACGAAAGCACGATGGCGCAACACGCGGCAATTCGAATTACGCGCGGGTCGAACACGCGCGTCAGGGCGAGCACGCCGGTGTTCTCGCCATACGTAGTGTTGGCCGGAGCGCCAAAGAGCGAAGCCAGAATCGTGGCAAGGCCGTCGCCGAGCAGCGTGCGATGCAGACCGGGATCGGCAATGTAGTTGCGCTCGCAAGTCGAACCGATAGCAGAGATATCGCCGATATGCTCGATCATGGTCGCGAAGGCCAGCGGCATGATGGTGATGATGGCCGTCGTGGCAAGACCGTTATCGAACTGCGGCCCAAAGAGTGCAAACACGGTGTTGTCCCACACGATGGGCAGACCGACCCACGGAGCGGCGGCAACGCCCGAGAAATCAACCTCGCCGAGCGCAGCCGCAACGGCATAGCTCACCACAACGCCCAGCAAAATCGGCACGATCTTGACCATGCCACGGCCCCAGATGTTGCAGATGACGATAACGGCAACGCCAATGACAGCCACAAGCCAGTTGGTCTGGCAGTTAGCAATAGCGGAGCTCGCCAGGATCAGACCGATCGAAATGACGATGGGGCCAGTCACCACCGGCGGGAAGAAACGCATGACACGCTTGGCGCCAAAGGCGCGGAAGAGCGCCGCAAGCACCGGATAAAGCAGGCCGGCGCAAGCAACGCCCAGACAAGCGTAGGGCAAAAGCTCGGTCTCGCCGTTGGGCGCGATTGCGGCATAACCGGCAATAAAGGCAAACGATGAGCCCAAAAATGCCGGCACCTTACCGCGCGACAGGAAGTGGAACAGCAGTGTGCCCAAACCGGCAAACAAAAGCGTTGCCGAAACCGAGAGACCGGTGAGCACGGGCACCAGCACGGTGGCGCCAAACATGGCAAACAGGTGCTGCAGACCGAGCAAAAACATGCGCGGGCGGCCGAGCGACGATGCGTCGTAGATGGCATCGCTGGCGGCGGGCGTCGAGGACTGGGACATGAGAGTCCTTTCAAAATGGAAGGGCGCTCGAGCATAGCGGATTACCTGCCCGAACGATACGATCCGAACCATTGTACGCGATGCGCCATGTCTCGCACGCGCCGTCACCTGCGAACGTTACCGCTATTTCCAAACGCGCTCGGCAATACGCTTGACCAGCGCGATCTTTGCCCATTGCTCGTCCTCGGTCAGCTTGTTGCCAATCTCGCAGCTGGCAAAGCCGCACTGCGGAGACAGATACAGGTTCTCGAGCGGAACATACTTTGCAGCCTCGTGAATACGCTCGACGATGGCATCCTCGTCCTCAAGCTCAGCGGCCTTGGTGGTCACCAGGCCCAACACGACCTTCTTGCCAGGGGCAACGTACCTCAACGGCTCAAAACCGCCGGCGCGCGGCGTATCGAACTCCAGGTAAAATGCGTCAACATCCTCGTTTGCGAACAGGTATGGCGCGATGGGGTCATAGCCACCCTCGAAGGCATAGGTAGAGTGGTAGTTACCGCGGCACACATGCGTGTTAATGACCAGGTCGTCGGGCTTGCCCTCGATAGCGGCGTTGTTGAGCGCCACGCCCAGCTCACTCACCTTTTGCAGATCAACCGGGCTCATGCCGGTCTTGGACACAAAGTCGGCATCGCAATAGATGCCCCAGGTGCAGTCATCAAACTGGATGTTGCGGCAGCCTGCAGCGTACAGGTCGGCGATCACCGTACGATAAGCGGCTGCGATGGCGTCGGCAAGTTCCTCATCGGTCTTATAGACAGCGCGCAGGCTCTCCTGCTGGCCATCGCAGCGGTCGAGCGTGACCTCAGAGAACGTCTGGATAGGCGCCGGGATGGTCTGGCGTGCAACGTGGTCCTCGCCCTCAAGTGCCTTGACAAACTTAAAGTGCTCGACGAAGGGGTGGTTCTCGCCGCTGATGGAGCCAGTCACCACGGCGGTATCGGCCGTGGTCTCCTCGTCGTGGAACATATATCCCGTACGCGAGGTGCGACGCTCGACGCCGTTCAGCCCCCACATAAAATCGAGGTGCCAGTAGCTGCGGCGAAACTCGCCATCGGTGATGACCTGCAGGCCGGCGGCCTTCTGCTTTGCCACCAAATCGCGAATAGCATCGTCCTCGACGGCCTTAAGGCCGGAAGCGTCAAGTTTACCCGCGACATAGGCGGCACGGGCATCCTTTACAGCCTGCGGACGAAGAAAACTGCCGACGATATCGGCGCGAAACGGCGCGTTCGGTTGAATCGAAGTGCTCATAGATATCTCCCTTTGCATTGGTTGCTTTACTGGGACAGAGTATGAGCGCTCATATGGCCATCGTAAAATATACGTTTATAACAGTTTGATATAGATGCTTCCTATATCAGTCTGGACTGTCATAAAGAGACTTGAACCGTGCGGAGCACAGCAGCCTAGATATGCTGACGAATCGCGTCGATATAGGCCCGACCGTAGCGCGTGAGCGTCGTGTTCTTGCGCGTAATAATGCCGATCTCCATGTACTCGTCCACGTCGAGCGGAATCGAGATAATGCCGGGGCCGTTGAGCTCGTGGCTGATCACGCCCGAGCATACCGTGTAGCCGTTGAGGCCCATGGCCAAATTGAACAGCGTCGCACGGTCACGCACGCGGATATTCTTGCGACGCTCAAAGGTCGAGGTCAGCTCCTCGGAATAATAAAACGAGTTATAGCTGCCCTGCTCGTAGGACAGGAACGGGTAGTCTTCCAGATCCTCGAGCGTCACGCTGGAGCGGCCCGCCAGCGGATGGTCGGCGCAGACGAAGACATGCGGCGTGGCGCAGAAGAGCCCTTCGAACACGAGCTCGTTGGCCACCAGCATGCGCTCGATGACCTCGCGATTGTGCTCCGACAGATACAGGATGCCCAGCTCGCTTTTCATATGCGCGACATCCTCGATAATCTCGTGGGTCTGCTCCTCGCGCAGGGTAAAGTCGTAGCGCGCGGCATCGAACTCGCGGATCACATCGACAAACGCATTAACGGCAAAGGAATAATGCTGGCAGCTCACACTAAAGTGCGGCACCTGCTCGGACGTACCTTTGTACTTGCCCTCGAGCAGGTCGGCCTGGTCGAGCACCTGGCGCGCGTACCCCAAGAAGGTCTCGCCTTCCTCGGACACAATGACACCCTTGTTGGTGCGCTCAAAGATATGCACACCCATCTCGTTTTCGAGATCGCGGATCGACGCGGTAATCGAAGGCTGCGACACAAAGAGCCGGCGCGAGGCCTCGGTGATGCTGCCGCATTCGGCAACTTTGACGACATATCTGAGTTGCTGGAGCTTCATGGCTTTCTCCCTAGACGTTCGTGACGTCAAAACCCGCCGTGTCCATTTGGCTCATAAACGACGGCATCTCCCCCGTCGCGGCGCAGGCGGCAATCTGATGCAGAGCCCCGGCAACCGCATCATCTGCCGCAGCGCCAATATGCCAGCGTGCGGCAGCCGTGACGGCCTCGTTGGCATTGGCGACTGCAACGGAGTTAGGAACGGCATCGATCATGGGCAAATCGTTATCGGAATCGCCAAATACGGCCACCTCGTCGGGCGTCAGGCCCAAAGCGCGCGCCAGCTCCAGCGCAGCGCAGCCCTTGTCCCAGCCGGTCGGAAGAACGTCGAACAGGCGCACGCGGTTGTTGGGAAACACGAGTGAGAGCTCCGGCACCTCAGCGGCAACACGCTCGCGCAGCTCGGCGAGCTCCTCGCGCGAACGGGCACTCCAGATATTCGCCTTGTATACCGGGGCATCGTCAACGACAGGACGACAGGGAGCCTCTTCGCCCTTGAGCCACGCGTTGCCGCCTGACTTCATGGCGCGACGCACACGCTCGGGATCGCTTGTCACGCAATAGGCATCGTTATTCCAAAAGTCATCACCCAGACGGTAGACCTTCAAATACGTATCGTCGGTCTCCTGTTCAAAATAATCGGCTAAGCGCATAAGGACATCGTTATCGATTGCGCGCGAAGCGACTACTTCGCCATCGACAAACATCACCTGGCCGTTGCAAAACGCACCGGTCGAGAAGCACTCGGAGCGATTGCGGAACATCCAGCCCATCGCGGACGGCTGACGACCCGAAACCGGCCCAAAGTGCAAACCCGCCGCCTGCATGGCATGAATACCCTCAATGGCGTAGTCGCTGGCGCCGTCATGCCCGGCTGGAATCAGTGTATCGTCCATATCGGTCAGCACAAGTTTGATCATAAGGTCCCCTCGGTCATTCTTAATCCCATCTATTGTACCGACCTGCCAAAAAGGGACAGGTTTATTTCGGCAGGTTTCATCTGGGAAAACGCAAAGTCCCAGTTGTTACCTGCCAAAATAAACCTGTCCCTTTTTGGCAGGTGCGCTAGTATAGGGAGTAACAGATTCGATGCGGGAGTGCCGGCGGTGCAAACCACAAGGCTGAGAGGGCATGGGGCCCAATCCTTTGAACCTGTCAGTTAATGCTGGCGTAGGGAGCATGCCGCCTTTACAGGGGCGCTGTCTATGCACAGCGCCCCTTTTCTATGCCAAGGAGGCATGTGCAGTGATTGATTCGGAACAGCTTAAGCAACATATGGTCAAGGCCGTGGAGGAGATTCGTGCCACCAATCCGATGGCAGGCTCCATCACCAACACGGTGACGATCGACTTTGTCGCCAACGCACAGCTCGCCGTGGGTGGTTCGGCCGCCATGGTCTATCTGCCCGACGAGGGCGAGGCGCTCGTTGCCGGCGGCGGCGTCATCTATCTCAACATGGGCACGCTCTTCCCCATCTACGAGCAGACGATTCCCCGCGCGGCCAAGGCGGCACACGACGCCAGCAAGCCCTGGGTACTCGATCCGGTTGGCCTGGGCATCGGTAGCCTGCGCACCCAGCTGGTAAACGAGCTCAAGCAGTACAAGCCCGCCATCGTGCGCGGCAACGCCTCCGAGATCATCGCGCTCGCCGGTCTGTGGGGTCTTGAGGGCGAGGCGGCTGATCTGAGCCGCGTACGCGGTGTCGATACCACCGACACGGTAGATGCCGCCCGCGATGCCGCTGTGGCGCTCGCCCGCTACACCGGCGGTGCCGTAGTGGTCTCGGGCGAAGTCGACCTGATTACCGACGGCACGACGGTGGCCAAGTCCCACGGCGGCAGCCCGCTCATGTCCAAGATTACCGGCTGCGGCTGCTCGCAGGGCGGTGTGCTGGCCGTGTACGCCTGCGCCGCCGACCCGTTTACGGCAGCCGTCTGCGGCACCGCCGTCTACAACGTTGCCGGCACGCGTGCCGCCGCTGTCGCCGATGCCCCGGCAAGCTTTAAGGTCGCCTTTATCGACGAGCTCTACCGCGCAACCGCCCAAGACATCGCCGATAACCGACTCGAGCTCGAGGAGGCATAAGCCATGTCCGAGCCCGCAACCAATACCGGCATGAACACACTCGTCGCCGTGGCCATCGCCCCATGCGGCACCGGCGATGAGCTGTCCGCCGAGGTCGCCGAGGTCGTGCGCGTCATTCGCGAGAGCGGCCTTCCCAACCGCACCACCTCGATGTTCACCGAGATCGAGGGCGACTGGGACGAGGTCATGCAGGTCGTGCGCGACGCAACCTTTGTGTTGGCGAGCAAGGGCATCCGCACCGAAGTCGTGCTCAAAGCCGATATTCGACCCGGATTTACTGACACCATGACCGGCAAGCTCGAGCGCATGGAAGCACAGATCAAAAAGCAGGAGGAAGCACGATGAGCATCCGCGACAACCTTGATATCTCGGCCTATCTGGTACTCGGCCCCGAAAACACGCTGGGGCGTCCCGTGGGCGATGTGGTGGCCCAGGCGCTCGACGCAGGCTTTACCTGCATCCAGGTGCGCTCCAAGGTGGCAAGCGCCCGCGAGATCATCGCGCTGACCGGCGACGCCGCGCAGGCAATCGCACAGGCCGGCAAGACCGGTCAGGTCGCCTTGCTGATCGACGACCGCCTTGACTGCGTACTCGCCGCGCGCGAGCAGGGTATTGCTGTCGACGGCGTGCACGTGGGCCAGAGCGATATTCCCGTCGAGGTCTGCCGCAAACTTTTGGGCCCCGACGCCATCGTGGGCCTTTCGGCCCGTTGCGAGGAGATGCTCGAGTACGTCAAGACCGCCGACATGAGCCTAGTCGACTACCTGGGCATCGGCCCGCTCCACGAAACCGAGACCAAACGCGATTGCGGACGCGCGGCCGACGGCTCCATCATCACCAAGAGCTTTGAGGACCTGGCCGCACTCCACGCGGCAAGCCCCGTGCCCATCGTGGTGGGCGGTGGCGTCAAGACGGCCGACCTGCCGCAGCTCAAGGCCACCGGCGTCGATGGCTTCTTTGTGGTGAGCGCCGTCTGCAGTGCCGACGACCCCTACGCCGCCGCCAAGGAGCTCGTCCACACCTGGCAGCAGGCATAGGCATAAGCCGAGCAGCTGATCCGCAGCCTCACATCTTCAGCGATGGAAAGCGCATCCCAGTTTGAACCTCCATTCCGGGATGCGCTTTCCGCCACAGCCTCTACCTTGCCAGATACGTTTCCAGCGCGGACAAAGACGACTCCGCATCGTGGCGGCCGATCTGATAGATGCGCTCGAGCTCATCGGGCTCGCGGCACAGCGACGGCACCTTCACCGATTCGCTCGGCCGCACCACAAAGATTTCGCCGGCAGCCTCGCGACGTGCCAGGTCATCGAGTGTGGCATTGTAGACCTCATGCCGATGCTCAAGCGCCGCGACAAACTCCGGATAGTGACGGAACACGCGACGTAGCATGGGCATCACGCTGTTGGGCTGCTTCACAAATCCCGCCGGCTGCGTGAGCACCACGATATTGCGGTCATACCCCTGCGCAAACAGCCATGCACTGGGAATAGAATCAGCCACGCCACCATCCAGATACTTATGTCCTTCAATAGCAACGGGACGCGTCGCCACGGGAATCGCCGACGACGCCCGAATCCACTCGATATCCCGCTCGTCGCCATAGGACAGGTCATGGTAGACGGCCTTGCCCGTCTCGATATCGGTACACACGCACGTAAACCGCATGGGGCAGGCGCGATATGCCTCCAGGTCGATGGGATCGCGCTCGATGGGCACCTCATGATAGGCAAAATCGGCATTGAACATGTCGCCAGTCCGCAGCCAGCTTGCTACACCCGCATAGCGCTTATCGGCACAATATGCCTTGTTGTAGCGAATGGCGCGCCCAATCTGCCGCGATTTAAAGTTGTAGCCAAACGCCGCGCCCGCCGAGACACCCACCATATGGTCGCAGGTCAAACCGTGCTCCATCCAAACGTCGAGCACGCCCGCCGTATACATACCGCGGTAGCCGCCTCCCTCGAGCGCCAGCCCCACCGTGCGCGTCATATTTGACTGTGCCATGCGACCATCTCCGTTCCCGCGTTTTAAACCGGGACAAGTATACCCGTCAACATATATCGTCTCAGTCGCATTTTTATCAAGCATCGCATCGTCGCGCTACCGCTTGTCGAATAATAGCCGCCCGCAGCATGTGCACCCATCTATAATTGTGCACTGCTGTTTATGCTACTCAGCAGTTATCAACAGCGAACATTCGTCGGCAAATTAACCCAACAACGCAGCAAGACGGGGACCTGGATACACGCAAAACGCCGAGCAACGACGCGTGTACACAACGAGCTCGCCCGACGCAATCCGCCCCGACCTCAGAAAGCCGCTTAGAACATGGAAACTGTCAGCAATTACACCGAAACGCTCGAAAAGACCGTCCGTGACCTTCTCGAGCGTCAGGATGATCTGATTAGGACCGCCTTTACCGACCAGCTTACCGGACTTGGCAACCGCGGCGGCTTTGCCCGTTCCCTCGAGGAGCTCTGGGAGCAGGACGCCCCCGTTACCATGGCGTTCATCGACATCGATAACCTCAAGCATTGCAACGATGTCTTTGGCCATGACGAGGGCAACCGCTATATCTTGCAGGTAAGCCTTTATCTCAAGCTGTATATGAAGGTAGACGAGGCGGCATTTCGTCTGGGAGGCGACGAGTTTGCCATCCTATCTACGATTGCGACCGAGGACGACCTCGCCGAACGTCTGGAACACTGCCGAACGATCCTGCTCAAAAACAACGATTCCGAGATGCCCCACTCGTTTAGCTACGGAGTGGCACACGCCGACCCCGCCCTGGGTGAAGCCTCCAATCGCATGACACTCGATGCCGACCATCGCATGTACGACTACAAGCTACGTCATGCCATGCATCTTGATCGACGTAATATCGCGCAAGTCCACACCGACGACTTCGAAATAAGCGACCGTATTTTCGACGCCTTTTCGATGCTCAACGAAGGCCGTTATTTCTTTATCGAGAACTTGGACAAGGACCGCACCCTTTGGTCGCAAGGTGCCTTGCGCGATCTCGGTCTTCCTTCGGAGCACATAGACAGCTGCCGCGATTTCTGGAAGACGCGTGTCCATCCCGATGACCTCGAGGCCTACGCCAACGACATCAACCAGATCTTTAACGGCTCCAAACACCGCCGCGTCATGCAGTACCGCATGCGCAATGCCGCGGGTGACTACGTTCTCTGCCGTGCTCGCGGGTTTCGCATCGACGGCGACGGAAATGCCCCCTCGCTCTATGTCGGCGAACTTGTCAACCACTCACTTGCCGAGACCGTCGACGCCGCCACGGGCCTCGGAACACAGCGTATGCTGATCAACGCTATCGATGCCTGCCGCCGCGATCGTTGCGAGACAGGGCTTATAGCGGTGCGCGTTCGTGGCACGACAAAGCTCAACGAGCTCTACGGGGCCGAGGCTGTCGACAACATGCTTGCCGAATACGCAGGCCGCATGCTGTCGATCACCCGCGGCAGGAGCCGGGTCTACCGTTCACGAAGCGTCCAGTTCGTCGTGCTCAGCAACGACTTGGACCACGAGGCATTCGAGCAACTGACCCGCCACCTTAAAGAGGCCGTTTTCGCTCCTGTTCAAATCGCAGGCGACACCATTACTCCCGTCTGCCTTGTCGTCCCGGCCTTTTACGAGCACTTAACCCATCAAGCGACCGCCGTTTTAGGCGAACTCGACCGTCGCCTTCGCACGGCCGGCGGGCTTGTTCCCAACGACAGCCTCCCCATACCCGAGGCGGAGCGCAAAAGCGCCATCGCCGAACGTATCGACTCACTCACGGGCCTCTATCGACCCAGCGAGTTCATGCGGCGCGCCAACGCATTTCTCGAGGCAAGGCGCGACGGCACCTGGTGCATCGCCACGGTCGACATGGGCCACATGCGCCTGTTTAATGAATGGCACGGCCAGGCCGAAGGCGACTGCATGCTCGCCGATGTGGGCACGGTCCTCAAGGATATCGAGAATGCCGATATGGGCATCGCAGGGTACTGGGGCCAAGATGACTTTTGCATACTCATCCCCTTTGAGCACAACACCGTCCATCAAATCTACAACCGCGTTCGCGAGGCAGTAGCCAGGCATGATGACGGCGTAGGTTTTTGGCCGTCCATGGGCGTTTACCCCATCGACTCCAATGAGGAGATCACCATCGATGCGCAGGCAAAGGCCATGTTTACCAATCGGCGCGCAAAAAACGACTTCAAGGAGCGCATTGCCATTTTCTGTCCTGCGGAGTACGAGCGCGAAGTCGCGTTCCACCGCACGCTGACCGAATTCCAGTACGCACTTTCAAACGGCCGCATCACGTACTACCTTCAGCCCCAGGTCGATATGGAAACCGGCAAGATCATTGGCGCCGAGGCTCTTACACGCTGGATTGACAAGGACGGCTCTCTCATTTCGCCCGCAACGTTTATCCCCGCACTCGAGGAAAGCGGCTTTGTAGTGACGCTCGACAAGTACATTTGGCAGGGTGTCGCCATATGGCTTCGCGAGCGTCTCGATCGCGGTCTTCGCGTGGTTCCGGTCTCGCTTAATGTGTCGCGCGTGGATATCCTTGCCTGCGACGTTGCCGAACATATGGGGGC
>DBGAZC010000213.1:0-9880 GCA_048472015.1 Collinsella sp. | reverse complement strand
CATCAGGGACTGCCTGCGCCGGGGGCTGTCGCCCGAGCAGATGGCGGCGCGCAACGGCGGGCCGGTGGACCTGTCTCCCTCGACCATCTACCGCTGGGTCTCGGCGGGCTACGACGGCATGACCAACATGGAGCTCAGGCGAAAGGTCGGCTACAGGCCGAGGAAGAGCGCCGCCGGCCGGGCGGCCACGCGCCACTCCGCCCGCAGGTCGCATGCCGCGTTCCTCGCCCTCGGGGAGGACGCGTGCGCCGCGGCCTGGGAGATGGACACGGTCGAGGGCGCGCGGGAGGACTCCGCCTGCCTGCTCACGCTGCTGCACCGCCCCAGCAGGCTCCAGCTCGCGCTGCCGCTGGAGGAGAAGACCGCCGGGTGCGTCGCGGACGCCCTTGAGGGCGTCCGGGCGGTCCTCGGCGCCGACGGGACCCGCCGCGTGTTCCGCGCCGTGCTCACCGACAACGGCGCCGAGTTCTCCGACGAGGGCGCGATCGCCGCGCTCCTCGGCGAGGGGCCCGGCGAGACGAGGCTGTTCTACTGCGACCCGAGGCGCAGCGACCAGAAGGGCGCCTGCGAGCGCAACCACGTCGAGATCAGGAAGCTGCTGCCCAAGGGCGCCGGAATCAGGTTCGACCGGCTCGCCCCGGCCGACCTGGCGCTGGCCATGTCGCACGTGAACTCCGAGCCCCGCGGCGCGCTCGGCTTCGCGACGCCCGCGCGCGCCTTCAGGGCGATGCTCGGGGAGGACGCGGCGGCGCTGCTGGACGCCTACGGCGTGGGGGACGTGGCGCTCGGCGAACTCGACCTGACGCCGGGCCTCATCGAGAGGGCGCGCGCAGAGAGGGGCGATGCCCCGCTGGCCTAGCCTAAGGGCGAAAACGGAATAGACGGACCGACCGTCCGGCTGAGTCTGGGAAGAGGTGCCGGGCGGCGGGCGGAGCATGGCCACCGGACCCATCGAAACACATCTCCACCGTTCCTTCAACTGGGAAAACGGCGCCCCCGGACCCCAGGAGGGGCCGCGGGGGCGTTCGGCTAACTGCGGGAGCGAGCCATCAGCTCAATGTGTTCGGTTGAGATCAGAAATCAACCTTCTTCACCGAGGCGCCATCGTTGATGGGTGGCGTGCTTCTCTATCGCCACACCGCGGGGCGAGGGAACGCCGCGGCGAGCTTGTACATCGGCTATGTGTGCAGCTGCGAGCGTGTCGCCGGCGCGCGCTGGGCGCCAGTCCGATCCGGCCGACTCTTGCCGACGGTCGGTCGCCGTCCTCCTCCATCTCCGCCTGCTCTGTTTTTGCTCGGCTCCCTTGTCGTATCATGGACGGACGAGAATTGAGCGAAGGCGGTACGTATGAACATCCAGATATTCGGCACGAAGAAAAGCTTCGATACTAAAAAGGCGCAGCGCTATTTCAAGGAACGTCGTGTGAAGTTCCAGTTCATCGACTTGAAGGAAAAGGGGATGAGCAAAGGCGAGCTCGAAAGCGTGGCGCGCGCCGTCGGCGGGATCGACGCTGTGATCGATCCAAAGGCGAAAGATGCCGACACGGTTGCGCTCGTACAGTATCTTGCTGCCGACCAGAAGTTCGAAAAGGTGCTCGATAACCAGCAGATTCTTCGTGAGCCCATCGTTCGCAACGGCCGCCAGGCAACCGTTGGCTACGAGCCTGACGTGTGGAAGGGCTGGGAATAAAGCGGCTGGGAATAAAGTGAAGCGCCCACGCCCGTGGTTTTATCCACGGACGCGGGCGCTTGCGTAAGACGTCTCTTGTCGTTTGAGTGGAGCGCCCCGGCGGCGCTGAACAACGCGCCCCGGTGACGTGGCTCGGGGCTCTTTGTGCCGCGCATCTATGAGAGGAGATATTTGATGCGCATGGGCGCTACTCCATGTAGCCACCCTGAATGGCGGAAACTGCATGCTCAGTAAAGAACTTGAGCGTGCCGGAGGTATAGCGATTAGCCTTGGGCTTCCAAGCGGCTCGACGCTCGGCCAGGACGGCGTCGACCTCGGCCGGCTCCATCTCCATGCCGGCGATGCCCACGATAGACAGCGAGCGCTCGGGGATGTTGATCCGGATAAGGTCGCCCTCCTCGATCAGGGCAATCGGGCCGCCCACGGCAGCCTCGGGCGAAACATGACCGATAGCCGGGCCCTTGGAGGCGCCGGAGAAGCGGCCGTCAGTGATCAGGGCAATGCTTGCGCCCAGCTCGGGGTCGCTGGCGATAGCCTCGGTGGTGTAGAACATCTCGGGCATGCCGGAGCCCTTGGGGCCCTCGTAGCGAATGATGACGGCGTCGCCGGGCTTGACCTCGTGCGTCAGGACGGCGTGGATAGCGTCCTCCTCGCAATCGAACGGACGTGCCTTAAGCGTGGCCTGGAACATCTCGCGCGGAACAACCGTGTGCTTGACGACGGCGCCCTCGGGGGCAAGATTGCCGTGGAGGATGGCGATGGAACCGTCGGTGCCGAAGGCCTGGTCAAACGGGCGAATGATGTCCTCGCGCTTGAGGTTCCACTTCTCCAAGTAGCGGCCGCACTTCTCGTAGTAGCCGTTGTTCTTAAGGTCCTCGAGGTTTTCGCCGAGGGTCTTGCCGGTGACGGTCATGACATCGAGGTGAAGCATCGACTTGATCTCCTCCATGATGCGCGGCACGCCACCCGCATAGTAGAAGAACTGCGCCGGCCACTCGCCTGCGGGACGGACGTTGAGCAGGTAGTGGGCGCCACGGTGCAGGCGATCGAAGTCGTCGGCGGACATCTCGATGCCAAACTCGCGGGCAATCGCGGGGATATGCAGCAGCGAGTTGGTGGAGCCCGAAATGGCGCCGTGGACCATGATGAGGTTCTCGAAGGACTCCTTGGTCACGATGTCGCGGGGGCACAGGTTGTGCTCGGAGAGCCACACGGACTGACGGCCGGCCTCGCGCGCAAACTCACGCAGGTCGGAGCTGGTGGCGGGCAGCAGGGCCGTGCCAGGGAGCATAAGGCCCAGGGCCTCGGCGGTAACCTGCATGGTCGACGCGGTGCCCATAAAGGAGCAGGCGCCGCAGCTGGGGCATGCGTTATGCTTGGCAAACTCAAGCTCCTCGCGGGAGATCTCGCCGCGCTCGTAGCGGGCAGAAATCGCGCCGAGCTGCTCCAGGGTCAACAGATCGGGACCGGCATCCATGACACCGCCAGTAACGACGATGGAGGGAATGTTGATGCGGCCCATGGCCATAAGGTTCGCAGGCAGGCCCTTATCGCAGCTGGCGACAAAGACGCCGGCGTCGAACGGGGTGGCCTTGGCATGGATCTCGATCATGTTGGCGATCATGTCGCGGCTGGGCAGCGAGTAGTTAATGCCGTCGTGTCCCTGGGCCTCGCCGTCGCAGATATCGGTGCAGAAGTAACGAGCACCGTGACCGCCAGCCTCGGCAACGCCAGCACGGACCTCCTCGACCAGATCAAACAGGCCGGCAGAACCCGGGTGCGAGTCGCCAAACGTCGACTCGATAATGACCTGCGGCTTGTCCAGATCCTCGATGGTCCAGCCAGACCCCAGACGCAGCGGGTCCATCTCGGGGCTGATGGTGCGAAACTTGCCGGAACGCGGCTGCAGCTTGGCAACCAGGTCGGCTGCCTCCTGCTGAATCTGTGCCTTGGTCTTCTCGTCCATGATGCTCTCCTCTTTTGATTTGAACGGTTGTACCAATCGTTGGTTAATGAATCAGGTGTAAATGGGTACTGAGCGATGCACTCGGCGAAAGATGCTTAGCTACGCGGACTAGGCGAAGAACGAAATCACCAGGGCGCAGGCAAGACCCGAAAGGCCGATGAGCGTCTCCATAACGGTCCAGGACTTGAGGGTGGTCTTCTCGTCAATCTCCAGGAACGAGGAGCACATCCAAAAACCGGCATCGTTGACGTGCGAGAGGGCCGTGGCACCGCCGCAGATAGCAAGACAGATAGCGGCACGCATGAGCACTGAGGCTCCGGCAACCGCGGGCATGGCGGCCATAATGCCCGATGCCATAGTCATAGCGACGATGGAGCTGCCGACAGAGGCACGCACCATGACGGCAATCAAAAAGGCAACAACCACCAAAGGCAGCGGTGAAGCCTCGAGCATAGGGCCAATAACCTGGCCCAAGCCGCAGTCCTGCAGCATCCAGCGAATGACGCCGCCGCAAGCGATAACCAGCAAGATCATGCCGACGGGCTTAAGAGAGCGGTCGAGCAAGGCCTTGAGCTCGGCGCCGGAGTAGCCGCGGCGCGCGCCCAGCAGATACATCGCGACGAGCGTGGCGAGCGTCAAAGCGACGAACGGCTTGCCCAGGAAGGCGAGAATCGAGGCGAGCTCGGCGGGCATGGGGATATAAGAAGACAGCGTGCCCAGCAAAATCAGACAAAGCGGCGTGAGCACGATGGCAAGCACCATGCCAAAGGAGGGAAGCTCCTTTTCGTCGCTCGCGCCCTCGGCAGAGGTAAAGTGCTCCGGAACATCGGTAAAGATGCGACCGCCCACGTTGCGGCCCCAGATGACGCCGGCGATCGCCATGGCGATGAAGGCGGTAGGGATACCGACGAGAATCATGGTGCCCAGGTCGACACCGAGCGTGCCGGCGACCAAAACCGAACCGGCCGAAGGCGGCACAAACGCATAGCCAGCGGCCAGTCCCGCGAGCAGCGCGATGCCGTAGTAGAGCGTCGACTTCTTGGTCTGGGATGCCACGCTAAACGCAAGTGGGATCAAAACGACCACGCCGGCCTCAAAGAACACCGTAGTACCGATAACCAGACCGGTAATGCCCAGCGCCCAGCTGGAATGACCCTGCCCAAAGGTATCGATGAAGGTCTGGGCGATCTTCTTGGCGCCGCCGCTCTCCTCAAGAATCTGGCCAAACATCTAGCCGAGGCCAATGAGCAGGGCGATGTTTTGCAGCGTGGTTCCCACGCCCTTGGTGACAGTGTCCGACACCAGGTCGAGCGGCATACCGGCGCCGATGCCGATCGCGAGCGCCGAGACCATCATCGAAAGCACAGGATGCAGCTTGAACTTAATGATGAGCGCAAGCAGCAGCGCGATGCCCACGATGGCGGCGATGACCAGCCTGGTGGGGTCGGCCATAAACGTTGGGTCTGACATCTTTCCTCCAATTCATCAGACCTTTTGAATTCGGCTTAGACTATAGCGCGTTTTCAATAGGTCTGATGTTTAAAAGGGAAACTTTTTCGAAATACATCTGATGTATTTGCTGAACAATCTGTTTTTGACGGTAAACGGCCACTTACAGTTCTCCATTGTCGGAGCGAACCACCGCGGCTTCTGTTAAATGAGCTAGAATAGCTCTGATGAATTCTTTTGATATGAGGTGAAGCGTGGCACGAGCCGATTCGGGACTCCCCGAGCAGATTTCAGAGAAAATCATTCAACTGATCCTGGATGAGCATCTTGAACAAGGCGATCGCCTGCCCAAGGAGGCCGTGCTCGTCGAGCGCCTGGGCGCCGGCAGGAGCACGGTGCGCGAGGCCATGAAGCTGCTGCAGTCGCGCAACATCGTACGTATTAAGCAGGGCTCGGGCACCTATGTGGCCTCGAACCCCGGCGTTGCCGACGATCCGCTGGGCTTTACCTTTATCGATGACAAGAGGCGCCTGGCACGCGACCTGCTCGAAGTGCGCTTTATGATCGAGCCGCAGATGGCCAGCATGGCCGCAGAGCACGCGACCGTTGATCAAATCATCTGCATTAAAGAGCTTTGCGATGAGTCCGAGCACTTGGCCGCGCGGGACGAAGACTATTCTGCCGCCGACACCGCGTTTCACATCGCAATCGCCGAAAGCTGCGGCAACCTCGTCGTTCCCCGCCTAATGGGCGTGCTCAAGGCGTCTGTCCCCCTGTTTATTGACGTGACCGGCAAAAAGCTGGTTGAGGAAACCATCCGCACCCACCGTGGCGTGGCCGACGCCATCGCCGCGCGCAATCCCACCGCAGCGCACGACGCGATGTACCTGCATCTGGTGTACAACCGCAACATGATCGCAGAGGGAGCGCAGGAACAGAGCAAATAGACGTCCGCACGGCAAGGGCGAGACTACCGTTCGCCTTTTAAAAGTGAACGTTCACCTGATTTTAGGGAATAAGGGGTGGCTATTACGCCGCTTCACCTATACTGACCTTGTATGAAAAGCAAGACTTATATAGATGAACGTTTCTTTTGAAAGGATCGCTATGTCTGATCTTATGGACAGCTTCCGTCTGGACGGCAAGGTCGCACTGGTGACCGGCGCCACCTACGGCATTGGCATGGCCATTGCCGAGGCGCTCGGAGAGGCCGGCGCCAAGATCGCCTTTAACGCCCGTCACGCCGACAAAGTCGCCGAAGCCGAGAAGCACTACCGTGAGCTGGGCTTTGACGCTCACGGCTATGTTGCCGACGTCACCGACGAGACTGTCGTCGCCGAGCTCATCGCCAAGATCGAGGCCGACTTTGGCACCACGCCCGACATCCTGGTCAACAACGCCGGCGTCATCCAGCGTACCCCGATGCTCGACATGAGCGCCGAGGACTTCCGCCGCGTCGTCGATATCGACCTCAACGCACCGTTTATCGTGTCAAAGGCCTGCCTGCCTGGCATGATCGCCAAGGGCCACGGCAAGATCATCAACATCTGCTCGATGATGAGCGAGCTGGGTCGCGAGACCATCGCCGGCTATGCCGCCGCCAAGGGCGGACTCAAGATGCTCACCAAGAACATCTGCTCGGAGTTTGGCGAGGCCAATATCCAGTGCAACGGCATTGGGCCCGGCTACATCGCCACGCCGCAAACCGCACCGCTGCGCGAGACGCAGCCCGACGGCAGCCGCCACCCGTTTGACCAGTTCATCATTGCCAAGACGCCGGCCGCCCGTTGGGGCACGCCCGAGGACCTGAAGGGCCCCGCCGTGTTCCTGGCTTCCGACGCGTCGAACTTCGTCAACGGCCACATCCTCTACGTCGACGGCGGCATCCTCGCATACATTGGAAAACAGCCTCAATAAGCGTAGCCGCAACTGCCCATATCAGGTTTCATCCACTCGTTTTTCATTTGAGTTGCGGTGAGATAAGGATTGGTTTTTGCTTCTATCAGGCAAAACAGTCCGTATTTCACCGCAAGTTAGAAATAGAAAGGTAATTCGCAATGAAGATCGCTCTGATCAATGAGAACTCTCAGAACTCCAAGAACCCTATGATTGAGGCTGCCCTTAAGAAGGTTGTCGAGCCCATGGGCCACACCGTCTTTAACTATGGCATGTATGCCGACGCCGACTCCAAGCCCCTCACCTATGTGCAGAACGGCATCCTGGCCGCCGTGCTGCTCAACTCCGGCGCTGCCGACTACGTCGTGACCGGCTGTGGCACCGGCGAGGGCGCCATGCTCGCCTGCAACTCCTTCCCCGGCGTGCTGTGCGGCCATGTTGCCGACCCGCTCGATGCCTACACCTTTGCCCAGGTCAACGACGGTAACGCTGTCGCCATGCCCTTCGCCCTCAAGAACGGCTGGGGCCAGGAGCTCAACCTCGAGTACACCTTTGAGAAGCTCTTTGGCTTTGGTTCGGGCAACGGCTATCCTGCCGAGCGTGTTGAGCCCGAGCAGCGCAACAAGAAGATCCTCGACGGCGTCCGCGCTGTGACTATGCGTCCGCTCGTCGACGTTCTGGGCGAGATCGATCAGGACCTGGTGAAGGGCGCACTTGCCGGCGAACACTTCCAGGAGTACTTCTTTGCCAACGCAACCGACGAGGCCATCATCGCCAAGGTCAAGGAGATCCTGGGCCTCTAATCGCACGACTCATTGCAGCTAACGCAAGCGGCGGTCGTCCCATGTACGGGACGACCGCCGCTTTTTGCTATCTACCGACTGACGCCGCGGGGATAGGCCTCACATGCACCAAGGGGTTGACTAGAGCTCACAGGCAACCTTGTAGCCATCGCCGATGGCATCGCGGATGTTGCCGCACTTCTGGGCATCGCCCAGCACGTGGGTGGCAACACCGGCTGCAGCCAGGTCATCAGCCAGCTTGGTATTGGGACGATAGCCCATGGCAAGCACCAGCGTATCGGCACCGGTGATGGTGTGGACCTCGCCGTCCTTCTCGTAACTGATGGTGTCCTCGGTGATCTCGGTCACCTTGGCCTCGGTCAGCACGTGGACGCCCTTGGAGAGCATGCGCGTGATGAGCACCGCGCGACCGGCACCGCCCTCGTTGGCGGCGAGCGTCTTGGTCATCTCGATGACGGTGACATCGCGGTTGGCCGGCGACAGGTCGTTGACCAGCGGGGCCAGGTAATCTGCTGTCTCGCAACCGACGGTGCCGCCGCCCACGATGACGATCTTCTTACCCGGGAAAGCCTTGCCACCCAGCAGGTCGTCGGCCGTCATAACCTGCTTAAAGCCCTGCATGAAGGCCGGGGCGATGGGCTCGGCGCCATAAGCCAGGACGACCTCGTAGCCCGCGTAGTCACGCTGAATGTCCTCGGCCGAAAGCTCGGTACCAAAGATGCACTTCACGCCCGCCTCAGCAAGACGGCGATACTGGTACTTGATCACGCGGGTGAGTTCCTGCTTTGCCGGCGGAACAGCCGCGATGCGCATCTCGCCGCCCGGCTCGTCCTGCTTCTCCACGAGCACCACGTTGTGGCCGCGCTTGGCGGCAATGTAGGCTGCCTCCATGCCCGCAGGACCGGCACCCACAACCAGCACGTTCTTAGCCTCGGCGGCAGGCTCGTAGCCAGCCTCGTCGCGCTCCACGTCCGGGTTGACAGTGCAGGAGATGCGCTTGCCAAACATAATGCCGTTCAGGCAGCGCAGGCAGCCAATGCAGGGGCGGATGTCGTCGGCGTTGCCGGCAGCGGCCTTGTTGCAGAACTCGGCATCGCACAGATTGGCGCGGCCCATCATGCAGATGTCGGCGGCGCCGTCCTCGATCAGCTCCTCGGCAATCCAGGCCTCGTTGATGCGACCGACCGTGGCGACAGGAATGTTGACGTGCTTCTTAATCTCGCGCGAGCAGGCGGCGTGCGAGGCCTGCTGCGTACCGGCGGCGGGAATCGCGGAGCCGCGCTTGATGGTGGTACCGCCCGACACGTGAATCATGTCAACGCCGGCCTTCTCCAGGCGACGTGAAACGTAGACCATGTCGTTGAGGGTCAGGCCGCCATCGGTGTACTCATCGCCCGAGATGCGGACGTCGATGATAAAGTCCTTGCCGCAGCGCTCGCGAATCTCGGCAATGACCTCGAGCAGGAAGCGCATGCGAGCGTCGAGCGAGCCGCCGTACTCATCGGTACGCTTGTTGTAGAGCGGGGTCAAAAAGCCGCCGAGCATGCCGTGGGCGTGCGCCGCATGGACCTCGACGCCATCGACGCCAGCCTTCTGCATACGCACGGCTGCGTCGCCAAACTGATGCGTGAGCTCGTGAATCTCATCGACCGTGATAGGACGCGGTGCCTCGCGGGCATAGGACGGTCCCACGAAGGACGGAGCGATCAGGCGCGGCGTGCCCGGAATGTTAAAGGCCATGTAGGCGGGGTGGAAGAGCTGCGGCATGATCTTGCAGCCATACTCGTGGACGGCCGCGGCGAGCTTTTCCCAGCCGGGGATAAACGTGTCGTCGTAGCAGCACATGTCACCCGGCAGATAGGTATAGGTGGGCTCGACCGTCACGACCTCGGTAATGATGAGGCCAACGCCGCCCTTGGCACGGGCACGGTAATGATCGACCAAGTCGTCGGTCACATAGCCATGATCGGCCAGGTTCGTGGATACCGGCGGCATAAAGACGCGGTTCTTGACCTCGGTCGTACCGACCTTGATCGGGCTAAAGAGCATCGGGTAGGCGGATGACTCCATACAGGCT
>DBGAZC010000212.1:0-32869 GCA_048472015.1 Collinsella sp. | reverse complement strand
CGGATGTTTCGCCGCATCCGACGCGCGTATAGGCGACCTCCGCGGGGTCGCCGGCGCTGTGCTAGCGCTACACCGTATTTGCGCCCGCCGCGCGGTCTCGCCGGGCGTTACAGAGAGGAGCTCATTATGAGCGACATCATGAGGCCGATCCCGTTTTCGCAGCTGATGAACTGGATCATCGAGGAGCACAAGACTCAGGGCGCCGTCTTTGGCGTGCGCAAGATGGTCACGACCAACCAGGAGGGCGCGCTTCCCATTTTTGACGAGCGCATCGAGACTCCGTTTGGCCCGGCCGCCGGCCCCAACACGCAGCTTGCCCAGAACATCGTGGCATCCTACGTGGCCGGTTCCCGCTTCTTTGAGCTTAAGACCGTTCAGGTTATGGACGGCGAGGAGCTCTCCAAGTGTGTGAACAAGCCCTGCATTGTGGCGCAGGACGAGTGCTACAACTGCGAGTGGTCGACCGAGCTCGAGGTTCCGCAGGCTTTTGCCGAGTACGTGAAGGCATGGTTCGCCTGCCACCTCATCGCTCGCGAGTACGGCCTGGGCAGCCCGGACGGCTTTGTCTTTAACATGTCCGTGGGCTATGACCTGGAGGGCATCAAGAGCCCCAAGGTCGACGCCTACATCGAGGGCATGAAGGACGCCAGCGGCTCTGACGTCTGGAACGAGTGCCGCGCATGGGCGCTCGCCAACCTGGACAAGTTTGAGCATGTCGACGCCGCGTTTGTCGAGTCCATCCCGGCACGCGTTTCCAACTCCATCACCGAGTCCACCCTGCACGGCTGCCCGCCGGCGGAGATCGAGCGCATCGCGACCTATCTGATCACCGAGAAGGGCCTCAACACCTACATCAAGTGCAACCCCACGCTGCTGGGCTATGAGTTTGCCCGCCAGCGTCTGAACGAGCTGGGCTTTGACTACATCGTCTTCGATGACACGCACTTCCGCGAGGACCTGCAGTGGGCCGATGCCGTGCCTATGTTCGAGCGCCTGATTGCCCTGTGCGCCGAGCGCGGTCTAGAGTTTGGCGTCAAGCTCACCAACACCTTCCCCGTTGACGTGACGAGAAACGAGCTGCCTTCCACCGAGATGTACATGTCTGGCCGTTCGCTGTTCTCGCTGACCATCGAGGCTGCCCGCCGCATTACCGAGCAGTTTGACGGTAAGCTGCGCATCAGTTACTCCGGTGGCGCCACGGTCTACAACATTCGCGCCCTGTATGATGCCGGCATTTGGCCCGTCACCCTGGCGACCGACGTGCTCAAGCCCGGTGGCTACGAGCGCTTTAGCCAGATGGCCGGCGAGTTTGCCGATCTGGCCGGCAAGCCGTTCGCGGGCGTCTCTCTCGACGCCGTGACCGCGATCCAGACCGACTCGCTCACCAACCCGCTCTACAAGAAGCCGCTGCGCCCGCTGCCCGACCGCAAAGTCGCCGGCAAGAGCCCGCTTTCCGACTGCTTTACCACGCCGTGCCGCACGAGCTGCCCCATCCAGCAGGATATTCCCGCCTATCTGGCGGCTGTTGACGAGGGCCGCTACGAGGACGCACTCAACATCATCATCGAGCGCAACGCCCTGCCGTTCATTACCGGCACCATCTGCCCGCATCCCTGCGGCCGTGCCTGCGAACGTGCGTTCTACGAGCCCGAGGGCGCCCAGATTCGCGCCAGCAAGCTCAAGGCCGCCCGCGAGGCCATGACCGCCGTGCTGCCCAAGCTGCGCGCCCAGGCCATCGCCAACGACGGCGAGCACAACGTTGCCGTTATCGGCGGCGGCCCGGCCGGACTGGCGACGGCGTTCTTCCTGACGCGCGCCGGCGTGCCCGTCACCATCTTTGAGGCCCGCGACTCGCTCGGCGGCGTGGTCCGTCACGTGATCCCCGAGTTCCGTATCGCCAGCGACGATATCTCCCACGACGCCGAGCTCTGCCTGGCCTTTGGCGCCAAGGTGCAGCTCAATGCTCGCGTGGAGTCCATCGACGAGCTCAAGGCCCAGGGCTTTACCGACGTGGTCGTGGCCACCGGTGCCTGGATGCCCGGCTCTGCGGGCCTGGGAGAGGGTGCCGAGCTCGATGTGCTGGAGTTCCTCGAGGCCGCCAAGAAGGGCGAGAAGCTCGAGCTGGGCGAGGACGTCGTAGTCATTGGCGCCGGCAACACCGCCATGGATGCGGCCCGCGTGGCCAAGCGCCTGGCTGGTGTGAAGAACGTGCGCCTGGTGTATCGCCGCACCAAGAAGCAGATGCCCGCCGACGAGGAAGAGCTCGATCTTGCTCTTGCCGATGGCGTTGAGTTCTGCGAGCTGCTGGCGCCCAAGGCACTTAACGGCGCCGTGCTGACCTGCGATGTTATGGAGCTTGGCGAGCCGGATGCAAGCGGCCGTCGCAGCCCTGTCGCCACGGGCGAGACCGTTGAGCTTCCCGCCACCACGGTGATCTGCGCCGTGGGCGAGGGCATCGATGCCAGCCTGTACGATGCCGCGGGCGTCGAGCACGACCGTCGCGGCCGCCTTGCCGCCACCTCCACCGGCGTCGAGGGCGTCTGGGCTGCAGGTGACTGCCGTCGCGGTCCTGCCACCGTGGTCGAGGCTATCGCCGACGCCGCCGAGGTCGCCCGTGCCATCGCCGGCGTTGACTTTAACAAGTACGCCGATTGCAACGAGCAGGCTGGCCGCGAGGACACCTGCTACGAGCGCAAGGGGTCGCTGTGCCGCGACAAGCGCAACTGCACCAAGACCCGCTGCCTGGGCTGCGGCTCGGTGTGCGAGGTCTGCTGCGACGTGTGCCCCAACCGCGCCAACGTGGCCATTAAGGTGCCGGGCCTGGCCAAGCATCAGGTCGTCCATGTCGATGGCATGTGCAACGAGTGCGGCAACTGCGCCGTGTTCTGCCCCTACCAGGAGGGCCGTCCCTACAAGGACAAGCTCACCCTGTTCTGGAGCGAGCAGGACATGGAGAACTCCGAGAACGAGGGCTTCCTGGCCGTGGACGAGGACCACTTTAAAGTCCGCGTCGCCGGCACGGTCCGCACCGTCTCGGTCGATGCCGTCAACACCGGTCTTCCCGAGGCCGTCCGCCTGACCATCAGGGCTGTGCGCGACAACTATTCGTACCTTCTTAAGAAATAGGCGAGTCTCTTATGGCCAAATCCATTCAACATAACGTGGCCTACGTTGCCTGCGGAAGCGGTTGCGCCTCCGCAGGCGGCGACGCCCACTGCAGCGAAGGCTGCATTGGCTGTGGCGCCTGCGTCACGGCCTGCCCCCACGGCGCCATTGCGCTGGTCGATGGCATCGCCCGCGTGGACCGCTCCAAGTGCACGGGCTGTGGCCTGTGCGGCATGGCGTGCCCGCAGCGCGTGATTGCCTTCGTCCCCGGCTACCAGAACATTCTGGTGCGCTGCAACAACACCGATAAGGGCGCCATTGCGCGCAAGGTCTGCGACACGAGCTGCATCGGTTGCGGTATGTGCGCCAAAAAGTGCCCTGCCGGCGCTATCCGCATCGAGGACAACTGCGCCCATATCGACGGCGTGGACTGCCTGTCGTGCGGCATGTGCGCCGTCGTCTGCCCGCATGGCGCCATCCACGACCGCACCGGCATCGCCGCCGGCGTGTAGAAGGGAATCACCATGGCACAGGAATTCACTTTTACCGTTAACGGCGTCGAGTGCACGACGACTCAGAACAAGCCACTGCTGCGCTATCTGCGCGACGACCTGCACATTCACTCCGCCAAGGACGGCTGCTCCGAGGGCGCCTGCGGCACCTGCACCATTCATGTGGACGGTGCGGCCGTCAAGGCGTGCGTGCTGACCACCGCTCTTGCCGCCGGCCGCAACATCGTGACCGTCGAGGGCCTGCCCGAGGACGTGCGCGAGGCCTTTGTGTACGCCTTTGGCGCCGTGGGCGCCGTGCAGTGCGGTTTTTGCATTCCCGGCATGGTCATGGCGGGTGCGGCGCTCATCGCCGAGGACCCCGAGCCCACTGAGGAGCAGATCAAGTACGCCATTCGCGGTAACGTCTGTCGCTGCACCGGCTACAAAAAGATTATCGAGGGCATCTCGCTGGCCGCTGCGGTGCTCCGCGGCGAAAAGCAGATCGACGAGGACCTGGAGCGCGGCGATGACTACGGCGTGGGCAAGCGCGCCTTCCGTATTGACGTGCGCAAGAAGGTGCTCGGCGAGGGCAAGTATCCCGACGACATCGACGAGCTCGATCAGCCGGGCCTGACCTATGCCAGCGCCGTGCGCTCCAGGTATCCGCGCGCCCGCGTGCTCTCCATCGACACCTCCAAGGCCGAGGCCCTGCCCGGTGTGGTGGGCATCCTGCGCGCCGAGGACGTGCCGGTCAACCAGGTCGGCCACCTTATCCAGGACTGGGACGTCATGATCGCTCAGGGCGATATCACCCGCTGCGTGGGCGATGCCATCGTGCTGGTGGTCGCCGAGGACGAGGCGACGCTCGAGAAGGCCAAGAAGCTCGTAAAGATTGACTACGAGCCGCTGGAGCCCGTGCGCAACATTGTCGAGGCCAGGGCCGCCGATGCCCCGCGCCTGCATGACAGCTTCTTTGCCTTCGGCAACACGGTGGAGCTCAAGGACAACGTGTGTCAGAGCCGTCACGTGACGCGCGGCGACGCCGCCAAGGCGCTGGCAGAGAGCGCGTTTACCGTGACGCAGCGCTTTACCACGCCCTTTACCGAGCATGCCTTCTTGGAGCCCGAGTGCGCCGTTGCCTTCCCGTACAAGAACGGCGTCAAGGTGCAGTCGACCGACCAGGGTGCCTACGACACGCGCAAAGAGTGTGCCCATATGTTTGGCTGGGATAGCGAACCCGAGCGCGTGGTCGTCGAGACCATGCTCGTGGGCGGCGGCTTTGGCGGTAAGGAGGACGTTTCGATCCAGCACCTGGCCGCGCTTGCTGCCTATAAGTTCCAGCGTCCTGTGAAGTGCAAGCTCACGCGTGCCGAGTCGCTCGCGTTCCATCCCAAGCGTCATGCCATGGACGGCACCTTTACGCTGGGCTGCGACGCCGAGGGCAACTTTACCGGCCTGGACTGCGAGATCAACTTTGACACCGGCGCCTACGCGTCGCTGTGCGGCCCGGTGCTCGAGCGCGCCTGTACGCACGCCGTCGGCCCCTACAAGTATCAGAACACCGACATCCGCGGCTTTGGCTACTACACCAACAACCCGCCCGCCGGTGCGTACCGAGGCTTTGGCGTGTGTCAGTCCGAGTTTGCGCTCGAGAGCCTGATCGACCTGCTGGCCGAGAAGGTCGGCCTGGATCCGTGGGAGATTCGCTACCGTAACGCCATCGAGCCGGGCGAGGTTTTGCCCAACGGCCAGATTGCCGACTGCTCCACGGCGCTTAAGGAGACGCTGCTCGAGGTCAAGGATGCCTACTACGCGCATCCCGGACATGCCGGTATCGCCTGCGCCATGAAGAACGCCGGCGTGGGCGTGGGCCTGCCCGATGCCGGCCGCTGCAAGATTCGCATCGAGGATGGCCGCGCCGTGGTCTACGCCGCCACGTCCGACATCGGCCAGGGCTGCAACACTGTCTTTTTGCAGGACGTTGCCGAGGCATGCGGCTTGCCGCTTCGCTGCATCGCCAACGGCGAGTGCTCCACCGAGAACGCTCCCGACTCCGGCACCACGTCTGGCTCGCGTCAGACGGTCGTGACCGGCGAGGCCGTACGCGGTGCCGCCTTCCTGCTGCGCGATGCCATGGTTGGCATCGAGGCCGGCAAGCCCGCACCCGATGCTCCCGTGAGCGCGCATGGTGACGGTGTCAAGATTGAGTACGACGACGGTCGCGCATATCAGCTGCGCGCGCAGGAACTCGTCGCCGGCCAGGGCATGCATCCCCAGGATCCCGCGACCGCCATCAAGGCGCTCGAGGGATGCGAGTTTGGCTACGTGTATCTGGAGCCGACCGACAAGCTGGGCGCCGACGTTCCCAATCCCAAGAGCCACATCTGCTACGGTTTTGCCACGCATGTGGTCATTCTGGATGATGACGGCCGCGTGAGCGAGGTCTATGCCGCGCACGATTCCGGCAAGGTGGTCAATCCCATCTCCATCCAGGGTCAGATCGAAGGCGGCGTGCTCATGGGTATGGGCTATGCGCTTACCGAGGACTGGCCGCTCAAGGACTGCGTGCCCCAGGCAAGGTACGGTACGCTCGGGTTGTTCCGTGCGCCCGAGATTCCGGATATCCACGCCATTTACGTGGAGAAGGACGAGCTGCTGCCTGTGGCATATGGCGGCAAGGGCATCGGCGAGATCGCAACGATCCCCACGGCGCCCGCCGTACAGAACGCCTACCGCGCGTTTGACGGCAAGCTGCGTCCAGATCTGCCCATGGTGGATACGCCGTACAGCCGCGCCCGTCACCGCGGGTAGGGTAGGACGCGCACGGCCATTGCTGACGGGCTGTTCGCGCTCAGCATCAACTACATACGCTGCGCCTTTGGCCCCGGCTCCATCGCGAGCTGGGGCCTTTTGTTTGGAGCGGAGACAGCATCCCGGAATTCGGGCAATCCGGTGGTCAGGGGTTGAGCGAGCGTCGCGCTAAGGATGCCAAGCGTAAAACCTTCAATGAAAATGGCGTAAAAACTACATCTGTCATGGCGTAAAAACTACATTGAAAGTAGCGTAAAATCAGCATTGAGAATGGAGTAATTTCGCATATCGCGTGATAGAGAGGGACGGCCGTCTGTGGATGCACCAAAGAGATTGACCCAAAAGGGATATAGGCCCCGGCTCATAGAGGAGCGCCTCGACACCCTTATGCGGGCGTTTGGCTGTGTGGAGATCAACGGCCCCAAATGGTGCGGCAAGACCTGGACGGCGCTCTCTCGCTCGGCGAGCGTCTCCAGGCTCGATGAGCCTGCGCAGCGTGCGGCGGCAGAGGTCGACCCAAGCCTGGCGCTCATCGGCGATGCGCCACACCTGGTCGATGAATGGCAGGAGGTGCCCGAGGTTTGGGATGCTGCCCGGCGTTTCGTGGACGCGAGCGGCAACGAACGGGGGACACTTTTGCTCACGGGCTCGACCGCGCTCAAAAGCGAGGAGCGCAGCCATGTTCGTCATTCCGGCACGGGTAGGATCGCCCGTCTGTCAATGCGCCCCATGGCCCTGTGTGAGTCGGGCGACGGCGAGCCGCTCGTGTCACTGGCAAGCCTCTTTAAGGGCGAGGATTTTGCCCCTCAGCGTCGCGAGAGCACGGTGGATGACGTCGCCCGCTGGTGCTGCAGGGGCGGTTGGCCTGCAAATCTTGGGCTTTCGGAAGATCTTGCGCGAGAGACGGCAAGCCAGTACGTGCACTCGGTGCTCGACGTCAACGTGCTGGACGAGGGCATGTCGCCCGAGCTTGCACACGGCCTTTTGCGAGCTCTTGCCATGAACGAGAGCCAGGCTGTCACGTACAAGACGCTCGTAAAGGACGCCTCGTACGGTGAGGCGGGCTCCGACGAGAGGACCATCGCTGCGTACTTGGACCTCTTCAACAGGCTCAAGCTGACCGAGGACCTGTGCGGATGGGAGCCGCCCATGCGCTCGAAGGCCCGCGTTCGCGTGCGCCCCAAGCGCTACTTCTGTGACCCGTCACTTGCGGCGGCGTTGCTGGGGGCTACCCCTGAGCGGCTGCTTGGCGATATGCAAACGCTGGGGATGCTCTTTGAGAATCTCGTCCTGCGCGACATGCGCGTGTTCCTTTCCACCTACGGCGGTGTCGACAACAGTGTCCATTATTTCCGAGATGAGAAGGGCCTTGAGGTCGATCTGATCGTTGAGCACGACGGGCGCTGGGGAGCCATCGAGGTCAAGCTGAGTGATGCGAAAGCAGACGATGGAGCGAGAAATCTCAAGGCGCTGGAGAGGAAAGTGCTCTCCAATCCTGCCGCCCAGAATGCCGCGCCGGCGTTTTTGGCGGTCGTGGTTGGAAAGGGGAGCATTGCCTACACACGCGACGACGGCGTGGCGGTGATTCCCATGGCGGCACTTGGGGCGTAGTGGTTTTGTGGGCGCGCCGTGCTTCCTTTACCGAAAATCCATTTGGTAAACCAGATGCTCGCGGATAGAATAAAGTTGACGGCGGCCCAAGGGTGATAGCTGGGCAGCGCCGTTGCTTGGTCAAGAGGTCAGCGCCTTAATGGCAGCGACTTGTTATGCTTCGAATGCTGCTTGAGTGCCTCGGAAAGTTCGATAAGCGCCGTGAAGAGCGAGACCAAAGCAACCAAGAGCTCTACGAGCTCTGATGGGCCCGGGATGACCGCTGATTCAAGTCACCGGGCCTAAATCTTTTTCATGCATTTGAATAGAGCGGGCGATTCTCTTGGGGCCGTCTGCATGGCGTGCGACCAGCGCATGGTATTGCGTCCCGCCTTCATGTCCGCACGGGCGCCTATCCTTACGGCAATGTAGCCGCTTATGTAACAAGCGGCATTTGACGGAGAAAGGCCCTAACCGTGTCAGCTGAAAAGATGCCGGGTATCTCGGCTATCGATACGACGAACTTTGCGCGCCAGATCGCGCTCGACTTTGAGTTCGCTCCGGTGCCAAAGCAGCGCCAGCGCCGTGGACTGCGCAACGAGATTATCGAGGTCGGCGCGGTCAAGCTCGATTACCACGGCAACGTTATGGGCGAGTTCTCGCAGTTTGTACAGACGAATTTTACCGAAGGCGTTGCGTTTCCCGTCCGCGAGCTTACGGGGATATCGGCTGTGGACACCGCGATGGCCGATCCGCTCTACGTGGTGATCAAAAGGCTCAGCGATTGGATCGGTCGCTACTCCGCCCAGATAGTTTGCTGGAGCGGGACGGATCGTCGACAGCTTTTGACCGAGTGCCAGGCAAAGCGCATCGACCTTTCCGCATTTCCTACGGACTGGGCCGACCTGCAGGCGTTTTTACACCTCGATCATGGACGTGGGCAGCCACGGGCGCGTCTCGTTGGGCGACGCGGCAACGTGGTTTGGCATCGAGTTTGACGAGTCGACGGGGCACGCCCACAGTGCCCTTGCCGATGCGCGCGTGACCGCCAAGCTGCTCAAACAGATGATAGACGGGAACTACCGTGTGAGTCCGCACGCCCAGGAGATCCGCCAGCGGTGGGGGATGGGCGAGCGACCCCAGACGCGCCTTTCCAGCAAATGCCCCGAGCTGGGCGATCTGCTGCTGAAGCTGAAGGCGGAGGGGAGGTAGGCCTTTTGAGAACGCCATTCGGTTTGGCATAGCGGGACTGTAAGCGCGACTTCGCCCTGCTGTTTGAATCGAAGTGTTAACCAGTATGACGAGCTGTCTGGTCTGTCTGCCTACACCCCCGCGATCCCGCGCGCGGCACTCAACAGCTCATACTCCCTCTGGCTCCACTGGCGCAGCTCGGCAGTCTCGACGGCATTGCGACACAGATCCAGGAACACCTCGGCGCCCTCGCAGAAGCACTCGCGGGCAAAGTCACCCGAGCCGTCCGCGACGCACGTGCCGTCTGCAAGCAGCTTCCAACTCGACGGCTCGCGCGAGTTGTCTCCGAGCAGCTTGATCTGCAACAAATGCGGGTTTCCAGCAGCACAAAGCTCTTCCTCGAGCTTCTGTACCGTAAAGCGCATCTGGTGGGAGAGGCTGCTCTTGACCATGGTCGAGGCGTAGCCATTCGGCTCGTCCAGAAGATGCATTCGTTTTGGTTTGGATGCCAGGTTGTGGAAATTGCGCTCACTGCGCACGGAGAAATTGTCCATACGGACTCCTTTCATCGATGTTGGCAGGGCCACCGTGCCTCTTGGCCGGTTGGCGTCGGGATCGTGGAGCCAACTCTCTACCCCGACTCTGGATAAAACGCGCCCACTCCTTGCGGGCACGATGGAGTCTATCAGCGCGCGCGGACAGAAATCAAGCGCCACCTGCGAAATGACGTGCAAGCGACGCTTGATTGCGCGGCGATTATTCGGCCAACATCCGGAAAAGTGTCGAAATCGGCCGTAAGAAAGTACGGAAAAGTGTCGAATCTGACGGTCTCAACATCCGGAAAAGTGTAACTGGATGACAAAACAGCACGTAGAAGCTGGTGTTGCATGTGGACGCTTCAGCCGTCCCTAACCCTCGCTACTCGTCGTCTCCGTCGTTAGGGTCGCCCTTGAGGGTGTTGATGTCCAGGTACTGGTTGTCGTCCTCTTTTTGCTGCGTTGCCGATTCGGACGCAGTGGGGCCGCGGAACAGCTGGAATCCCTCAAACGCGATCACGCCGAGAAGAGCGATGATGAGGGCGATAAAGACAACTTTTGCCGCCTGCGAAAACTCCGAAAAGCGCGGCGGTTCTTCTTCGGTGTGGTAATCGGCAGCGCGCTCATCGTCGGTGCCGTGGGTATACGACGATGCCGAGGCTGCCTTTACGCTCGCTTGGTTGTAATCGGGAACGAGCGTGGCGGCAAACGGATCGCGAGAATAGCCGCTCGACGTTTGGCCGTAATCCTCGGTTTCGATGCGGCCGGCGCGAGGTTGTTCGTTCGGGCGGTTGGCGTATGCTGCGGTGCTGTCGTATGCGGAGTCGCGTTTCTCGGCAGCCGCAAACAGGGGGTTTACCGGAATGTCGAGCGCCGGCATGCCGCCCGAGGTCTCGTCCAGATCTGCCGCTGCCCAGGAATCAAAGGCAAACTGGCGGTTGGAAAGATCATCCAGGTCCATGACGGGCGGCTCGAGCTCGGGCTCGGGAGCCGTGTATGCCGACTGCTGCGGGGCGGCGTGGCGAATCGTGCTGTCTGCCGTGGGGCGCTGTGCCGCTGCAGCGAGAAACGCCGCCGTCTCGGACGGATCGCTAGCAGGACGGGGTGCAGGGGCGGCTTTACGCGTCGTCTGCACGATGGGACGGGTGGCAAAGTCGTCCGCGGGCACGGATGCCGACGCGGGCGTGGCGGAAGGTGCGGGCTTTGCACTTGTCGGGCGAACCCCGCCGCCCATGAGTTCCTCGGCGGTCCAAGGGCGGTCGCTCATCACGTCGTCGAGGCTCAACGCAAACAGATCGTCTTCGCCCTCGTCAAACGCGCGTTTCGCATGCCTGGCGCCAGAAACGGTGCCTCCGCGGCCGTTGCGTGATGCGTTGCTCGACCCCATCTTGTTCCATCCTTTCGAAATATTCGCATTCATCGATTATATGGAACTTGCCTTGCGGCCGACTCTCGGATTCGTGCATTCCAGAACTCGCGCCCAAAAGGGGAGGGGTGCAGGCGCGCTGACTATTTGTCGCCGGCGGCAGCCTTTGCCTCGTTGAGGTAGCTATAGAAGCTGTACTTAGAGATGCCAAAGAACTCGCAGGCACGCTCGCTCGACTTGGAAATGAGGAAGGCGCCGCGACGGTCGAGGTAGCCAATGGCGCGGATGCGCTCATCTTTGGTCATGAGGGCGGCGGGCTTGCCCACGTACTGCTCGCACTCGCGCAGCAGATCCTCGAGCAGGTCGCCGATGTTTTTGGTGATGGGCTCGGGCTCGGTGTATCCCTTGTCGCCCGTGCCGGTGAGCGCGTCGAGCGAGCGCTCAAAAGCCTTCATGAGCGTAATGTCAAAGTTAATGCCCAAAATGCCGACGGGCTTGCCCTCGTCGTTGCGGATAAAGATGGTCGAGGACTTGAGCAGCTTGCCATCGGCGGTTTTGGTGAGGTATGGCTCGCGGTCGTGCACGTCGGCGGTGCCCTCGTGCATGGACTCAAGCACAATATGGCTGGGACCGTCACCTAGTTTGCGCCCGCTGACGTGGCCGTTTTCGATCACTACGATGGAGTGGTCCACGTCCTCAGTCTCCAAGTCGTGGACGACGACTTCGCAGTTGGGGCCAAACTGGAGCGCCAGACCGTGTGCAAGGCGCTTGTAAAACTCAATCTGTGCGGGGGTCATGGGTGCCTTCCTAAAAATTAGTTTGGGCTCACTTTGCCATAAACCCCACTTGTTCGCAAATAACGAAAGCGTCGCTGCGTTATGTAACCGTTCGTCGGCGAAAAGGTACCGATTACGGCAACAAACAATTTGTTAGGTTTTCCAATCAAAAAGTGTGATAGAACAGTGCTAACAAACTTTTTGTTTGGCATCCACATAAAAGTTCAGTCGCATGAATGGGAATGGGCTGAAACGCGTATGCGGGGGCCGGCAAGAGAGAACTTAAGGAGTTCACCGTATGGCCGATAAGATCCAGTGGGCGGGCAACACGATGCCCAAGAGCGATGACAAGCACTTGGGAATCATGAGCCTCGACCACGTGAAGAAGGCCCGTGCCTTCCACCAGTCGTTCCCCCAGTACACCGTCACTCCGCTTGCCCGCCTGGATGGCCAGGCCGCGCGCCTGGGCCTGTCCAACCTGTGCGTTAAGGACGAGAGCTATCGCTTTGGCCTCAACGCCTTTAAGGTTCTGGGCGGTTCGTTTGCCATGGCCAACTACATTGCCGACGAGACCGGCAAGGACGTTGCCGAGTGCACCTTCGATTACCTGACCTCCGATCAGCTTGCCAAGGACTTTGGCCAGGCTACCTTCTTTACCGCCACCGACGGCAACCATGGCCGCGGTGTGGCATGGGCTGCCAACAAGCTGGGCCAGAAGGCCGTCGTGCACATGCCCAAGGGTTCCACCAAGCCCCGCTTCGATAACATCGCTGCCGAGGGCGCCACGGTGACCATCGAAGAGGTCAACTACGACGAGTGCGTGCGCATGGCCGCCGCCGAGGCCGATGCCTGCGAGCGCGGCGTCATCGTTCAGGACACCGCCTGGGAGGGCTACGAGAAGATCCCGTCCTGGATCATGGAGGGCTACGGCACCATGGCATCCGAGGCTGCCGAGCAGCTGCGTGAGATGGCCATCAACCGCCCGACGCACGTCTTTGTCCAGGCTGGCGTAGGCTCGCTCGCCGGTGCCGTGGTGGGCTACTTCACCAACCTGTATCCCGATAACCCGCCCACCTTCGTCGTGGTTGAGTGCGCGCCTGCTGCCTGCCTGTACAAGGGCGCTGCCGCCGGCGACGGCGATCCGCGCATCGTGGACGGCGACATGCCTTCCATCATGGCCGGTCTGTGCTGCGGCGAGCCCAACATTCTGGGCTGGGATATCCTGCGCAACCACGCCACCGCCTTCGTGTCCTGCCCCGACTGGGTCACCGCTCGCGGCATGCGCACCCTGGGCGCTCCCGAGAAGGGCGACCCGCGCGTCATCTCCGGCGAGTCCGGCGCTGTGACCACCGGCCTGGTCGAGACCCTCATGCTCGATCCCGAGTACGCCGAGCTCAAGGAACTCATCGGCCTGGATAAGACGAGCTCCGTGCTCTGCTTCTCCACCGAGGGCGATACCGATCCCGACCAGTATCGCCGCATTGTTTGGGAAGGCGAATATCCCACTTGCTAATCGTTGGGGCGGAGTAAATAGGTATCGCTCCGCCACCTCACAGGTAGATTCCTTCGTTTGAAAGGTTATGAACAATGGCTAAAGAACTCGATTTCGACGCTATCAAGGCTGCTGCTGAGTCCCATCGTGCTGATATGACTCGCTTCCTGCGCGCTATGATCTCCCATCCCTCTGAGTCTTGCGAGGAGGGTGAGGTTGTCGCCTGCATCAAGGCCGAGATGGAGAACCTTGGCTATGACGAGGTCAAGGTCGATGGCCTGGGCAACGTCATGGGCTTTATGGGCGAGGGCGACAAGATCATCGCCATCGACTCCCACATCGACACCGTCGGCATCGGCAACATCGAGAACTGGGATGCCGATCCCTATGAGGGCTACGAGACCGACGAGATCATCTACGGCCGCGGCGGCTCCGACCAGGAGGGCGGCATGGCTTCTGCTACCTACGCTGCCAAGATGATGAAGGACATGGGCCTCATCCCCGAGGGCTACAAGATCATGGTCGTCGGCACCGTCCAGGAAGAGGACTGCGACGGCATGTGCTGGCAGTACATCTACAACAAGGATGGCATTAAGCCCGAGTTCGTCATTTCCACCGAGCCCACCGACGGCGGCATCTATCGCGGTCACCGCGGCCGCATGGAGATCCGTGTCGACGTTCACGGCACCTCCTGCCACGGCTCCGCTCCCGACCGCGGCGACAACGCCATCTACAAGATGGCCGACATCATCGCCGACGTCCGCGCCCTCAACAACAACGGCTGCGACGAGTCGACCGACATCAAGGGTCTCGTCAAGATGCTCGACCCCAAGTACAACCCCGAGCACTTCGAGGATGCCCGCTTCCTGGGCCGCGGCACCTGCACCGTCAGCCAGATCTTCTACACCAGCCCCAGCCGCTGCGCTGTCGCTGACTCCTGCGCCATCTCCATCGACCGTCGCATGACCGCCGGTGAGACCTGGGAGTCCTGCCTGGACGAGATCCGCAACCTGCCGGCCGCCAAGAAGTACGGCGACGACGTGAAGGTCTCCATGTACATGTACGACCGTCCGTCCTGGACCGGCGAGGTCTACGAGACCGAGGCTTACTTCCCCACGTGGATCAACAAGGAGACCGCTCCGCACGTCAAGGCCCTCGTCGACGCCCACAAGGCCATGTTTGGTGACGAGCGCATCGGCTGCGAGCCCAGCATGGACAAGCGCACCGGTCGCCCGCTGTGCGACAAGTGGACCTTCTCCACGAACTGCGTCTCCATCCAGGGCCGCTACGGCATCCCCTGCGTGGGCTTTGGCCCGGGTGCCGAGTCTCAGGCTCACGCTCCCAACGAGGTCACCTACAAGGACGACCTGGTCACCGCTGCCGCCATGTATGTGGCTGCCCTGAACCTCTACGATCCGAGCCAGGCCGATGGTGACGCCACCGTGTTCCGCGCCGGTCTGACCAACAACAAGATCGACTAGTCCCATTCCTCGATTTTGTTGAGCCGGGGACAGTTTATGCCCCCGGCGCCTCCTGTTGACTTGGGGCCCGCGGTCGTTATCTCCCATACTTCCTCAACGGTAGCGGGTCCTCGTCATAGCGCTCTGCATGTTCTAGCCACACGCGCATGCCGGAGCACATCTACTCATTGCGATCGTTTCACCTTTAGAAAGGACATTTACATGGACGCCAAGTTTACCGAGCTCGTCGAGCAGCTGAACGGCCTCGATTTTAAGGGTATGTACGGCAGCGACTTCCTGCACACCTGGGATAAGACCACCGATGAGCTCAAGGCTCTCTACATCGTCGCCGACGCCCTGCGCGAGCTGCGCGAGAACAACGTCTCGTCCAAGATCTTCGACTCGGGCCTGGCCGTCTCCCTGTTCCGCGATAACTCCACCCGTACGCGCTTCTCCTTCTCTAAGGCCGCCAACCTGCTCGGCCTTGAGCTGCAGGACCTGGACGAGAAGAAGTCCCAGATCGCTCACGGCGAGACCGTCCGCGAGACCGCTACCATGATCTCCTTCATGGCCGACGTCATCGGCATCCGCGACGACATGTACATCGGCAAGGGCGACGCCTACATGGCCGAGGTCTCCGAGTCTGTCCAGCAGGCTTACGAGGACGGCGTTCTGGATCACCGTCCCACGCTCATCTCCCTGCAGTCCGACTCCGATCACCCCACGCAGTCCTCTGCCGACATGCTCTACCTCATCAACGAGTTTGGCGGTCTTGAGAACCTCAAGGGCAAGAAGGTTGCCGTCACCTGGGCCTACTCGCCCTCTTACGGCAAGCCGCTGTCCTGCCCGCAGTCGCTGATCAGCCTGCTGCCCCGCTTTGGCATGGACGTCACCCTGGCTCACCCCGAGGGCTACGACCTCATGCCCGAGGTCGTCGAGCGCGCCAAGAGCTATGCCGCCGAGTCCGGCACCACCTTTAAGCAGGTCAACACCATGGCCGAGGCCTTCGAGGGCGCCGACATCGTGATCCCCAAGAGCTGGGCTCCGTTTGCCGCCATGGAGAAGCGCACCAACCTGTACGCCGAGGGCGACGACGCCGGCATCGCAGCGCTCGAGAAGGAGCTGCTCGCCCAGAACGCCACCCATCAGGACTGGTGCTCCACGACCGAGCTCATGGAGAAGACTGCCAACGGCCAGGACACCATCTTTATGCACCCGCTGCCCGCCGACATCTCCGGTGTCTCCTGCGAACACGGCGAGGTTAACGCCGACGTCTTCGACATGCACCGCGTGGGCATGTACAAGGAGGCCAGCTACAAGCCGTACGCCATCGCTGCCATGATGTTCCTGCAGAAGGTTGCCGATCCCGCCGCTACCCTCAAGGCCCTCGACGAGCGCAACACCGCCCGTTGGCTCCAGGCCTAAAGCCGGGTTGAGGTAAGCCATGTAAAGGGGGCGCTCTGCCAACCGGCGGGGTGCCCCTTTTTTGCATCGCGGGCGTGTGGGATAAGCGCTTTCGATGTGGATGCCCGCGGCGCGAGTTATGGGTACGATGGTTTCAGGGGAGGTATCACCATGAAACTTGGATGCGTCATTATGGCTTCGGGCGAGGGCAAGCGGTTTGGCTCTAACAAGATGCTTGCCGATATCTATGGCGAGCCGCTGATTGCCCGGACCATCGATTCGGTTCCCCGGGGCTTTGACGTCGTGGTTTCGACGCGTTGGCCCGAGGTCGCTCAGATTTGCGAGGACAAGCATTGCCCGTGCGTGCTGCACGATGGCGAGCTGCGCAGCGATAGCGTCCGTGCGGGCCTTTCGTGGGGAGTCGAACGCAACTGGAAAGGTTGCCTCTTTTTGCCGGGCGACCAGCCGCTCGTGAGTTCGGATTCTTTTGAGGCTATGGTTCGTGCATTTGACGAGCGTGGCCGCAAGCATCCGGTGCGTCTTGCGTGCAACGGTGAGCCTTCGAGTCCGGTGCTCTTTCCGGCGGAACTGTTCGATGCGCTCATGCGTCTTGAGGGCAAGGACGGCGGGGGCTCGATTCTCAAAGGTCGCGTCGACGTTACGCTGGTCGAGGCGCGTGCCTACGAGCTGTGGGACGTCGATACCGTCAAGGGACAGCGACGCATAACGGAGCATATTGCCGCCTGCTCGTATTTTGATCGCGTGGCCAACTGCATCAATCAATAAGGAGCAATTATGATCATTATCAAAAACGGCGCGCTCGTGACGCCCCAGGGGCTTCGCCGCGCCGACCTTGCCATGGAGGGCGACAAGATCGTGCGGATTGCCGTGGCGATTGAGCCGGGCGAGGACGATACCGTCGAGGACGCCACGGACTGTTGGGTGTTCCCCGGCTTTATCGACGGCCACACGCACATGCAGTGCTGGACCGGCATGGATTGGACAGCCGATAGCTTTGAGACCGGTACGCGCGCGGCTGCCTGCGGCGGTACGACGACCATCGTGGACTACGCGACGGCCGATCGCGGCGTGACCATGCCCGATGCCTTGGCCGAGTGGCATCGCCGCGCCGACGGAACCTGCACGGCAAACTACGCTTTTCATATGGCACTCGCCGAGTGGAATGAACGCAACCGCGCCGATCTTTCGGCCATGCGCGAGGCGGGCGTGTCGTCGTTTAAGACCTACTTTGCCTATGATCATCTGCGCCTGGACGATGCCGAGACGCTCGAGGTGCTCGAGGAGCTCAAGCGTATTGGCGGCATACTGTGCGTGCATTGCGAGAACGGCACGTTGGTCAACGCGCTGCAGAAGCGCGTGTTTGAGCAGGGTATCCACGGGCCCGAGGGCCATGCGCTCAGCCGTCCGGACGTGTGTGAGGCCGAGGCCGTGAGCCGCCTGCTGTATCTGGCTCACTTGGCCGGGGACGCTCCGGTCAACGTGGTGCACCTTTCGACCAAGCTGGGGCTCGAGGCCATCCGTGCTGCCAAAGCGCGCGGGCAGAAGAATATCTATGTCGAGACCTGCCCTCAGTATCTGATGCTCGACGACACCTGCTATCTGGAGCAGGGCGAGGACGGCTTTGCGGGCGCCAAGTACGTGATGAGCCCGCCGCTGCGCCATGCCGGTGACCGTGCCGCGTTGCGCGAGGCGCTTGTGGCTGGCGAGATCGATACTATTGCAACCGATCATTGCAGCTTTAACCTGCACGGGCAAAAGGACCGCGGGCGCGACGATTTCCGCGCGATTCCCAACGGCGGGCCCGGCGTGGAGCATCGTCCCGTCGCGATTGCCACGAGCTTTGAGGGCCAGCTGGGCCCCGAGGACCTCTGCCGCCTGATGAGCGAGAGCCCGGCGCGCGTTTTTGGCATGTATCCGCGCAAGGGCTGTCTTGCCGAGGGCTCCGATGCCGACGTGTGCGTGTGGGATCCTTGCGCGCGTTGGACGATCAGCGCCGCGACGCAGCATCAGGCCGTGGACTACACGCCGCTCGAGGGCTTTGAGGCACATGGCCGCGCCAAGGCCGTGTTTGTGAACGGCGTGCTGGCGGCACGCGACGGCGAGCCCACCGGAGCCCAGCCCGGTCGCTACGTGCCCCGCTAGCAGGAAGGCCGCCAGGGTAGCTAATTTGGGACGGGGCTCTTTTAGCTACCCTTGCCTGCCTGATGATTTTTCTCTCAACATGGGGTAGCTAAAAGAGCCCCGTCCCAAATTAGCTACCCCTTGAGGCTGGTGGCGATGATGGGACGGTCGAGGACTGCCTCGAAGCGATCTGCCATCGTTGGGTCGGCAAGCGTGTCGACTTGGTTGAGCATGACGCGTGCGGTGCTGAGCTTCATCTCTTGCATCTCGGCATTGAGCACCTGGGCGACGCGCTCGGGCGTGGCGATGTCGGTGAGCTCGCAGCCGCAACGCTCGCAAAAGAGCTCGGGGCGGTGGACGGCTTCGTTGATGGGCTTGCTGAGCCCCGAGGCGCCGACGAGCCAGATGACGTTGGCCGTGCCGGCGGGAACGACCGGCTCCCACGGGGCATGCGCCTTGAGCGGGAGCCGCTTGCTGCCGTCCGCCTCGGCCAGGACGTAGTCAAAGCGCTGCGTCAGCTGGTCGAGCGGCTCGGCAGGGGAGGAGAGCTTGCCCGTCTGGGAGTCCAAGACACCTGTCTGGCAGATGCTTCCCCGCACAAGCCCCGCGCAGGCCTCGCAGGTGCAGCCTGGGGCGTGTGGGGCACCTGGCTTCCAAGGCGCGGCGTCCAGGCGACGATTCGACCCGTCCCATGGCACGCCGGCAACGGGAAGCATATGCGTGGTGGTGCAGAGGAGCACGCGGCCGCCAGTGCGCATGAGCTCAAGACCCAGCGTTTTGAGCAACGTCGACTTGCCGCCGCTGCCGATAATCGCGGTAATGCCCGGCTCGATCCTGAGCGCCGAGGCAAGATCGCCGCTAACCGTTTCCATCTGTTCACCGCCGTATAATACTGTGATAATAAATAATCATCAGAGTAGCGGTCGAACCGCTTTTGCTCTGCTCAAACCGTAGCACAGGGAGGTGCCCCGGGAATGCTCGTTTATGTTCGCGGCGCCGGCGATATCGCCACGGGTGTCGCCGCTCGCTTGGTGCGCGCCGGCGTGTCGGTCGTTATGGCCGATATCGCGGTTCCCACGTGCATCCGCCGCACAATCAGTTTTTGCGAGGCTATTCGCCTGGGCGAGGTCCAGGTCGAGGGCATTCGCGCTCGCTTGGCGCAGACGCCGGCAGAGGCGCTCGAGATTACCCAAGCGGGGGATGTTGCCGTCGTGGTGGACCCTCAGGCCAAGATGCTCGATGAGCTTAAACCCGCGGCTGTGGTCGACGCGATTCTGGCCAAGCGCAACCTGGGCACCACGCGCGACATGGCGCCTACCGTCATCGCCGTGGGGCCGGGCTTTACCGCGCCGGTCGATTGCGACGCCGTGGTCGAGACCATGCGCGGGCATTTTTTGGGCCGTGTCATTACCCAGGGCTCGCCCCAGCCCAACACGGGCGTGCCGGGCGTGATCGGCGGATACGGCAAGGAGCGTGTTATCCACAGCCCCGCCGCCGGCGTGTTTCGGTCCGACCGCGCAATCGGCGACATCGTGAGCGCCGGAGACGTGATTGGCTACGCGGACGATACGCCCATGTGCACGCAGATCGATGGATGCCTGCGCGGGCTTTTGGCGAACGGCGTGCAGGTGACTGAGGGCTTTAAATGCGCCGATGTCGATCCGCGCGGCAATGCCAGCTATATCAACTACATTTCGGACAAGGCGACGTCGGTCGGCGGCGGCGTGCTCGAGGCACTCGCTATGCTCACCGATATCTTTAGAGGATAGAAGGCGGCAATGGAAAAGCTCGATGTTGTGAATGCGGCGCTTGCCGACCTGCGTGCTGGCGAGACGTGCGAGCTCGTGGTCGTGGCCGGCACGGCGGGGTCGTCGCCGCGCGGCGTGGGCGCTTGGATGGCCGTCTTTGCCGACGGCAGCCAGGCGGGCACTATCGGCGGCGGCAAGATTGAGCTCTTTGCGCTGGATGAGGCGCGCGAACTCCTGAGCGCGGGACAGTCGCGTCTGGTCCGCTACACCATGGGCGGCGAGAACTCCGATACCGGCATGATCTGCGGCGGAGCCATCTGCCTGTGCTATCTGCATCTGGATGCGACCCAGGCACCGTTGTTCCGGGAAATTGCCGACGTCTTGGTCTATCGGCGCATCGGCGACTTCGTCATCGACTTTGAGCCGTTTATCGCGAGCGCGCTCGAGGGCGATGTGGCCGAGTACCATGGCGAGGCATCGCGCCATACCATTGCGGGCTGCCCCGGGCTTTCACTGGTGGAGGAGGGGAGTAACGTCACCTACACCAACGCTGCCTCTGAGATTCCCGCGGCGCATATCGAGACGCTCTGCCCCGAGGGCCTGACCTACATCTTTGGCTGCGGACACGTGGGCGCCGCGACGGCGCGCGTGCTCACGGCGGCGGGCTTTGCCGTCGTGGCCTGCGATGACCGCCCCGGCACGTTGACGCCCGAATGGGTGCCCGGTGTCTACGATCGTCGCCTGGTCGATTACAAGAACCTGAGCGAGCAGTGCCCCATCGGCCCGCGCGACCTGGTGGTCGTGGCCACAGCAGGCCACAAGTCCGATATCGACGTGGTGATTCAGGCCATGCACGCCAAGCCTGCCTACCTGGGCTGTCTGGGTTCGCGCCGCAAGACGGCCTTTGTGCGTGCCCGCCTGGAGCAGGAAGGCTTTACGCAGGACCAGATCGACGAGCTGCACCTGCCGATCGGCGTTGCCATCGAGGCCGAGGACCCCGAGGAGATTGCCATCTCCATCGCCGCCGAGATGATCCACCTGCGCCGTACCAAACTCGTCCCCCGCAAGCGCTAGTCGCATCCCCATATATGAGTTGCGGTGAAATAGTTCCTAGATAAGCCTGACGGGCGGTCAGCCAGGAACTATTTCACCGCAACTGCCAAGAGATCCGTTTTCCTCCGTCGCATGCGGACCCATTTGTGCGGGGGAGTTGTGGAGTTGTGCAGGCAGACGAGGTTTTTCTGGAAATACGCACCCAATGCGCGTATAGTACCGATTGTTTTGTCGGCTCCTGCTGCGTCGAGTCCAAACCGCGAAATGCCATGAGCGGCGCGGATGCAGCCAGGAGGCACGAGGACAACCCACCGTGGCCACGCCCCGTGCTTAAAACCCCAAGAAGGAGTGAACAATGGCAGAAGAGAAGTATGTGCCGCGTCTGAAGACCAAGTACAACAACGAGGTCAAGCAGCAGCTTCAGGACAAGTTCCAGTACGAGAACGTCATGATGATCCCCAAGTTTGAGAAGATCGTCGTGAACATGGGTGTCGGCGAGGCCGCTACCGATTCCAAGGCCATCGACGGTGCCGTGCGCGACCTGCGCGCCATCACCGGCCAGCAGCCGATGATCACCCGTGCCCGCAAGTCCATCGCTACCTTCCGCCTGCGCGCTGGTATGCCGATCGGCTGCAAGGTTACCCTGCGTGGCGACCGTATGTGGGAGTTCTTCGATCGTCTGACCTCCGTCGCGATTCCCCGTATACGCGACTTCCGCGGCATCTCCGCCAAGAGCTTCGACGGCCGTGGTAACTTCTCCATGGGCGTCACCGAGCAGCTCATCTTCCCCGAGATCGACTTCGACTCCGTCGATCATCAGCGTGGTATGGACATCACTTTCGTGACCACCGCCAACACCGATGAGGAGGCCAAGGCCCTTCTGGACGCCTTCGGTTTCCCGTTCAAGAAATAGGTTCACCTGCCCTATAAGCGCCGTTCCCACAAGGGGGCGGCGTTTGGGGCGAACAATACTCTATGTGAGGAGGATATAAGTGGCTAAGACATCGATGATCGTCAAGTGCAATCGCAAGCAGAAGTTCTCTACTCGTGAGTACACGCGCTGCCAGCGCTGCGGCCGTCCGCACTCTGTGTACCGCAAGTTCGGCCTGTGCCGTGTCTGCTTCCGTGAGCTTGCACTCAAGGGCGAGCTTCCCGGCGTTAAGAAGGCCAGCTGGTAAGTCACTACCAGCGTTTCAAGCATCAGTTTGGAACAGGGAAAACGCGCTAAAAAGGCTTTGCCGTTAAGGGCGGCGAAGAACCAAGAGCACGTGTTCATCAAGAACGAAGGAGAATCTGTATGAACCTTACAGACCCGATCGCAGATATGCTTACGCGCATCCGTAACGCTAACTCTGTGAACAAGGCCACGGTCTCCATGCCGAGCAGCAAGAAGCTCGTCGAGATCGCTCGTGTTCTGCACGAGGAGGGCTACATCGAGGGCTACGATGTCGAGGACACCGTTCCCCAGAAGACTCTGCACATCACGCTTAAGTATGGTCCCAAGAAGGCTAAGGTCATCAACGGCATCCGCCGCATTTCCAAGCCGGGCCTGCGTAAGTACACCGGCGTTGCCGACATGCCCCGCGTCCGCGGTGGCCTTGGTACCGCCATTATTTCCACCAGCCATGGCGTCATGACCGACCGCGATGCTCGCAAGCACAACGTCGGCGGCGAGATCATCGCTTACGTCTGGTAATTCGCTCGGTAGGTAGAAGGAAAGGAGATCACCGTGTCTCGTATCGGTAATAAGCCTGTCCAGATTCCCGCCGGAGTCGAAGTGGCAGTCAACGGCAACAACGTTGTCGTCAAGGGCCCCAAGGGCCAGCTCGAGCTCGATGTCTTTGAGAAGCTCGCTATCAACGTCGAGGACAACGTCCTCACCGTTTCCCGTCCCGACGACGAGCGTGAGACCCGTGCCCGCCACGGCCTCACCCGCGCCCTCATCCACAACATGGTTGTTGGCGTTTCCGAGGGCTTCGAGAAGAAGCTCGAGCTCGCCGGCGTCGGTTACCGCGTGCAGCAGAAGGGCAAGAACCTCGAGTTCTCCCTGGGCTTCTCGCACCCCGTGATCGTCGAGGCTCCCGAGGGCATCACCTTCGAGGTTCCCGACAACACCCACGTGAACGTCAAGGGTATCAACAAGCAGCAGGTCGGTCAGATCGCCGCTGAGATCCGCGGCCATCGTCCTCCCGAGCCTTATAAGGGCAAGGGTATCCACTACGTTGGCGAGCACATCCGCCGCAAGCTGGGTAAGGCCGCCAAGTAGTCGTAACCGACTCACTCGCATAAGACCAGCACCCCGTCAGGTGCTGGCAAGATCAACCTTTTTAGGAGTTTACGTATGAACAAGCATAAGGCGAAGCTGGAAGGCCTCAAGCGTCGTCAGCGTCGTGTTCGCGGCAAGGTCTCGGGTACCTCCGAGCGTCCGCGTCTTCGCGTGACCCGTACTAACGCCAACATCTATGCCCAGATCATCGACGACAGCAAGGGCTCCAGCCTGACGCTCGTCTCTGCCTCGACCCTCGAGGCCGGGTTCAAGGGCACCCACACCTCGAACAAGGAGGCTGCGGAGAAGGTCGGTCAGCTCGTTGGCAAGCGCGCCATCGAGGCCGGCATCACCAAGGTCGCCTTCGATCGCGGTGGCCGTATCTACCATGGCCGCGTCAAGGCCCTCGCCGACGGCGCTCGTGCCGCCGGTCTCGAGTTCTAGGAGGTATGTAGCACATGGCTCGTAATCAGAAGCAGCAGCGCGAGGCCTCCGAGTTCGAGGAGCGCGTCGTTTACATCAACCGCGTGTCGAAGACCGTCAAGGGTGGTCGTCGCATGAGCCTCGTCGCTCTCGTCGTCGTTGGCGACGGCAAGGGCAACGTCGGCGTTGGCATGGGCAAGTCCGCTGAGGTGCCTATGGCCATCTCCAAGGCATCTCTCGATGCCAAGAAGAACATGTTCCACGTGCCGGTGACCGAGCAGGGCACCATCCCGCACGAGGTTCTCGGCCACTTTGGTGCCGGCCGCATCATCATCAAGCCCGCTGTCGAGGGTACCGGCGTTATCGCCGGCGGCGCTGTGCGTCCCCTCTTTGAGCTTGCTGGCATCAAGAACGTCCTGTCCAAGTCCCTCGGTACCGACAACGGCCTCAACATCATCAAGGCTGCCGTCGAGGGCCTCAAGGAGCTCTCCAGCCCTGAGGACGTCGCGGCTCGCCGTGGCCTGACGGTCTCCGAGATGTTCGTCGGTAAGGAGAACTAAGCATGGCTGACACCATCAAGATCAAGCAGGTCCGCAGCACCAACGGTTGCAAGCAGGACCAGGTCCGTACTGTCCGTGCCCTCGGTCTCCACAGGATCCGCGAGGTTCGCGAGATTGCTGACAACGAGTCCGTCCGCGGCATGATCTTCAAGGTCAAGCACCTTGTCGAGATTGTAGAGGAGTAGCAAATGCAGCTTCACGATCTTACTCCCGCGCCCGGTTCCACCAAGAACCGCAAGCGCGTCGGCCGTGGCAATTCTTCGGGTCACGGCACCACTTCTGGCCGCGGTCAGAAGGGCCAGGGTTCCCGCTCTGGCGGCACCAAGGGTGCCGGCTTCGAGGGTGGCCAGACTCCGCTGGCCATGCGCCTGCCCAAGCTTCCGGGCTTCCGCAACCCCCGTCGTATCGAGTACACCGCTGTTAACGTTGAGCGTCTCGAGCGCAAGTTCGAGGACGGCGCTGTGATCGACGGTGCCGCTCTTAAGGCCGCTCGCATCACCAAGAGCGAGTTCGAGCCCGTCAAGGTGCTCGGCAATGGTGAGCTCACCAAGAAGTTCACGGTCAAGGTCGACAAGGTCAGCGCTTCTGCGCAGGCCAAGATCGAGGCCGCCGGCGGAAAGGTCGAGCTGCCGTGCTAAATGGTCTTAAGAATGCTTTCCGCATCAAAGAATTGCGCGAAAAGATTCTTTTTACCATAGCTATGCTCGTCGTGTACCGCATTGGTGCGCACGTTCTTGTGCCCGGCATTCCCTTCCAGGGGATGCTGGGCCTTTTCTCGACCGATAACAATTCGGTCGCCGCAGGTGCTATGGCCCTCCTGAATCTTTTCTCTGGCGGCGCGTTGAGCTATGTGTCGGTGTTTTCGCTGGGCATCATGCCTTACATCACCAGCTCGATCATCCTCCAGATGCTCCAGGCCGTCGTGCCTTCCCTGCATGAGCTTGCCCGCGAGGGCGAGGTCGGTCAGACCAAGATTACGCAGTATTCGCGTTACCTCACCCTGGCTCTGGCAATCCTCAACTCCGTGGGTTACCTCTTCCTCTTTAAGAGCTTCGGCATCAGCTTCAATGGCGCCGGCGCTCCCGAGATCATCTTCGACCTCATGATCGTCGGTACGCTCACCGCGGGCGCCATGCTGATCATGTGGATTGGTGAGCTCATCACCCAGCGCGGTATCGGCAATGGCATGTCGCTGATCATCTTCGCGAACATCATGGCCGGTCTGCCGCAGGCTATCTTCTCCAGCACCGAGGGCAATGCCGGTGGCATCATCACCATGGTGATCATCTGCGCCATCATCCTGCTGGTTATCCCGCTGATTGTTTTCCTTGAGCGCGGCCAGCGCCGCATCCCGGTCTCCTACGCTAAGCGCGTCGTGGGCCGTCGCATGATGGGTGGCCAGACCACCTACCTGCCCATCAAGGTCAACACCGCGGGTGTCGTGCCGATCATCTTCGCTTCGGCGCTGCTGTACTTCCCGGCTCAGATTGCCGTGTTCTTCCCCGGCATCGGCTGGATTCAGGCAGTTGCCTCCGCGCTTTCGACCGGTTGGCTCAACTGGGTGCTTAACGTTGTCCTCATCGTGTTCTTCGCGTACTTCTACACCTCCATGGTGTTCAACCCCGATGAAACGGCCGATAACCTTAAGAAGCAGGGCGGCTTTATTCCGGGCGTCCGTCCGGGTAGGGCTACCGCGGCCTACATCAAGAACGCGCTCAACAAGATCACGCTTCCCAGCGCTGTCTTTTTGGCGCTCATCGCCATCGTGCCTTCGATCATCTTCTCCTTCACGGGTAACCATCTGATCCAGGCATTTGGCGGCACGTCCATCCTCATCATGGTCGGCGTCGTGCTCGACACGGTCGATAAGCTCGAAGGCCAGATCAAGATGTATGATTACGATGGATTCTTTAAATAGGCTAGAGGAGGATTGCTCATGAACCTCGTATTGCTCGGAGCTCCGGGTGCCGGTAAGGGCACCGTCGCACAGGAGCTCGTCGCCGAGTTTGGCGTCGCCCACATTTCCACGGGCGACCTGCTGCGTGCTGCCGTCAAGGGTGGCACCGAGCTTGGTATTCAGGCTAAGAAGTACATGGACGCTGGCGAGCTCGTTCCCGACCAGCTCGTGATCGACCTTGTCAAGGAGCGCCTTGCCGCCGATGACGCCCAGCAGGGCTTCATCCTCGATGGCTTCCCGCGCAACACCGCCCAGGCTGTGACGCTCGATTCCGAGCTCTCCGCCATGGGTCGCGAGATCGACTGCGCCCTTCTGGTCGATGTGGCCCCCGAGGTCATTATCGATCGTCTGTCTTCGCGTCGCACCTGCCGCGCATGCGGTTACACCGGCACCGCTGCCGATGCTACCTGCCCCAAGTGTGGCGGCGAGATGTATCAGCGCGACGACGACAAGCCCGAGACCATCAAGAACCGTCTCGACGTCTACGAGAAGTCCACGAGCCCGCTCGTCGACTACTATCGTGGCCAGGGTCTGCTCAAGTCGGTCAACGGTGACCAGGCTCGCGAGACCGTGTACGGGGATGTCAAAGAGGCTCTCGGTCTATGATCAAGATTAAGTCTGCAACGCAAATCGAGCAGATGAAGAAGGCAGGAGCGCTATCTAAGATGGCGCTCCGCCACGTTGGAGCCATGGTGCGCCCCGGCGTTTCCACCTTTGAGCTCGATCAGCTCGCGGAGCAGATTATCCGCATGCATGGCGGCACCCCGGCCTTTAAGGGTTACGGCGGGTTCCCGGGGACCATTTGCGCATCGATCAACGATGCCGTGGTCCACGGTATTCCCAACCCCGACATGATCCTGCGCGATGGCGATATCATCTCCATCGATACGGGAGCCGTTGTCGACGGTTGGGTCGGCGATAACGCTTGGACGTTTTTCGTCGGCACTCCCACGCCCGAAGCCAAGGCTTTGTGCGAGGTCACGCGCGATTGCCTTAAGGCAGCCATCGAGCAGGCTGTTCCCGGTAACCATATCGGGGACGTCGGTTATGCCGTTCAGTCCCTCGCCGAGTCTCACGGTTACGGTGTGCTTCGTGATTATGTAGGCCATGGCATTGGCCGCGTGATGCACGAGGACCCCAACGTTCCTAACTATGGAAAGAAGGGGAGGGGCGTTCGCCTCCAGGCCGGCATGGTCATTGCCATCGAGCCGATGGTTACGATGGGTTCCAACCATGTGAGCACGGGCTCCGACGGTTGGATTGTTACGACCAACGATTACCTGCCCGCCGCGCACTACGAGAACACCGTCGCCATTACCAATGACGGTCCGGTGATTCTCACCACGGATGCCCAAGGTGCTTGGTGCTCCCTCCAAGGCGGAGAAATGTAACAAGTTCCATTTAGTTGTGGAGCCATTACGAAGTTATTACGATGCGTGCATACGTGTTGTAGAATACTCAATCGCTGTCGTTTTCTAGAGAAAGATGATTGCTTGTGAAGAAGGAAGACGCAATTGAGCTCGAGGGTACGGTAAAGGAACCGTTGCCCAACGCCATGTTTAAGGTCGAGCTCGAGAACGGTCATTCGGTTCTGTGCAACATTTCTGGCAAGATCCGAATGAATTACATCCGTATTCTCCCCGGTGACAGGGTTGTCGTGGAGCTTTCCCCGTACGACCTGACCCGCGGCCGCATCACCTATCGCTACAAATAGCGGCACGCATACACGCACTCCATTTCCGACTGCAGGCTTAGCTCAACCTACGGTCGGATTGTGTGTGAAGACCAGCCATAGTTTTAAACGCCTGCGGCTGGGCGAGTAGATAGTAGGGAAGTAGTTTGAGCGCTACCGAAAGGAAGAACGATGAAGGTACGTCCTTCGGTCAAGAAGATGTGCGATAAGTGCAAAATCATTAGGCGCCATGGCAAGGTCCTCGTCATTTGCGAGAACCCCCGTCATAAGCAGCGTCAGGGTTAAGAGAGGAGACTACGTTGGCCCGTATTAATGGTGTCGACCTCCCGCGTGAGAAGCGCGTTGAGATCGGTCTGACCTACATTTACGGCATCGGCCGCACCACTGCGACGAAGATTTGCGTCGAGTGCAACGTTAACGTGGATACGCGCGTTAAGGACCTCACCGAGGATGAGGTTAACGCCATCCGCGATTATATCGATAAGAACCAGATCATGGTTGAGGGCGACCTCCGCCGTGAGCGCAACCAGAACGTCAAGCGCCTTATGGACATCGGCTGCAACCGCGGCCTTCGTCACCGCAAGGGCCTCCCGGTCCGCGGCCAGCGCACCCACACTAACGCTCGTACCCGCAAGGGCCCGAAGCGTCAGATCGGTGCTAAGAAGAAGAAATAAGGAGCGCTAGATAGATGGCTACTGCTAAGAAGAACGTTCGCGCTGCCCGTCTGAAGCGCGCGGACCGTAAGAACATTTCCGTGGGCCAGGCTCACATTCGTTCTACGTTCAACAACACGATCGTTTCGATCACCGATCCCCAGGGCAACGTCATTTCCTGGAAGTCGGCTGGCCAGGTGGGCTTCAAGGGCTCCCGTAAGTCCACGCCGTTCGCTGCCCAGATGGCTGCCGAGGCTGCTGCCAAGCAGGCCATGGAGCACGGTATGAAGAAGGTTTCCGTCTTCGTCAAGGGCCCCGGCTCTGGTCGTGAGACCGCCATCCGCTCCCTCCAGGCTGCTGGCCTCGAGGTCTCGAGCATCCAGGACAAGACCCCCATTCCGCACAACGGCTGCCGCCCCAAGAAGCGTCGCCGCGTGTAACTGAAAGGATCGTATCAATATGGCAATCGACAGGACTCCTGTTCTTAAGCGCTGCCGTCAGCTCGGGATCGATCCCGCTGAGCTCGGTTACAGCAGCAAGAAGGAATCTATCCGTCAGCCCAAGCGCCGTCGCAAGGAATCTGAGTACGGCATGCAGCTGCGCGAGAAGCAGAAGGTCAAGTTCATCTATGGCGTTCTGGAGAAGCAGTTCCACGGCTACTTCAACAAGGCCCGTAAGATGAACGGCGTCACCGGTGAGAACCTCATGATCATTCTTGAGTCTCGCCTCGACAACGTCGTCTTCCGTCTTGGCTTCGCCCGCACCCGCAAAGAGGCTCGTCAGTCCGTCCGTCACGGTCACTTCACCGTGAACGGCAAGCGCGTGGACATCCCGTCCTACCGCGTCAAGGCCGGCGACGTCGTCGCTGTCGGCGAGAAGTTCCGTGACCTCCTCCCCATCAAGGAGGCCCTGATTTCCTCCGAGCGCTTTGAGGTCCCTGGCTGGCTCGAGGTCGATATCGAGAAGCTGTCTGGTAACGTGCTCGCTCTGCCGACGCGTGAGCAGATCAGCGGTGATATCAACGAGCAGCTCATCGTCGAGCTCTACTCTAAGTAGTCCATCCGGGCTGCTGAGGCTGGAGGTAATACATGTCAGAATTCATTAGGCCTCAGGTTCAGGTCGAAGAGATCAACGAGACGTCTGCTCGTGTCTCCGTCGAGCCGCTCGAGCGTGGTTACGGCGATACGCTGGGTAACTCCCTTCGTCGCGTTCTTCTGTCCTCGCTCGAGGGTGCCGCCGTCGAGGCTATTCAGATCGATGGTGCGCAGCACGAGTTCATGACCATCCCTAACATGGTCGAGGATGTCACCGACATCGTCCTGAATGTCAAGGGTCTTGTCTTCAGGGCTCTCGGCACGACCGACGAGGCGACCGCCACCATCTCGGTTGACGGCCCCTGCGAGGTCACCGGTGCGGACTTCTTTATTCCGTCCGAGTTTGAGCTGGTCAACCCCGAGCAGCACATTGCTACGCTCACCGAGGGTGGCCATCTCACCATGAGCATGCGCATCGGCTATGGCCGCGGCTATGTTTCTGGCGAGGCCAACAAGCGCGACAACGATCCCATCGGTGTGATCCACGTCGACTCGCTGTACTCGCCGGTTTCCCGTTGCGCCAAGCTCGTTGAGGCTTGCCGTGTCGGTCAGCACACCGACTACGACCGCCTTGTCCTCGAGATCGAGACCAACGGCTCCATCGCCCCGCGCGACGCCGTGGTCCAGGCTGCCAATATCATCAACCAGCATATGGCCGCCTTTATGAACCTTGCCGAGACCCCCGAGGTCGAGGAGGAGGCTTCGATCTTCGCTCCCGAGGTCACCAACGACAACGCCGAGCTGGACAAGCAGATCGAGGATCTGGACCTTTCCGTCCGTTCCTACAACTGCCTTAAGCGCGCCAGCATTCACTCGGTCCGTCAGCTCGTTGAGTTCTCGGAGAACGATCTGCTCAACATCCGTAACTTCGGTGTTAAGTCGATCGAGGAAGTGAAGGACAAGCTTGAGTCCATGGGCCTGAGCCTGAAGGCTTAATGCTTCGCATATTTGAGGAGAAACTAGACCATGCGTCACAACGTTAAGAAGGGCCTGAAGCTCGGCACCGATGCGAGCCACACCAAGGCCATGAAGAAGAGCCTTGCTAAGGCCCTCTTCGAGAACGACCGCATCAAGACCACCGAGACCCGCGCTAAGGCGCTGCGTTCGGTCGTCGATCCGATCATCACTTGGGCCAAGAAGGGCGACCTGCACTCTCGTCGTCTGGCTATCGCCAAGCTCGGCGATAAGCAGCTCGTTGCCGAGATCTTCGACAAGGCTGCCCAGGGTATGTGGCAGGATCGCAACGGCGGTTATACCCGCATCATGAAGCTCGGTAACCGCAAGGGCGACAACGCTCCCATCGTTATCATGGAGCTCGTCACCGAGCCTTGCACGCCTAAGGCCAAGAAGGCTGCTCCGGCCCCCAAGAAGGCCGCTGCTCCCAAGAAGGTCGAGGCTGCCGAGGAGGCTCCTGCTGAGGAGACCGCTGAGTAGACAATCCGTCTGCATAGGCTATATTCAAGGGGTACGTTCGCGTACCCCTCTTTTTTTGTCGAAATGCCATTGCCTGTTTGCTGGGAGCGCCCATGACCGCGCCGTCTGATTTCAATTCGATTCCAGAGCTCGATGCCACGCTCGTTTTCCGCGTGGCATACGATGGCTCGTCCTATAGCGGCTTTGCCGAGCAGCCGGGACAGACGACGGTTGCGGGTGAGCTGCGTCGAGCCATCGAGACGCTGCTTCGCCGTCCGATCGATCTGACGTGCGCGGGTCGCACCGATGCCGGCGTGCATGCCGTGGCTCAGTACATCAGCGTGCCCGTAACGGACGCTGAGCTCGCCCTAACGCGCCGTAGGTGGCTGCGGGCTATGGATGCCCTGCTGCCCAAAGATATCGCCATCAACGAGGTTTACAAGGCCCGTAAAGGCTTTTCTGCACGTTTTGACGCGCGTTCCCGTACGTATACGTACCGTATTGCCGATCGAGATGCGCGCCCCGTGCTGTCCCGCGGTGCGGTGTGGTGGCATCGCTATCCCTTGGATGTTGAGGCTATGTCTGCTGCCTGCCCCGCGCTGCTGGGCGAGCAGGACTTTAAAAGCTTTTGCAAGGTTGCTTCTGCCGTGGGCAAACCTACGCACCGCTGCGTAATGCGCGCCGAGTTTGGCCATGAGGTTGCGTTTGGCGAGGACATCCTGACGTTTACCATCGAGGGCAATGCGTTTCTGCATTCGATGGTCCGTACGATCGTTGGCACGCTTGTCGCGATTGGCATGCATCGCCGTGAACCCGAGTGGATGCGCGAGGTCATCGATGCTTGCGACCGTACCGCTGCGGGCCCCACGGCTCCTGCCTGCGGCCTTACGTTTATGGGCGTGGATTACGATCCCGCCGAGCTCGTCGTGCTCGACTAGGGGAGGGCTCGACGCGTCGTGCGTCGACACCCATTATCTGTGGGCTGCGCGTGTGCAACATCTGTTCTTGGCGTGCAATACAACCGGTGTCTCATTGCTTTTATTGCCGGGGTGTACCATGAACCACGGTTTGATTCATTGCTGTCGAGAGGACGGATAACTTGGTTCGACGTGGCTCGCATCCGCGACTTTCGGTGATCCTTGTGGTAGAAGGTTCGCCCAGCTATGCGATGCGTGCGCTCGAGAGTATCCAGAACCAAGACCTCTACGATTTGCAGATTGTCGTTGTTTGCCGCGATGCTGCGCCCGGTGTGCGCCATTCGCTTCAAGTTGCTGCCGACAGGGACATCCATATTGATTTGATTGACGTCGAGGACGCGAAGCGCGGCGCTTGCCTTCGTGCCGGTTTTGCTGTCTCGCGCGGCTCTCAAATCATCGCTATGAACGCCGATGAGTGGTTTGCTCCGCAGTCCCTTTCCAAGATGGTCGATATCGCGTGCGATACTGCGGCAGACATAGTGTTCCCCACGGTGTCGCTCGACCGCTATGATGCACATCGAGAACGCCATTCGCGCGTCTTGGATGCTGCCTCTATTGCCATAGAAGACGAGTCTTCTATGGTGACTGGGCTGCCCCAGTTGATTTTGGGCGGCCTAGTCGCTCAGACCTCTGGCGTGATGTATAGCCGTCCGCTGTTTGAGGCATGC
>DBGAZC010000211.1:0-2020 GCA_048472015.1 Collinsella sp. | reverse complement strand
GCATCGACCTCGTCAAACACCAGCGTATCGACACCGTCCGCGTTACCGAGGACAACCTTACTTGCCAACATGACGCGGCTGAGCTCGCCGCCCGACGCAATGCGGCGCAGGGGACGTGGAGTCAAACCGGCACCGCTGCGGTATAGCAGCTCGTAGCTCGAAGGACCAACGGGCGTCCACTCAGCACGGGGAAGATCACGCGACTCCCAGACGAGCTCGGCGCCGCCCATCTCCAGGCGAGCCATCTGGCGGCAAACCTCGTGGCAGAAGCGCGGGGCCGCCATATTGCGAGCGCGCTTAAGTGCCTTGGCAGCGGCAAACAACTCGTGCTCGGCGCTCCCGAGTGCCTCACGCGCCTTTCTGATCTGTTCATCGCCATCATCGACCAGGGACAGCAGCTCTTGCGAGCGATCGCGCATGGCAAAAACATCGTCCATGGTAGGACCCCACTGACGCAGCAGGCCCTTGAGGTCGGAATACCGCTCACGCATGCGAGCGAGCTCGCGCGGATCGAAGGCGACGCCATCGCGATAGGCACGAAGTTCGTTCGCGCAATCCTCAAGGGAGATACAGGCATCCGAAAGCAAATCGGCAATGTCGCCAAGTTTGCGATCGACGGAAGCCATACGGGAAAGTTCTGCCACGGCGCTGTTCACGGCATCGAGCGCTCCCCCTTCAGAGGCAAGCGATGCATGGGCATCATTAGCTGTGGCAACCAGCACCTCGGCATGTTCGGAGCGCGGCAGCAGTTCCTCGAGTTCCTCATACTCGCCCGGTTTGGGGTCGACCTCGCCGATGCGCTCGAGCGCAAAGCGCGCTTCCTCGACGCGGCTCCCCTGCGCACGCGAGGTCTCTTCGACACGTCGAACCTCCTTAGCGGCAGCGCGCGAAGCCTTAAAGCAGGCGCGGTAGTGCTCGAGCGCCTCGAGTGCAGGGCGCCCTGCCCAGGCATCGACCATCGCAACATGATGCGCCGGATCGAGCAAGCGCTGGTGCTCGTGTTGGCCGCACAGATCCATCATCACGCCAACGCGCTCCGAAAGCTCGCGCACACTGGCGATGCGTCCGTCAATCTTCACGCGGCTGCGGCCCTCGGCAGAAAGACTGCGCTGCACGATGAAGCCCTCCGTGTCGTGCGGGCCGTCAAACAGGCGCGCCTCGACGCTCGCCAGCGCCTCGCCCTCGCGCACCATAGACGAATCCGCGCGCTCACCCAAAATAAGCTTGAGGGACGAGAGCAGCGCGGTCTTGCCGGCACCGGTCTCGCCGGTCAGGACAGTCAGGCCGGCACTCGGCAGCAGCGTCGCCTCGCGAATGAGCGCAATGTTAGAAACCTGCAGCTCATCGATCATGACGGACTCCGTAGAATACGCGGCTCACCGAGTTATAGAAGCTCTCGGGGCCGTAATCCAGCAGCAACACATCTCCGGGCCCGCGGCGCACCGCCACGCTCTCAACGGTGCCATCGCAGGTAATAAACTGTCCATCGATAGCAATCGCCGGAACGCTCGGACGATCATCAGACATAAAGATTTCGACGACATCACTCGGCGAAGTCAAGAAGGCACGGGCCTGAATGGTGTGCGGCGCAATGGGTACGCAGACCATGCCCGTATAGTCGGGGCTCACGATTGGGCCACCGGCACTGAGCGCGTAACCCGTAGAACCAGTCGCCGTGGACACGACCACGCCGTCGCCACGCAGGCGATCGATATGGTGGCCGGACACCGTGATGTCAAACTCGACCATATCGGACAGGGGGCCGCGCGTGAGCGCCATGTCGTTGAGGGCGAACGTGCGCACGACATCCTTCGTGCCATCGTCACGCACGGACACGATATCCGCGGCGATGGTAGCGCGACGGCTCACATGCAGCTCGCCGGACAGGGCGTCGCTCACAACCTGCAAAATGTCGCGCTCCTCGGGACTCGCGGCCGTCAAAAAGCCCAGGTGACCATAGGAAAGACCGAGGATAGGAATCTCGCGATGGTTGAGGATGCGGGCAGCGCGCAGCAACGTA
>DBGAZC010000210.1:0-30095 GCA_048472015.1 Collinsella sp. | reverse complement strand
CAACTTCGTGAAGACGATGAAGGGGCTGTCCGACCGCGTCGCCGACCCCGAGGATAAGCTCACGCAGGTCTCGGTCGTGGACGACCAGCTGGGCCGCCTGACCTTCACGCGCGACATGGCCGAGGCCATCTTCCACGTGCTCGATGTGAAGGCCCCCTACGGCACCTACGACTGCACCGGCTCCGGCGCCGTCAAGTCCTGGGCGGACATCGCCCGCGCCGTCTTCGAGGCCGCCAACGGCAACGGCGACAGGGTCGTGCCGGTGTCGACCGCCGACTACTACGCCGGCGCCGAGGGCCCCATCGCACCTCGCCCGGCCCACTCCGCGCTCGACCTCGCGAAGCTCGAGGCGACGGGCTTTTCTATGCCCGACTGGGAGGAGCGCCTCGTCGCTTACATGCGGCGTTCTTCTTTGTTAGCGGCTTACAGCTCTCCTAACTATTATTAAGGTGGTGATTGAGTGTCGAAACCAACTGTCGGCGTAGTTATATTGAACTATAACTCGCATGATTTGACTCTTGCGCTTGCAAAGCGTACTGCTAGCTTGCCGAGCGTCGATTTTGTTTGCGTTGTCGACAATGCGTCGGGCGACCATTTCGATGGAGAGTTTTCGGAATCGAATATCCATTACATAAAGAGCCGAGAGAACGGTGGCTACTCCGCCGGGAACAACATTGGCCTCCGTTGGCTCGTTGAAGAGCGCTGCTGCGAATATGTCTTTATCGCAAATCCGGATGTGGAGTTCGGAGACGATGCGATTTCGGCCGTCTCCGAGGTTCTCCACAGCGACCCATGCGTAGCCGTCGCTGCCACGCGGCGCTTCGGCCATGACGGGGCACGAGTCATGCAGTGGTACGACCTGCCGAGCCTTCAGGACGCGATTGGCTTTTGCTTCGCCGTATCGCGGAGACGCGCCGAACGACGCAGACTGGCTGCCCAGAACGATAAGGTCGCTGGTGGAGGGGTCGTCTATGTTGACGCCGTCCCCGGCGCTTTCCTCGGGATGCGCTCAAGCTTCCTCGTCGACAATGGGTACCTCGATGAGAGTACATTTCTCTATGGCGAGGAACGCATCCTCGGCAAGCAGGTCGAACTAGCGGGCCTCAGGGAGGCCGTTGTCTGCGATGCGACATACGTGCACGATCACGCTCGTGGGCGTTTCTCGAGTGTCGACACCTTCGAGAGAGACCATCGCTCAATCGTCCTCTATTTCGAGAGGTTCCGGCTTACTGGGCCGGTTGGGCTTGCGCTCCTCCGCCTCTGCACGGCCCTCGGCAGCGCGGAGTACAGGATTGCCTACAGCATACATGGTTTTCTCAATCGGGATCCCGCCGCAAAGGAACCGTGTGGTGGGGCTGCATGATTGCCGTGTGCCGAAACATGACGATCAGTTCTCGGATTATTACCGAGGTGGTCGCATATGACGTGCTCCGCCAACGGAATCGTGATCCTGAACTACAAATCGCACGACTTGACGCTTGCTCTCGCGGAGCGTGCGGCGACGTTCCCGAACGTGGATTACGTCTGCGTGGTGGACGATGCTGCTTCGGACGACTTCGCTGGGGATTTCTCCAACCCGAAGATTCGCTACATCAAGAGTTAGGTGAACGTCGGGTATTTGGCGGGCATCAACATAGGTTCGCTGACTCATCGAGGAGAAGGGCTGCGACTACGTTTACATCGCCAACCCGGATGCGATTTTTGGGACGATCCCATTGCGGCCATAGTCGGCCTTTTCGACTCAGGCTCTACTGTGGGTATAGCCTCCGCGAGGAGGAGTGGCCATGCCGGGGCCAGCATTCACTGGGCTTCGACTTCCCGACCTTCGGCAGCGCACTGAGGTCCTGCTTCTCCCTCACGAGGAAGAGGTCAGAAGCCGAGCGGCGGGACCGTCAAAACGCTCGGGGCGAGGACGGGGCAGCCGAGCTCTGGGGCGTGCGGTGCGCCTTGATGGGCGACCCGCAATCCCGAGACCTTACGAGGATCACCCCTGCGTCGAGACCTTCGACGCCAAAACGAATGAGATAATCCGCGCGATTGAGGTGGAATAATTTGCCAGCTACCGTAAGCATAGTAGTTCCCGTCTACAACGTCGGCAGCTACGTCGACTACTGCGTCCGCAGCGTCCTCAGCCAGACCCTCCCTGACTGGGAGATGGTCCTCGTCAACGATGGATCGAGCGACGACTCCGGAGAGCGATGCCGAAGATGGGCCGAGGCGGATGCGCGCATCTCCCTTGTCAATCAGGAGAACGCGGGCGTCTCCGTCGCCCGGAACAACGGGCTTGCCAGCTCGACTGGTCCTTATGTCATGTTCGTTGACCCCGACGACTGGCTTGAGCCCGATTCGCTCGAGACCCTTCTCTCGGGGATGGGGGACGGCGTCGAGATTTGCGTTGGTGACTGCCTCTTGGAAAAACACGGGCAGACCAAACTGATTCCCATGATCAACTGCGATCAGCGCGACTTCGACAGCAACGATAGACAACGCCTCATGGCGCTCGCCCTCAACGGCAGGGGCTTCGAGTCCGCTAACGACGTTATCCTCGGGTCGCCTTGGGGCAAGCTGTACCTTCGGTCCTTCCTCGACGAAAACGGGCTGCGTTTCAAGCCCGGGCTCAAGAAGGAGCAGGACGTTCTCTTCAACCTCAACGCCATCTCCCGCGTAAATCACCTGCGGAGGGTCCCGAGGGCCGTCTACCACTATCGGGTCAACGAGGGCTCTGTCTGCAACAGGTACCTCCCCGACTTCGACTCTATAACCGACGACATCCTCTCGTCAATAAGGGACCTCATCGACGAGAACGGATACTCGTGGTTCGAGGGTGAATTCGACTTCAAGGTAGTCAAGATGTACGCGAAGTGCCTGAAGAGGCAGTACCTCCATCCCGAAAGCCCTCTCACAAGCCAGCAACGCGTGGAGGCCGCTCGTCGCCTCGCTGGCGCCCCCTTCTATGCCCCCACGTTCGAACGGATGGAGCTGAAGGGCATGCCCCTATCTGTTGTCGGGCTCGTGACGCTCGTGCGCATTCGGGCCTTCGGGGCCATCACCCTCATTCTCGGCAGAATGGATATCTGATATGGCTGACAGGATAAACGTCCTATGGGTCTCGAAGACGGCCCCGTATGACAACGTCCCACATGCGGGCGGCAAGGTGCACAACTATTACCTCAAGGCGCTGCACGCCGACCCCCGCTTCGACGTAAGGCTGGTCACGTTCGCCGACTCCTTGTTCTATCGGGAGGCGAATGACGATCTCTCCGGCTACGGGATCGAGCACGAGATAATCGAGCATAAGACCGAGGGCCTCGCTCATGCCCTCTGGGCCGGACTGAACATGGAGACCAGACTGAACCCTTGGAACCGCTACGGAGGTTTGACGTATAACTTCGAGGCGTTTAAAGCGCTCTCCGCGATCAGGGCCATCGCTGGCTCTGGCTATGCGCCCGACATCGTCATCCTGCAGTGGACCCAGATGGGTCTGCTCGTCGACAAGGTGAGAGCGATCTTCCCGGGGGCTAGGTTCGTCCTCATTGAAGAGGATGTCGCCTACCAGGGCGCCGAACGCGCCGCCGATATATCTGGGAGTTCTTTTTTGCGAGGAAGAGCCGCGACTCTAAAGAAGGCCGAGCTCGCCGCACTTGGTGACGCGGATCTCGTCATCCTCAACAACCGCAAGGACCTTGCACTCGTGCGCGGCGAAGGTGTCAAGACCGATTTCTGGGTTTGGTGCCCCTATTACCAGTCGCTTCTGGGAAGCGAGCGAGCATATGACGGTCGGAGGGAGATTGTGTTCTACGGTGCCATGCGCAGGCGCGAGAACTGGTCTGCCGCGCTCTGGTTCCTCGACGAGGTCTTCCCCAGCCTCGAGGGCGATGGCTACCGTTTCACCGTCGTTGGTGCCAACCCTCCTGAGCAGCTAACCTCTCGTGTGCGCGAGGGCGTGACCTTCACCGGTTTTGTTGACTCTGTCGAGCCCTATTTTGCCCGTGCGCTTTGCCTTGTTGCTCCGCTGAGCATGGGCGCCGGCATCAAGGTCAAGGTTCTCGAGGCGATGTCCGCAGGGCTTCCCGTCCTCACGAACGACATCGGGATCGAGGGCATTCCCGCCGAGAACGGCGTCAGCTACCTTCATTGCGAGGCGCCTTCGGAGTATTCAAGCTCAATCACGGCGCTTGCCAATAACCCCGGCCTTCGCGACCGTGTCAGCTGCGCCGCGAGGGGCTTGATGCGCGGATCATTCTCCTTCGAAGCGGACGCCAAGGCCTTTCCTAACCGGGTCTTTGCTTTGGCGGTGGGCATATGATGTCTCGTTCCTTCTCCACAAGCAGTCTCATTAACACCAAGATCACCTTCGGAACGGTCCTGCTTGTTGTTTTTGGCTTCTCCTTCATGATGCCCGACATGTTCGCGACCTCATTGACTTATCAGACCGGAAATCTCGCGCTTGTGGCTACGGTTATCTATCTCGTAGCTCAGCGATACAAGCCCTCTCGTGTTGCCATTTGCTCCATAGCCTTCTACCTCTTTCTCGTGACGGCTAGCGCGCTTCACTCTTCGCCGGGCTTTGGCTTGAGCTTTGTCGTTTCGAGGGGCAGGACTGTTGTGTTTGTCTGTCTTGTCGACCTCATGCTGCGACGAGAAAAGAGGTCTACCCTCGGCCTCCTCCTTTTCATGCTCTCCCTAGCGGTCTTTGCAGACTTCATCTCGCTCGTCTTGTTTCCCGACGGACTTTCTTATGGCGTGAACACTACCGATGGGGTCGGCTACGAACACTATTATTCTGAATGGGTTCTTGGCAACAAAAACAACCGCATGTACTGGTACATGGCCCTCGTTACCGTGGCTTACTGGCGCCATAGGCTCTCTCCGAGCTTCTTTTCGCGTCTTGGGCTCGTCGCCCTGTGTGTCGTTTCCCTGATGGGTGCGGCAATTTCGGAGTCAAGCACCTCGATTGTCGCTCTTTCTATCATGTCATGTGGCGTCCTCATGGGAATCTGGCCGGAGCTCCTTCCTTTGCCCAGAGTCAACGGCTACGTCCTCGCCGGGGTCTACCTGGCTTTTGCCGTCGCGATGATTGTGGGGAACGTCGGGTTTCTCGGTGACTTTGTGCAACAAGCATTCGGGAAAGATTTAACGTTCACGGGCCGCGCAGACGTTTGGACAAAAGCATTGGCGCTGATTGCCCAGCGGCCCTTGTCTGGCTGGGGCTACTATGACCCTGATTCGGCGTCGATTCTGTATGGCCGATGGGATTTTGCTAACGCGCACAACCAGATTCTGGAATCCCTTGTCGAGGGTGGCCTGCTTTTCCTGCTGATCTCGTCTGCCCCCATTGTCTGCATATTGCATTCCTCTAGAAAATGCCGATCTTCGAGAGCCGGTGACTTCACCACTCTCGCGATACTGGCGCTTCTCGTAGATATGCTCCTGGAGCAAATACTTGGCATGAAAATCGTTTGGGTCCTACTCCTGCTCTTTGACAGCATGCTCATCGATGATGAGTTGAGAGCCGAGGGGGCAATTGAAGCCGTCCCTGATCTTCCCTTGCGTCGCCCAGCATCTCCTTTGCGGAATGGACACATGGCGTTAGGAGGTAGCCATGCAGACTGGAAATAGCCCCTCGCGCGCACATCGGCTGGTTGTCACCATGTTGACGACAGGTGTTGCTACGCTTTTGGCCTTCGCAATCAATTTCCTACTGACACCCTATATTACCGAGAGGCTCGGCGTCGAGGCATACGGGTTCATAACGCTCGCGAACACGTTTGTGAGCTATGCGATGATTGCCATGACTGCGCTCAACTCATTCTCCACCCGTTTCATTGCCGTCGAGTACCAGAGGGGTGACAAGAAGGCCGCAAGCACTTATTTTACTTCGCTATTCTTTGCTAATGCGGCAGTTAGCCTTGTTATCTTCCTCTGTATGCTGCCGGTCATAGCGAACATTGATGGCGTACTTGATGTCCCTGCCAGACTTGTCTCCGACGTTCAGTACTTATTCGTGCTCGTGTTCGTCAACTTCCTTGTAACAAACGGTTCAAACTCCTTCTCCTCAGCGGCCTACACGAAGAATAGATTGGATATTTACGGCTTGTTCCAGGTCGCCTCGTACGTTGTCGAGGCCGCCATCCTCGTCGCTCTTTATGCTGTTTTCGATGCTCACGCCTACTTCTATGGGCTTGGACTGCTGGCTGCCGGTCTCGTTCTCTTCGCCGGCAATATGTGCATATATAGGCGGCTGACTCCTGACATAAAGCTTCGTCCAAGCCTATTTTCGTTAGGCGCAATGAAGACCCTGTTCGTGAACGGGATCTGGAACTCGATTAACAATTTAGGAAATTTGCTTATCAGTGGGATTGACCTTCTGCTTGCGAATGTGCTTCTAAGCGCGGTCGCGATGGGCCAACTCTCGCTATCGCGGACTTTCAGCAGTGTCTTCAGCAGGCTCTACCAGCTTGTCTCCCAGGCTTTCCAGCCATTGTTCTTGGAGAGCTACTCCTCAGACAACAGAGAAGCTCTCCTGTCTCGGCTTAAGCTATCAAGCAAGATGTCGGGCTATTTTGCCAGCTTGGTCTTCGCTGGGTTTTTTGCTCTCGGTATTCCCTTTTTCGAGCTTTGGATCCCGGGTCAAGACATCTCACTTGTTTACAGCCTCACGATGATCGGTATTGTGGGTTCCTTCTTCGAGGGTTTAGTCAACCCCCTCTACTACATCTATACACTGACGCTGAAAAACAAGGTTCCTACCGCCATTACCGTTATCGGCGGGGTGGTAAGTGTCATCGGAACAGTTGTACTCCTCGAGTTTACGGATTTGGGTGTCTACGGCTGCGCGATAACCACGACGGCAGTCACCAGCTTGATCGCTATCGTTACGAATCCACTTTACATGACTCATGTTCTCGGGATTTCGCACATGACTTTTTATCCCACTTTCGCTAGGAGTTTTCTCGCTTGTGTCCTCATGAGTTTCGCATTCTCTGCCGTTTCCTGTCTTGCAGCACCAGTGAATTGGGCGTCTTTTATTCTGTGCGTCCTTTTGTGTGGAGTTCTAAGTGCTCCTATTTACATTCTGGCTGCCCTCAATCGCAACGAAAGGTATTCGGTCGCTTTGATGTTGAGGAAAAAATATTCGGAACGAAATTCTTGAACGCTTTAATTCAAATAATGAGAGGGAAATTGAAAGATGAAATCAACCATCTGCAATTTTGATGATTGGGCTTCGAGTGTATCTGCGGGGGAGCGGGACGCTATCGAGGCCATGTCCGCCTCCGAGCGCAAGGACGCGTTCTACCGCGACCTAGCATTCGGCACTGGCGGCCTGCGCGGCAAGCTGGGCCTGGGGTCCAACCGCATTAACTCCTACACCGTGGGCAAGGCCACGCAGGGCCTCGCAGACTGGCTTAACGCGAACCTTGAGGGCCCGACGGTTGCCCTGTGCCGCGATACGCGCCACGGCAGCGAGGAGTTCGTGCGCCGCGCGGCGTCGGTGCTGGCGGCCAACGGAATCAAGACATACATGTACGAGCGCGTGGAGCCCACGCCCGCCCTCAGCTTCGCCGTGCGCGAGCTGGGGTGCTCTGCGGGCGTCAACATCACCGCGAGCCACAATCCGGCCGCCTACAACGGCTACAAGGTCTACGGCGCGGACGGTTGCCAGATCACGGTGGCGACGGCCGAGGCAATCCAGGCGGCCATTGACGCCGTGGACCCGTTCGAAGACGTGAGGGCCATGCCCTACGACGAAGCCGTGGCAAGCGGCCTTGCGCTCACCATCGACGAGGCAGTCATCGAGAAGTTCGTCGACCTGGCGGCCGCCCAGGCGACCGGCGTGGACTGTTCGGGCCTGTGCGTCGTGTACACGCCGCTGCACGGCGTGGGCCTGGAGTGCGTCTCCGGGGCCCTCGCCAAGATCGGCGTGACCGACATCCGCGTGGTCGAGGAGCAGGCCGTGCAGGACGGGGCGTTCCCGACCTGCCCGTACCCCAACCCAGAGGTGCGCGAGGCGCTTGAGCTCGGCCTCGAGCTCTGCGAGGAGACGAAGGCTGACCTCCTCTTCGCCACCGATCCCGACTGCGACCGCCTGGGCATCGCCGTGCCCCACGGGGGCGAGTGCGTGCTCCTCTCCGGCAACGAGGTGGGGCTGCTGCTGCTCGACATGCTGGCCGAGCGGGCCGCCGGGAGCGGCGAGGACCTCTCGCGCAGAGTCGCCGTGACCACCGTGGTCTCTGCCCCCATGGCCGACGACCTCGCCCGCGCGTACGGCCTGGAGCTGCGTCGCACGCTCACCGGCTTCAAGTTCGTCGGCGAGCAGATAGGCCTACTCGAGTCCCAGGGCCGTGAGGCGGATTTCCTATTCGGCTTCGAGGAGTCCTACGGCTATCTCGCCGGCACCTACGCCCGCGACAAGGATGCCGTGGTGTCGTCCGTGCTCGTCTGCGAGCTCGCCGCCCACTGGAAGGCGAGGGGCCTGGACCTCTACGAGGCCATGCAGAGGCTCTACGCGGAGCACGGCTTCTGGGCGAGCGCGCTGCTCTCCAAGACGTACGAGGGCCCGGAGGGCGCCGCGGACATGGCCGCCATCATGGCCGGCCTTCGCGCTAACCCGCCCGCGGAGCTCGCCGGCGTGCCCGTCGACCAATTCGTCGACTACGCCGTTGGCGCCGAGATGCCCGCCGTGAACCCCTCCGACCCGAAGCCCCAGCAGCTCCCTCGGGCCGACGTCCTGGAGCTGCTCCTGGCCGGCGGCTCCCGCGCGATCGTGCGGCCCTCTGGCACCGAGCCGAAGGTCAAGGCCTACGTGTACGCCACGGAGGCGACGGTGGAGGGGGCCGACTCCCTTCTTGCATCCATATCAGCCGAAGTCGAGTCCATCCTAGGGGGAACGAAGTGATCCACCTTATACTGCTCTCCGGCGGCTCGGGCACGCGCCTGTGGCCGCTCTCCAACTCCTCGCGCTCCAAGCAGTTCCTGAAGGTGCTGCGCGATTCGCAGGGCAACCACGTATCCATGGTGCAGCGCGTATTCTCGCAGATACGATCTGTGGACGCCGACTTAGACGTGACCATCGCCACCTGCGCGGACCAGGAGTTCTCCATCCGCTCGCAGGTCGAGGGCGACTACGCCCTGGTGCTTGAGCCCGAGCGGCGCGACACCGCCCCGGCCATCATGCTCGCTTGCACCCACCTTGCCATGGAGCAGGGGGCCGATGCCGGCGACACCGTGATCGTGATGCCCATCGACTCCTACGCCGACCAGGCCTACTACGACGGGGTCGTGGGGCTCGACGATGCCGTCCAGTCTGGCTTCGCCGACCTGGTGCTCCTCGGCGTAGAACCCACCTACCCGAGCGTGAAGTACGGATACATCGTGCCGGGCGACACCGAGGGCAGCCCCCGCAGGGTGGTACGCTTCACCGAGAAACCTGACGGGGAGGCCGCCAAGGCGCTCATCGCCCAGGGCGCGCTCTGGAACTGCGGCGTCTTCGCGTTCAGGCTGGGCTACCTCACCGCCATCTCCGACGGCTACCTGAAGTCGGGCTCCTTCGACGAGTTCCGCTCGCGCTACGCGGAGCTGCCCAAGAACTCCTTCGACTACGAGGTTGTCGAGAAGGCCTCCTCAATCGGCGTCGTGCCCTATTCGGGCACCTGGAAGGACCTGGGCACCTGGAACACCCTCACCGAGGAGATGACCGACCGGGCGGCCGGGCGCGTCGTCGTGGACGGGGCCACGTGCTCAAACGTCCACGTAATCAACGAGACGGGCCTCCCCATGGTGGTGGCCGGACTTTCCGATGCAGTGGTCGTGGCCACGCACGATGGCATACTCGCATGCGGCAAGGAGGCCTCTGCCGGCATCAAGGGCCTCGTGGGCTCCGTCGCCGAGACTCGCCCCATGTACGAGCGCCGCCGCTGGGGCGAGTACCGCGTGCTCGACAGCTCCGCCTACCCTGGAGGCGCCAAGTCCCTCACCAAGGAGCTCGTCATCGCGAGCGGTAGGCAGATCTCCTACCAGCGCCACTCCTACCGCTCAGAGGCGTGGACGGTCGTGGCCGGCGAGGGCGAGGTCGTGCTCGACGGGCTCGTGCGGCAGGTACGCGCGGGCTGCGTTGTGAACATCGAGGTCGGCCACATGCACGCCGTGCGCGCCACGTCCTCCGACCTCCACATCATCGAGGTCCAGCACGGCGACGTGCTCACCGAGGAGGACATCGAGAGGTTCGGTGACTTCTGGAAGTAGAAGGACGTTTTCGATCGAAGCGCAATGAAACCAACGGATTTAGAGCTATATGGAGGCAATATGAAAATCTCAGTTGCAGGCACCGGGTACGTGGGCCTCTCACTGGCCGTGCTCTTGGCGCAGCACAACGAGGTGCGCGCGCTGGACATCGTGCCCGAGAAAGTCGCGAAGATCAACAACTTCGAGTCGCCCATCCAGGACGACGAGATCGAGCGCTTCCTGGCGGAGGCCAAGGCGGGTGAGCGCGAGCTCGACCTGCACGCCACCGTGGATGTGGCCGAGGCCTACGCGGGCGCCGACTACGCCGTAATCGCGACGCCCACCAACTACGACTCTGATAAGAACTTCTTCGACACTTCCTCCGTCGAGGCCGCCATCGCCGCCGTGCGCTCGGTGAACCCGGACGCCTGGATCGTCATTAAATCGACCATCCCCGTCGGCTACACCGCTGGGCTTCGCGAGAGGTTGGACGACGACAAGATCTTCTTCAGCCCCGAGTTCCTGCGAGAGAGCAAGGCGCTCTACGACAACCTGCATCCCAGCCGTATCGTGGTGGGCGCGCCCAAGGACGACTCCGAGGCCGTTGCGGCCGCAGAGCGCTTCGCCGGCCTGCTCGCGCAGGGCGCCGACCCCGCCGAGCTCGTGCGAGTCAACTCCGACGGCTCCAAGGGCATCCCGGAGCTCGTGCTGGGCACCACCGAGGCCGAGGCGGTGAAGCTCTTCGCCAACACCTACCTGGCACTGCGCGTGGCCTACTTCAACGAGCTCGACACCTACTGCGAGGTCCGCGGCCTCAACACCCGTGACGTCATCGACGGCGTCTGCCTGGAGCCGCGCATCGGGTCCCACTACAACAACCCCAGCTTCGGCTACGGCGGCTACTGCCTGCCCAAGGACACCAAGCAGCTGCTCGCCAACTACAAGGACGTGCCCCAGAACCTGATCGAGGCCATCGTGGACGCCAACCGCACCCGCAAGGACTTCGTGGCCGACGAGGTGCTGCAGATGGTGTGGGACCGCGTCTACGAGGGCAAGGAGAAGCCGGTCGTGGGCGTGTACCGCCTGACGATGAAGTCGAACTCCGACAACTTCCGCGCGAGCTCCATCCAGGGCGTCATGAAGCGCGTGAAGGCCAAGGGCGTTCCCGTGGTGGTCTACGAGCCCACGCTGGACGCGCCGGAGTTCTTCGGGTCCGAGGTGACCCACGACCTGGAGGCCTTCAAGGCCGGCTGCGACGTGATCGTGGCCAACCGCTGGAGCGAAGAGCTCGCGGATGTGGCGGACAAGGTCTATACACGCGACCTGTTTAAGCGGGACTAGCTCCAATTACAAACGCCTCCCATTTCTCGAAATTGAGAAATGGGAGGCGTTCTTATACGCGCCGACCTTAGGATTTAGCACGATATTGAATCGAGAAGGGCGGCCATAGAATTCTTCCTCTTCGGGTGAGGATGCGGGTACATATCGGTCGCGAGAACCCTATCGCTTTCCAGTGGAATCGTGAGAAAATGAGCGCTGGTATACCGCGCGTTCGGAAGCGAGACGTAGCTGACGATGGACGGTAGCAGGCCGGATATACATACGAGTTGCGGGTCGCCGTCGTGTCGGCGGTTGTCGATGGCGGGATGGCCAAGTCCGACGCCATGAGAGAGCTCGGCATCATGTCGATATCGCCGCTCCAGAGATGGTACAAGCTCTACCTCGAGGGCGGCGCGGAGGCGCTACGCCCCAGGCCGAAGGGCAGGCCCCGGGTCTCGGGGGAGGAGTCAAGCCGTGGGCGCGCACCCGCGAGCAGGAGCTCGAGGAGCGCTGCCGAAGGCTCGAGACCGAGGTGGCCTACCTAAAAAAATTGCGTGCCCTGGTCGGGAGGGACGGGCTCTGACCAGGGCGAAGGTCGAGGCCGTGAGCGCCCTGCGCGCGGAGGGGTGCAAGCTGGGGAGCCTGCTGGAATGCGCCGGCCTGGCCCGGTCCAGCTACTACTACGCGCTGTCGCACCCGGTCAGGCCGACGCGCCCGGAGCTGCGGGACGCGGTGGCGGAGATCTTCTCGCGCACGGCCAACGGGTGCGGCCACCGCCGGGTCGCCATGTGCCTACGCGCCGAGCTGGGCGCGCGCATAGCCGACAAGACCGTGCTCAAGATGATGCGGGAGATGGGGGTCCGCTGCGGCATCCGCCGCGAGACCGACTACCATAGGTACAACTCGTACAGGGGCGTCGTGGGCGAGACGTTCGAGAACGTCATCGGGCGCGACTTTGCCGCTGACGGGCCGTGGCAGAAGATGGGCACCGACGTCACCGAGTTCAAGCAGCCCTGGGGCAAGGCCTACTTCGCGCCGGTGTACGACTTCGGCAGCAAGGAGATAGTCGCGTGGTCGACGTCGACCAGCCCGGACATGGCGCAGCAGGCCGAGCTGCTCGACCAGCTGCTGGCGTAGATGCCCGAGGGCGCGACGCCGGTGCTCCACAGCGACATGGGCTGGCAGTACCAGCACGCTGCATGGTGCGGGGGGGCTGAAGGACGCCGGGATCGTCCAGAGCATGTCCAGAAAGGGCAACTGCATCGACAACGGCGCCACCGAGCAGGTCTTCGGTCACATGAAGGACGAGTTCTTCCGGGGAAGGACATGGCCCGACTTCGAGTCCTTCAAGGCGGACCTGGACGCGTACGTCGCCCATTGGAACACGAGGTGAAGGCAGGTTAAACTGAAGGGGCTGACCCCGGAGGAGTTCCGGAGCCAGCCCCTTGCGGCGTAGTTTAGTTAATTATAATAGAGGTCCTAATTAAGCGGTTGAAAATCCTATTTATGTCAAAGACCTTCTGAGCACTTTTAGGTATTAGAGTCGTTGGTAATCCAAGTTGTCTGTTTCATCAATTATTTGAAGAGCCGACCAGCGCTGCGCCCCGGTGCCGTTCGCCCTGAAGAGCCGCAGTCCGGCGCCTTAGCGCGCAGGGCCGTCGGGGATGTCGAGCGCCATCGACCCGTCCGCCGTGAACAGGGCGTAGCCGCCGCCCGGCCTCACGCGCCACAGCTGTCGTCCCTCGCCCTCGGGGGAGAAGGACACCTTCCCGCCCTTGTAGGTGAGCATCAAGCCGTCAGCCGCCTTGATGCGGTACAGGCCGCTCGCGTCGTCGCGGGCGAGCCCCAGCGCCTCCCGGGAGTCCACGAGGGCGGCCGTCCCACCGTCCGGGCGCAGGGCGAGCCCGGTGTCCAGCGATATCGAGATCCGGTACTGTCCGTCGGGGAGGGCCTCTGGAATTAGGGCTGTTTGATATTTGGCAGCGAAATCGTACTTAGCGTTCCATTTCCTGTTCGATTCTTTGGTGACGTTCGATACCGCCGTAAGCTCAACTTTGGCGCTATCAGTCTTCCACTCTCTCTGATTCATCGCATAAGCAACAATCCCGTTCTGAATCCCCGAGATACTCGGCGGAAAGGACTGGTTATCAGCATCGATGGAAAAGCTCTCTTCCTTGGCATCCAAGTGCTGCTGAATTCGGTCGGCATACTTCTCTGCCCATTCATCGGCCTTGCCATTTCGCACAAAGTAATTGTTGGACAGGTCTGTCGAGCGGTAGGCGTAGTCGTCCTTTTGGTAGTTTGCCGTGTGGTCGGAGTGGGCGATTGCCATGAGCTCGTCGGTCAGGCCAAAGTACAGATGGCGCTGGTCCAGGTCTCCGTACCAGTTGTCGCTGGTGTCGTCCCAGGTCAGGTCCATCTGGCACCATTTGCCGTCGATCTTTACGGCGTTCCAGGTGTGGCCGTTGCCGGTGATGCGGCTGTTGGCGATGCCCGCGGCGTCAAGGAGCTTGGAGTAGATGCGCTGGTAGCTCTCGCAGGTGCCCCGGTGGCGCGTGAGGCCGCTTTCGGTCGAGCACCAGTTGAGGCTGTGGTCGTACTCCAGCTGGTCGAGCGTCCAGTCGTGGAGCCACAGCGCCATGTCGTATTCTGAGCCGTTTGTCTCTTGCCTGCACTGGGCCACGGCGTCGTTGACGATCTGCGTGACGCTTGGGCGGGCGGCGTCGTTTACGGTCACCTCCGCCGTGGTGCGCAGGTAGTAGATCCCCTTGTCGTTTTGGGGGTCGTTTCTGTCGTTGTCCATAAAGTAGAAGTAGACGCGGTACGTGCCCGATGCCGTGAAGTCAAAGGTAAAGTCGTGGCCCGCGGTGCCCAGGCTGTAGTAGGTGCCCCATGCCGGGCGCGACGGGTCGCAGACGCTCTCATGGCTGCCGCCGTCCCAATATGTGGGCACGTCCATGCGCGCCTTTGCCTGGGACGAGCCGTTGGCTTGGGTTACGTGGAAGGTCGTCGCGGTGCCCGCGGGGGCGTCGTTCCACGAGACGGTGAAGGTGACGCCGTTTTGGGTTGCCGTGGCGGAGTGGGCGTAGGTGGTTTGTGGCGTGGCGGAGATCGCCTCGGGCGTGCCGTTGGTTTGGGCGCGGAGGGATGGGGCGGTGGTGTCGGTTGCGGCGGTGGTGTCGTCAGCGTCTTCCGTGTTGACTACGCTGGTGCCGGTGGATGTTGCGGCGCTGTCCTCTACGGTATCTGCCGTCGCATTTGTGCCGGTGTCGTCTTCAACCTTGCCTGCGTCGCTGCTCGTGGCGTCGGCTTGCGCCTGCTGCTTGGCTGTTGCCCGAGGCTGCATGGTTTCTGCGATGGCTGCTATGGGCAACGTTGTGCTGACCATGGACGTGCACGCGATCGCGCAGAGCAGGTAGTAAAGGGGTCGTTTCATAGCGGAGCCTCTCGGTGAGCAGCCAATAGGGTCCGAAGGCAGCTCCAGGCCGGCATTCCGCACACATTTTGTTGGGGATTATTTTACGGGAACCCCAGTCAACATCAGCGAACTTTCTGGGGGATGTTGGGGAGGGGGAGTGGGCCCGATTTAGTCCCCGGCGACGCTCGGGCCTGTGTTAGGTTGGCTATACGCGATGCGGCAGCTTTAGCGTGAGGCCGTCTTCTGCTTCTTCGAGACTCGACACCGAAACCTTCCAGGAAAAGTCCGCGAGGCTGCTGCTTAGGTCAAGTTCTGCGTGGTCGTATTTTTCAATTTTGCAGCCCGGGTGATTCTCGTCTGGTAAAAGGTGACATTCGACCGGTCGCACCCGATGATTCGATACTCCTTCTGATATGCATACTTGGGCGTTTTGATAACAAGATTGTGCGGGATGCCCCCAAAGATCTCGCGGATCAGTTTTGGCCCAGGGACGCCGTAGGAGATGGGACCGTGGGCGTAGATGCTTCCGCCTTCGGCAATGTGTCTGTCGGCGAGGCGCGCGAAGCTGGCGTACTGCACAATGCCGATCCATCCGTCCTCGCATCCGAACTCCTGGATCATGCGTTTCGGGATTTTCACAGTGTTGTTGACGATATCGTTCTCGCGGACCGTGTACATGCAGTAGATGGGCAGGGAAGTATATCTGTAGAGGCACACCCCGGGAGCCATGGACGCCTCGAGCGGATCGCCCTGCTCGCCAGGCAGGCCATGATAGTAGCCGGCCGCGTTCATGTAGAGGCGACCGTTTATCAAGTCGTCGACGTATGCCTCCCTGGGAGCGAATTTTAGAAGGTACTCGATGTCGTCTTTTGACATGGCGGATCCTTTCTTGGGTGGAGGTGCCCGGGTCACCTTGTGTGTGCCCCGTTTTCTCATTGCCAAGATAAGAGAAATTCTCAAAACCTTCGTGCCGGATTGACGTGGACCTGCGCCGCTTGGGTGTGCTGGCTCATTGGGACTCTGAGGCTTGTACAGCAAAGAACTCTGGGGGCTTTATTCCGACCTGCTGCGAAATGGTCTGCTAGTTGATCGGTTATAGTAACTCAGCTCGGCTTGACTCTGCGATGTTCACTTCCTTGTTTGCTTCAAGAGCAATTCGATACTGGTCTGCGTATCCGAATTCAAGGGATACGCATGTCGATGCATCGAGGTCGAAAATGTAATTGTATCCAGGGACCGAGACGATAACAGATACGAAGTGCCATGAGTGATCTCGGGATTCTTTTTTCATGTTGGAGAGCGCTTCGCGAAGCATTTCCTCGTCAGCAAGAATATTGGATCTGACAAACAACTCGTTTCTCCTGAAGAGTTCGTAGTCACCAGAGTCGAGTCTGTCCAGCTTTTTGCGAAGAGCTTCAATAATCGGCTCGAATGAATCCGTACCATTTGGACCAAACAGGACTCCTTTTTCGAAATGCGCTCCACATTGCTCAATAAGTTCGATTCGGCGTTTTTCCTGAGAAGAATCATTCTCGTATAGGAGTTTGGAATAGAGGGATTCTGCCTTTCTGCTGTCTTGCGATTGGGAAGCTGTTACCTCGATGCCTAGGGACTGCGCCCGATCGATCAGATCCGGTTTGTCGCTGTAAGCCAAATTGCCATATTTGTTGCTATCGATAAATTGCAGAACATGTCTCGCATAACACTCCCAGATATCAATCTTGGTCCTACCAAGGATGGGCTTGACGTAGCTTTCGCTATCAATGGGGCTATGCATATGGCTCACTTCTGTTGTCCGGATTATGGTATAAAAAGTTAATTGCGGTGGAAGCTTTCGGGCGACACCTGAAGAGGGTTGATGCGTCGGCCCTCTTTTTTTGACGATATTTTACAGCATACTTGACATGGCTGCGTGAGGCCGTGCGGGGGGGGCATTCGTGCAGGGAACGTCGCCTCCAGAATTGATCTTGCAATTCAACTGCCGCTCGACGTGGTCATATCGAAAGATACCGATCTGGCGTCGGCGCACCTGAACTCATCGATTATTCGTCTAGTAATCACGACGGTATTGTTTGCGATCTCGCTCTCTTGCACCGTGAACATGTGGTAGATCGGCAAGAGTTAGTTGTCGTAGATGCCCATCCCGCACGCTAAAGACGCTCCCAATGGATCGCCCTGCTCACCGGGTGGACCATGGTAGTAGCCGGCTGTGAGAGTATTTGTTCACTTGAGCACTGCTGAATATCACGAAACAGCACCGCCGTTATTGGGATTGGGCGGTGGGTTCGACATTGGACCCGCTGCCGTTTTGTTGCTGGCGATCCGAACCGCAGCGCCGTTGCAAGTTGGCCTCGCCCATATCGACCAGGACTGCGCTGTGCCCGATCTCGCTCATGGCCGCGTCTGCAGGGGTCCGGCATCGAACCTCGGGTATCAGTCTTTCTTCTTGAGTTGCATGCAGAAGACGGTTGGCATCAGAGTTGCTGTTGGTTGAAATTGGTTGGAATTGGCTTAATGATGCTGCGAGGCTCTTTACAGAGAAACAAATGTTCGATAAAGTGTTCTGAAAAAAGGAGTAAGAGATGGTCGCTAGTTTGTTTTCAGAACTTATCAAATCAACGGTCTCTCCTTATGAAGAGATGCTCGCCTATGAGTATTTATATTCAGATTCAAGCGCAACACTAAAAAAAATTTCCGGTAAGACGGTTGGTCTTGGTAAAACCCCTTCTGAGGTATTGGAGGAGGAATCTGGCCTTCTCGACTTACGGGAGAGTGATAGATATAAAGAAGTTCAAGAAACGATCGATCATAAGCTTGGTACCTTCGACGTGATTGTCAACGGCACTCCGTCGTGGCCAATGTCTCTTAAGGACTCCGCAAGGCCCGTGCCCGTTCTTTACTATAAAGGTTCCGTCTCGCTTCTAGATAGGCCTTCTATTTCTGTCGTGGGTTCGCGGAAAGCCTCACAGAAAGGCAAGGAGCTTGCTGCGAAGATTGCCTCTCAATTATCCGAACATGGTGTAAGTGTTGTAACGGGAATGGCTCGCGGCATCGATGCTGCGGCAACCGAGGCAGCTCTTGAGTATAAGGTCGGCGCGATTGGTGTTATCGGTACACCGGTTGACGAGGTATATCCTCGTGAAAACATTGACTTGTTTAATAGGCTTATTGAGTGCGAGGGTCTCATTGTCAGCCAAGTGCCTTTTTACAAGTATCAGCATCAGCCCTTTAATACCAAAAGATTCTATTTCCCCGAACGTAACGAACTGATGGCTGCTATTTCCAACGCAACTATTATTGTCGAGGCTTCTGATACTAGTGGCACGCTCACGCAGGCTCGTGCTTGCGAGCATCAGGGACGGCCTCTGTTTATTACGAGGCATGCCTGTTCCGATCCCTCGGTCACTTGGCCTTCCAAATGGCTGAAAAAGCCCAATGTCTTTGATATTGATGACGCCATGGACGTTCTAGACATGCTTGGTCCCATTGAGCATTGGGGAGGCGGCTTCAGTGTCTGATTGGAATTGGACTCTAATTGATAAGGTCGGCATGGCTAACCGTAGGTATCTTTGCGGAGACGATGCTTGTTTCTATTACATGCAGCGTGACGGTAGGGGCTACAGCGCTTCTCCCGAAAACGACTTGATCAGTAATTTTAAGAAAGATCCGTTTGAGTATCGCGATCGTCCTGATGTGCTTAGATATAAAAACAGAGCTATCCAATCATGCAGCAGTTTTGTTACGTCGTTCTTTAGGGACCGTCCTTATATCTTTGGGGACAAACGGATTGCTCTTGTTCCAATGCCTACATCGAATCCAAGAAACTCGGCAAAATTCGATAATAGGCTCGATCAGGTTTGTCGGAACGTGTCTTCCTGCTTCGACAATATTGTCTATGCTCCCGTAATCGATGTTAAAGACAGCGTAACCGCTGCTCATAGAGGTGGCCCTAGAGATCCCGAGCTTCTGCAAGGGTCTCTTGTTATGACCCGCGGTCTTTCACCAGATACCGATATTGTTGTGTTGTTTGACGACGTTCTTACCATGGGCGGTCATTATTCTGCGTGCAAGAATTTGTTGCAACAGAACATGTGGACGACCCCCAACATACTGGGGCTTTTTCTGGCGTTGCATACTTGGCCGGTTTCTGTCGAGTGATGGTCTGGCCGCCCCCTTGAGACCGCTGCTCAGTCCCAGTTCCGAGCGACTGCGCTCTTCACGACAGTTTCGTCAACTATGTCGCTTTCTCGCACCGTGAATATGCAGTAGTTTGGCAAGAGCCAGTCGGCGTAGAAGCCCTTCCGTACGCTAAATACGCTTCCAGTGGATTGCCCTGCTCGCCGGGCAGATCATGGCGCTAGCCGGCTGCGTTCATATAGATTCACGAAGGCTATTGTTTACTGTCATAAATTGAATTGACCCTTTGGGACCCGGGTACTAGAGTTAACCTGCGATATTGACGTAGTTAACCTACGGTTCTACGTCCTGAGGAGAGTCGTCTGCCCCCTTGGATGGCTGCCTTTCTTCATTTAAGTACCTGAAATATTAGACATGCCTTTCTTGGCTATTGACGAGCAGGTTCGTTTTCTGAAATCTCGCGGTTTGGGTGTCGATGCGGATACTGACCCCACTCTGATGCTCGAAGGCTATTACTTGAATGTCAGATGGCGCCCCGTTCGATTAAGGTTGGGAACGTCTATACAAAGCAAGAACAACAGAACGGGCATCTTCCTAGTAATATTGATGCATATTGAAGTCGCCACTTTCCCGTACGTGCACGGAGGTCTTAGAGATGATTCTTGCGGACTGGAATGTATTTGCTTGCAAGTTTAGCGGCAATGAGCAGACTGCTTTTGAACAACTATGCTACTTGCTGTTCTGCAAATGGTATGGGCGCGAGACGGGCATATCCCGCTACATCAATAATCCTGGGATTGAAACTGACCCAATTGTGGTTGATTGCGATGTAATTGGATGGCAGGCAAAGTACTACCAGGTGGCTCTTTCGCAAAGGAAGCGCGAGCTAATTGATGCCGTGGATGAGGCCCATAAATGCTATCCAGAACTGACGCGCCTCATTTTCTATTGCAATAGGGATTTTGGTGCAGGGAAAACGTGCTCGGATGGTGTGCAGGATCCCGCAGCCAAAACGGAGACCGAGGACTATGCCGCCCGCCTTGGAATTAAAATCGATTGGTTTCTCGCATCCGCGTTTGAATCCTCGTTTGTGCTGATTGAGAACGAAGCAATAGCAAGGCACTTTTTCTCTACCGATTCGTCTGATGCCTTTGGCTTGGGACTTCGCCTTGTTGAGCAGAGCAAACGCTACCTTAACTCCATTGATGCTTCAGTTGTCATTAAAGGCGAGGAATTAAAAATCGACCGGAGCGATCTGCTCGAACAGGTCTGCGATGGTTTGCACAAGGGGAACAGCGTCGTGCTACTTACGGGTGATTCGGGTGTTGGTAAGACCGCGGCCGCCAAAGATTTCCTGTCCTCGCTCGCTGATGATTCGGTTGCTGTCGTGGTGGACTGTCATGGAGCTGATGCTTGGAGGAGCGAGGAGGACCTGCTTGGCGGTTGGCGCGGGTTTGGGCTAAGTGATGTCCTACGTGCTTTTCAATCAACGGACAAGCGCTATCTGCTGGTTGATTCAGCCGAGTACTTGTTCGAATCGCAGAACCGTTCCCTTCCAGCTGCTTTACTTGGTTTTGCGCATGATGGAAACTGGTCGGTCCTCTTGACGGTTCGTTCTTCATGCAGAAGAGAAATGGAAGAGCTCGTTCATGATGTGTTTGAGTCTGCTTATACAGTTGTTTCGGTTAGTGGCTTTAGCGAAGATCAGGCGCGCGACTATCTTATTCGTTTAGGTTATGCGGACAAGTATTTTTCAATCGCATCCGTCCCTCCGTTCAGAAAGCCCATTATTGCCAAAGTCCTCTCAAAGGTGATGCCGGGGCAAATAACGTCAGAAGAAGCATTGAGAGATTTTGTCCTTAACGAGCTCTATCTCAAATGCGACAGCGAAGCTGAATCTGCATTGAGAAAAGAGACGGTTTTCTGGATGGCGTCCCGTCGGCTTTCATTGGCCAAGATGAGCTTTACACCAGACATGAAAGTGCTCGAACGGTTTAGAAAGGCCGGGTATATCGTCAATTTTGATATGCAGAACGTGCGTTTCGCTCATGACTATTATGAAGAGCTCGCAATCAGCGCGCTGTTGAATCATCTATTTTCGACATCAGATTCAGCTAGACATTTTCTGGCTGAGTTAAAGCCTGATTTTGCCACTAAGAAGATACTGACCGATTGGCTTATTGAGGATGGCGACGTAAAACGTGGAATGTTGGAGCGCCTCGCTGAAGAAGTGCTTGGCAACGAAGACGTATATCTGAAGTGGGGAGAGTGTATCCATCGTTCGATGCTGCAGTCTGGCCAAACGGCAGAGCTATTATCGCAATTCTCCCTTGAACTTAAGGCGAATAGCTGGGCGTATGCGAGCGATTTGGGAAAAACGTTGCGGCGCTCTTGTATGGATATCGATTTTGAGACCATGGAGCGCATATCGAACAGTGGATTCGAAGGTAAGGTGCCTCTTCAGGAAAAGCCTTCCGGCCATGGCTGGAAAGACTATATTGCTTTTCTTTATAGCTATAAGGAAGAGATTCCTCTGGAGGCGTCTTTTGGTTTTGTTGGTGTTTTAGACGTTTGGTGCAAAAGTAACCATTCTGGAGAAACTACGCGCCAGGCGGGTCGGGTTGCACTCGCGTTGATTGAGAAGATTGAGCACGATAGCGATCGTTATCGATACAACGATGCCGAAGAAACTTGCGTTACGGTAATTCTTGAAGCAGCGGGTGAACTGAGTCAAGAATTGGCAGCCTATTGCGCTCAAGAGCGGGATTGGGATGATCGCAAGGAGCGTAACCACCCTTTATTTCGGGGCATGGTCAAGGATTCTTTATCGACGCGGTATGTTGCCCGTGCGATCCCAAACGAATACTCGGAGTTCTTATTTAATGCTTGGACAATCAAAGCCAATCATAAAGACCAATTCTATGAGATGGCTTTCGACTGTGAGACGGAATTTGCGCTCCGCGACTGCGGAAGATTTCATTATCCGACAAGCGCCATGCAGACTCCTGTTTATGCCCTATTTAGGGCTGACTGGGAAACTGCATTGCGGTTGGTCTGCAGAATCGCCGACCATGTTGCCGACTCTCTCATGCATTCGGATTTTGCTGATGAATGTTTGGAGGCGAGCGTGCGGTTGGGCGAGATAGACAGAAGCTATATTTTTAGCGGCAGACTATGGACGGCCCATTTGTTTGGTTGCGGTTCTGATTTGTATTCGTCAATCATGATGGCATTTGAGCGATGGCTACTTGAGGTTTCAGATGTAGCTACTCCCGCGCAGTTAGAACACCTTTGCTTTACTGCTTTGATGGCTTCCCATTCTTGCTCGGTTGTGTCCATTGTCGTTTCGGCCGTGCTGAACGCTCCGGAAAAATGCCCCGACGTGCTCTGCGTGTTACTTTCCTGTCGGGCTGTGATCATGTTGGATAAAGAGAGGTGGATAAACGGGCGGTGTTATCCGGTTGTTCCTCCTTTTGCGGGCTACTATCTGCATAACCATGACAGAGAGGTTGTTTCGAAGTATCGAATTAGCGAGAAGCAGATTTCAAACGCCGCGCTTCAAGTTCAGCTTGACAACAACCTTATTCTACTGGATGGAAAGACTAGCGCTTCTGATCACATCCATTCGATTATTGACGACATGATCGGATCATCGGATGAGGAAGATGCGGTCACTAGATGGGCGTACCAGCAGATGGATTCTAGGCGACTTGAGGTTGTTGGAAATTCGGATGATCCGAATCATCCTGGTGTTGTTTTGGAGATTAATCCAGACGAGGATCTGGCGGAAAAGCTAAAACAGCATAAGGCGACACTGGAAGATGCGAGGCCGAGCCAATCTCTTGCTTTTTATACGTGGGCGCACAATGGATGGGAAAAGGGCGCTCAGTTTAACGATGACTTCGATTCCATTAGCGCCGCATTGGCTCATGCTAAGGGGCTGACTGATAGTGACGGCGCGGCCTTGTTTCTTCGCGATGCGTGTGGATACACTGTCGCAATTGCTCTTCGAGACTTCTTGAATGAACTTTCGGAATCCGAGCTTGAATGGTGCTACAGGTATGTTTCGGAATGCCTGGGTGCTGCAAATGCATATTCCCCTCATCAAGACTCTTCTGTTGACGCGCTTGTCAAATCTTCCGTTTTGTCTGCGGCTCGGGGAGTAGGCGAATTTCCGATTTTTGTTGCACGGCTCGTCGTCGGTCCGGAAAGAGCTCTGCACTCGAGTTTAATGGAGGCAATAGGAACCTATTATTCGGGGAATATCCGCGCAATCGAGGCCTTTCTTGCTGGATATCTGACAGCCGGTAAATTCTGGGATAAAAGACGGGAAGGCACTTTCCAGCTTCCCGCTCAAGAGCGTCGTTTGAGTAACGACGAACTGATGGACTTGCTTCTTAGGAACCATCCGCAACTGCCAGAACGAATCATCGCCATGGATCTTGGTGTCTCTAATTTGGAAGACTACGTTGCCCACAATCCGAAACACCTTGCGATGGGTTTTGTCTTGGTGGCAGCGTGCAGCGACGACGTGTGCGATCCTTTTGCTATAGAAAACTATATTAAAGCAGCTTCGTCTGGGCTAATAGCCCACCGAAATGCCTCTTGGATTTTTGATTCTCAGGTTGGTTTTGTGCGGCAGATTGCATTGTGGCTTATTAAGGCTAAGCCAAGTTGTTACTGTCGTGTTCTCGTCGAGGTAGCCCCGTTGTTGCTTCAACAATATGTGGGAGGGCGTTTTCTGTCCGAATTGCTTCATGCTCGACTTCGGGGGAAGTTGGACGACTCGCTTTTCTTCGCTTATTGGAGTGAAACCTATGAAGCGTGTTTTTCGGGAAATTTGAGCGATGGTCGCAGGAGCGACCCTGAGGATTTGCTGGAAGCACTGCTTTTTGCGGATCCGTCTTGGTCGCATATCGATTTTGAATCAATTTTGGACTATGACCGGTGGGATGGCTTCTTCTCCAAGGTCTCACGGCGACAAAAAGGGGCTGCGACTCTGACTTCGTTCGCATACCTGCTACATGAGGTTGTTCCCGAGCGTCTGGCGAATGGCCTCCATTGGTGCGCGGCGGTTATCCGCAACGGGGTCTGCCTCTCTTCTTTGCGACAAAATTCAAATATGCAATATTATCTCGAGGAAATTTGCACTTGTGCTGTCGATAAGCTGGGGCCGGAGATGGCTCACCGGGGAATGCTGAGAGGCGATTTGCGCATCGTGTTCGATTTCCTTATCGATCAATTCGATTCGTCGTGCGCGTATCGTTTGCGGGATTTGATAGAGGGGAGCAGCACGTGACGGCTTCAATTAGTTAAACGAGCGCTCAAAGGCAGAGGCTTCGAAGAAAGGGTGGCCATTAGTTTTTAGTTAGAGATTGGAGCCGAACAGCCACATTGCCACTTGTCGCCCTGTTGGGTCGCTTGACGTTACGATAAAAAATCCTCAGTGATACAGTCGTCGCGGACTCTACGTGAGGCGGAGACAAAGAAGGGTCGTTGTTTGGTTTCCGGCAACGGCCCTTTGATGTTTCCACGACTACTGGATGTTGTCGCGTTTTCGCTTTGGGGTAGTGGGTTTTTTATCGCCGCTGACGTAAGCGCGGGGAAAAATCGGGAACTTCCGAGCACACACTGATTTTTGCCAACAAAACCGCAGGTCGCGGGTGCCCACAACTGGGGTCTGGTCGACAGGTCTCGGTTTTTCACCGCACTTCTGGATTGGGTGCTCATTTAGCACTCTCGATGTCCCCACATCCCCTAAAAAAGTTCTTAAAACAGCCTTAAAGGCGTTTCAACTCGCGTTGACAGCGTAAAATACGCATGTTTGACTATGACAGAAGTGGATTTTAGGGGAGGGGTGCGCCATGGAGGTGCTGGTTGTTGGCAACACCGCATATGTTGACGATGACTTTTGTGCCAAGGCGTTCCCCGGGGACCATGTGCAGGTCGTCGCTGCCGCGGAAGCACGCCGCGATGAGTCATCGCCCCATGCCTCGTGGAAAGAGCTTCTGCAACACCTGGATCAGGCCTACGAGTTCGAACGCGTGGTCTACCTGTCTAATTACCTTACCCCGCATACCGATACCGTGGGCGATATCGAGCTGCTGCGCACGGTCTTTCGTGCGTGCGCGGGTCGCCGGGTCCAACTGCTGTATGTAGCGGGGCCCGCGGGTGCCGAGGGCGCCGCCGATGCCGCGGGGCGAACGGGCAAGGGCATTATCGCGCACGCAGCCAACGACCTGTGCCGCTACTACGCTGCTCGCGAGGGCGTTCAGACCAAGATCCTGCGCGTGCCGTTCCTGTATACCGCGTCTGCCGCACTGCAGGACCCGTTTTTGGTGCCGCTGTTCGACGCTTGCTCAACCGGATCGGTCGCTCTGCAGGGCACGCAGGATGCGGCGTTTCCCCTGCTGTGTGCCGAGGAGCTTGCGGTGCTGGTACGCCGTATCTTCGACAGCTGGGATGGCAACTTTGAGACGCTCGACGTAGCCGATACCTTCCATCACACGGCGGGTGAGGTGGGCGACGCCCTCAAGGCGCTGTTCCCCGGCCTTACCGTTGCCTATGGCGATTCTGCCGGCTACGTCCTGCCCGCCAGCGATGTCGCTCGCGTGCGCTATGGCTGGTTTCAGCGCTATGACTTGCTGCGCGATCTCTCGACCATTCAAGCTCGCTGGGGCGCTGGACGCATCAAAAAGATCAACCCGCTGCGTGCCGCCATCGACCGCATCCAGATGCGCTCGCTGCCCATCAAATGCCTGGAGACGGGCGTTGCCTGGGTTCTGTTCGAGGTGCTGGAGCATCTGTTCTCACAATCGGCCCAGCTCAACGTGCTCGATTATCGCCTGCTCTACGTGGTGTTGATCGGCACGCTGTATGGCTTGGACTTTGGCCTGGTTGCGGCGCTGCTGGCGTCGGTGGGTTTGGCCGCGAGCTACTTTACTCAGTACGGCTATACCTTCCAGGGCCTGTTCTACGAGCCGTCCAACTGGCTGCCGTTTATTGCGTACTTTGTTGTGGGTGCCGTGTGCGGCTATGTTCAGCTGCGCAACAGCGAAGCCATTAGGGCGGAGCGCGATCAAAACGAGCTCGTGCGCAACCGCAATACGTTCCTTACGCAGCTCTACCACGACGCGATCGAGGACAAGCGCGCGTACAGGCGCCAGATCGTGGGTCGCCACGACAGCTTTGGCAAGATCTTTGCCGTGACGCAGGAGCTCGACGTACTCAACCCGCGCGACATCTATCGCAAGTGCTGCGAGCTTCTGGGCGAGATCCTCGAGAACGATTCGGTGGCGATCTACCATGTTTCGGGCGGGGCATTTGCACGCCTGGTGGCAGCAAGTCCCGCGATTGCCGAAGATGCCGCACGCTCGCTCACGCTCGAGCAGCTTGCACCTCTTTTGGGCGACGGGGGTCGTTCGAACCTATGGGTGAACCGCGAGCTGACGCCGGGGCTTCCCATGTTTGGATACACGATCGAGCGCGACGGGGCACCCGCCGTGTTGATCTTTGTGCGTAGTGCGGCCGAAAACCAAATGACCCTCTATTATCAAAACCTGTTCCGCATCTTGTGCGGGCTGGTCGAAAGCGCGCTGGGCCGTGCCTTTGACTATGAGGCGGTGGCGCAGGATAAACGCTGCGTTGACGGCACTTGCGTGCTCAAGCAGGCTGCCTTTGGCCAAGAGCTCGCGGCGGAGCAGGCGCTGGCAGATAGCAAGATGGGGAGTTTTTTGCTCCTGCGCGTGGTACCGGGCATGGAGCCTGTCGGCGAGCTGGTGGGCGCAATTGGGTCAGCAATCCGCGAGAGCGACGCGGCGGGTTTGGTCGACGGCGACGTGCTCTACCTCCTTATGCGCCAGGCAAAGGCGTGCGATCTGCCCATTATCCGCGAGCGCCTGAGCGCAAAGCATATTGCGGTGGAGCCCGTCGACGGCGAGGACATCGTGGCGCTGTTGCAGCACATCTCTTACACCGGTGACGGTGAGGGGGGTGCCGCTTGATCTCGCTTGTCGTTGCTGCCGTCTTGCTGCTGATTCATGCGTTGGTTTGCCTGATGCTGTGGACGCTCATGAAGCTGGGCCTGCTGCCGGTGCGCGGACACATGCTGGCTGTGATAGTGCTGGTGCCGCTGTGGGGCCCGTTGCTGGTGGTTCTGCTATCGGTCCGCAGCGCGGTGTTTGGCGAGGGGCTGAAAGAGTCTGCGCTGGAGTCGCTGCGCTTTAACGACGACCTGCATCGCAATATGTCGGTACCGAGTGGTGAGGACGATGCAGGCGTAGTGCCGCTCGAGGAGGCGCTCATCGTCAACGACCCGGCATACCGGCGCCGCCTAATGCTCTCCATGCTCACCGAGGAGCCCGACGCGTACCTGGTGCAGCTGCAGGCGGCTAAGCTTAACGACGACGTTGAGGTGGTGCACTATGCCGCGACGGCGGTGGCGCAGATCTCCAAGGAGTCCGATCTTAAACTGCAGCAGCTGGAGCATGCCTTTAAGACAGACCCGAGCGCGCAAATCCTCAACGAACACTGTGATTTTCTTGGTGAATACTTAGGCTCGGGCTTGGCCGAGGGGCGCGTGGCTCAGATTCAGCGCCAACAGTACGCGCGCCTGCTTGCGCGTCGCCGCGAGCGCGAGGATACCCTTGAGCTGCGCATTCGATACGCGACGGCGCTGGCCGATGTCGGACAGATCGACGAGGCACAGGCCGTGACCGACCAGCTGGTGCTCGACGTGCCCGAGGAGCAGGAGGTTTGGATGCTTTGCCTGCGCCTGGCCGTGATGCGCCGCGACGGTGACGAGGTCCACCGCGTGATCGATGCGATCGACAACCAACATGTGTATTTGAGCGCCGACAACCGCGAAAAGTTGGCGTTTTGGCGCGACGGGGAGGAGGCCAGATGAGCGTGGTGCAACATATCCGCGACCGAGCAGGCCGCTTTCGTTGGATGGGACTCCTCGCGGTGTGGGCTGTTTTTATCGTCATGGCGGCCGTGCTGCTGGTGGAGCGTGCCGGCGTACAGTACAGTGCGGGCCAGCATAAGCTGGGGATGCTTGCCGCCAACGATGCGGTGCCGGCTTCCTCGGCGATGTTTGGCCAAAAGTCCACGTGCTTGGTCATTACCGATACCGACCAAGCGGGCGTCGAGGACGTAAAGGAGCAGTTCGACCAGATCCTGCTCGACATGAAGATCGCGCACCGCGACGTGGACCTTGCCCTGGACGGGGCGGATGCCATTCCCTCGCTGACCTCCTACGATCGCGTGATTTTGCTCATGCCGTCGCTCGATGGGCTCGGTACGCACCTGACCGATATTATGAGTTGGGTGAGTGCCGGCGGTTCGCTTATGCTCGCCATGCCGCCGGATAACTCGAGCTATCTGCAAGTGATTGCCTCCAAGCTTGGCATTGAATCGGCCGGATATGACTATGTAAAAGCCGAAAGCATTGTGCCGAGCGAGGACTTTATGCTGGGCGGGGGAGAGCGCTACGAGCTCTCGGACCCCTTTGATTCGTCGCTTTCGGTATCGCTGCGCGAGACGGCTCGTGTGTGGGCTATGACCGGCGATGCGGGTGCCCCGCTCATTTGGTCGAATGACTGCGGTAGCGGGCGCACCGTGGTATGCAATATCGGTATCTATGACAAGGTCATGCGTGGCTTTTACGCCGCGGCGATCAGTCTGCTGGGTGATACCACGGCCTATCCGGTCATCAACAGCGCCGTGTTCTATTTGGACGACTTTCCTAGCCCCGTGCCCTCGGGCGATGGTACTTATATCAAGCGTGACTACGGCCTTTCCATTGCGGATTTTTACACCAAGGTCTGGTGGCCCGATCTGCAAAAGCTTGCGCAAAAATATGGCATTCGCTATACCGGCGTGATGATCGAAAACTACGAGGACGCGGTCAACCAGACCGAGCCCGCGCGACAGGCCGATACCACGCAGTTTCGATATTTTGGCGGCATGCTGCTGCAGATGGGCGGCGAGCTGGGCTTTCACGGCTACAACCATCAGCCGCTTGCGCTCTGGGACACCGACTATGGTACGTTGTACGTCTACAAGACCTGGAAGAACAAAGAGACGCTCGTCGCTTCGCTCAACGAACTTATCGCGTTTCAGGACGAGGTCCTGCCCAATGCTCATGGCTCGGTTTACGTGCCGCCGTCGAATATCCTTTCGGCCCGCGCGCGCAAGCTTATCGGTACCGATGTTCCGCGAATTAAGACCATTGCCAGTACGTATTTTGAGGATGGCACCGACCTGCCGTACGTGCAGGAGTTTGGCGTGGCGAGCGATGGCATTGTGGAGCAGCCACGTATTGTTTCGGGCGGCATGGTCGACGATTCCTATATGCGCCTGGCAGCCGTGTCCGAGCTCAACATGCACTACGTGAGCACGCACTTTATGCACCCGGACGACCTTTTGGACCCCGATCGCGGAGCCAAGGAGGGCTGGGAGGTCTACAAGGGCGGCCTGGTCGACTTCCTGGAGTGGCTTACCAAATCCGCGCCCGACCTGCGGCACCAGACGGCGTCGGAGTGCTCCGGTGCCATCCAGCGTTTTTCGTCCGTGACGGTGAGCGTGGATACCAGCGCGGATGCCTGGACGCTCAGCCTGGGCAATTTCCACGACGAGGCGTGGCTCATGTTCCGCGCCAATAATGGCGAGCCGGGTGCGGTGACGGGTGGCGAACTGACGCACCTTACGGGCAATCTGTATCTGCTCAAGGCAAATGATAAGACCGTGACGATCGAGCGCAAGGAGGGTGGCGATAAATGAGAATCTGCTTGGTACTCGAGGGTTGCTACCCCTATGTGCACGGCGGCGTATCTACCTGGATGCATGGCTACATACAGGCCATGCCCGAGCACGAGTTTGTGCTGTGGGTGATCGGCGCGCATGCTGCCGACCGTGGCAAGTTTGTCTACGAGCTGCCCGGCAACGTGGTCGAGGTGCACGAGGTGTTCCTGGACGATGCCCTGCGGCTTTCGGGCGA
>DBGAZC010000209.1:0-6561 GCA_048472015.1 Collinsella sp. | reverse complement strand
CGCGTCCGTCGCGCCAAGCTGTACTACCTCCGCGACAAGGTGGGCAAGGCTGCTCGCATCCCCGAGAAGCGCTAAGAAGATCGCAGCGTCTGTCCACTCGTTTGGACACAAGGGTCACCTTCGGGTGGCCCTTCTTTTTATTTGATTTGCATGCAAGGAGGGCCTGGTATGGCCAATATGACGAGCTCGGTTTCGGCATCGCAGGTTGCCGGCGAGCTGGCGAGCGCCACGTTCGAGGAGATTCCCGCCCTCGTGGAGCATTATCGCGAGGATCCGCGCCAGCAGGTAATCAAGGCTTGCGAACGTGCCCTTAAGCGCCATGCCAAGGAACTTTCCGAACGCGAGCGCGTCAACGGCATGTACGAGCTTATGCATGAGCTCGGCGGTGATGGCGTGGTCGTGGGCGTCGACGAGGTGGGCCGTGGCTCGGTAGCGGGTCCCTTGACCGTGTGTGCCGTGTGTCTTCCGATGGAGCCGCGCATCTGGGGCATCAATGATTCCAAAAAGCTCACGCCGGCGCGCCGCGAGCTGCTCTCGGTGAAGATTGCCGAGGTGGCGACTGCTATCGGCTTTTGCCATATCGCTCCTGCGGATATCGATGAGATGGGCATGGCCCGCGCCATTCGAGCCGCTGTCGCGGGTGCGGTGGCAGATACGGGGCTTGAGCCCGATTGCGTGCTTATGGACGGTAACCCCCTGGGTGCCGTGCCCCATGAGCGCGACGTGGTCAAGGGCGATGCCAAGATCGCCTGTATCGCCGCGGCATCCATCATGGCAAAGGTCACGCGTGACGAGATGATGGTCGAGTACGATGCCGAGTATCCCGAGTACCATTTGGCCGAATCGAAAGGCTATGCGAGTCCCGAGCACATCGAGGCCATTCGCAAACATGGTCTTTCTCCGCTGCATCGTGTGAGCTTTTGCGGAAACTTTCTGCAGACTGAGCGCCTTTTTTAGGCCAATTGTGGAGACAGGGACCTTAAGGGTTCTATAAACCTGCTGGTAGGGGCCGTGTGCAACGCTATTGTTGCGCGCGGCCCCTCATTTGTCGGCATTTGGTTGGTTTTCGGTTTGCTTCCGGTACTTACCCGCATGAAACCTGCCCTCATTATCGAGGCAATGCAGGGAGTGGGAAAGGAGACCCCATGTGTGCCGCAGCCAAAATGAGCAAGACGCAGCAGCTCAAGGAACGTTGGGAAGAGGGGGAGCTCGATTGCGGGTCGATCACCCCTGAGTTTATCAAGTGGCTCAGTCCTCGCGAGCTCGGTATGCTGGGCGAGCTTATCGCAATCGATTACTTTAACGAGCGCGGCTATGCATTGCTGGAACAAGGCTATCGATGCTCGGAGGGCGAGGCCGACCTGGTGCTGCTCGACGAGCTCGACGATGTGGTGGTGATGGCCGAGGTCAAGACCAGGCGTGTTGCGCTGGATTGCGATACTCGGGTGTTTCCCGAGGAAGCGGTGAACGCCCAAAAGCAGCGGCGCTATCGTCGCATCGCGAGTTGTTATCTCATGGAGCACTATCCGCTCAAGGCAATCCGCTTCGATGCCGTGGGCGTCACCATTCGCGGCGGGCATATCGCCGAGATCGAGCACCAGTACAATGCGTTCGATTGGCAGGTGTCGTGATGGCGTTCGAAACTTTTGCCGTTCACGCAGCCTGTATCCGCGGCGTCGAGGCGATTCCCGTCACGGTCGAGGTTTCGCTTGCGGGCGGCATTCCGGGCATACAAATGCTCGGCATCCCGAGTATGGAGGTCATGGAGTCGCGTGGGCGCATTCGCTGCGCGATGCGCTCTGCCGGATTCGAGATCCCGCGCTCGGGCATTACGGTCAATCTGGCGCCGGGCGATATCCGAAAGACCGGTAGCGGCTTTGACCTGCCGATAGCCATTGCGGTGCTTGCGGCCGATGGGCAGATTCCCCGCGACAATCTCGACCGCTGCCTCATTGCCGGCGAGCTCGGCTTGGATGGCACGGTGCTTCCCGTCAAGGGCGAAGTGGCGTTTCAGCTGCTGGCTCGCGACATGGGGCTGTCTTTTATCGCCGGCAGGTCCGACCAGCATGTTCCGCTCGCGGGGGTCGATTGCGGTTTTATCGATCATCTGTCGCAGCTTGCTCACGGTATGGGCGAGGCAGCTCGGCATTATCTGGATTCTGAAGTGCTCGAGGCCTCTTTTGAGCCCGAGCTCGATTATGCCGACGTGTTGGGGCAGGAGGTCGCCAAGCGTGGTATGGCGCTTGCGGCGGCAGGGGAGCTGGGCTTGCTTATGATTGGGTCTCCGGGATCGGGCAAGACCATGCTTGCGCGCCGCATGACGGGTATCTTGCCCGAGCTTTCCGTCGAGGATCAGCAGGAGGCATTGTGTATCCATTCGGTCTTGGGTGAGAACATCGATGGCCTGCTTGCGGGGCATCGGCCGTTTCGTAGTCCCCATCACAGCATTTCGACTGCGGGCCTTATTGGCGGAGGGCGCCCGGTGCATCCGGGCGAGATCAGCCTTGCCCATGGCGGCGTGCTCTTTTTGGACGAGCTTGCCGAGTTTCCCACCGGTGTGCTGCAGACGCTTCGTCAGCCTATCGAGCGCGGCTATGTCAGAATCGTGCGCGTCGATGGCGCCTTTACGTTTCCCTCGCGCTTTCAGCTGCTTGCGGCGAGCAATCCCTGCCCCTGCGGTTTTTTGGGCGATCGCGAGGTTCCGTGTCGTTGCTCGGCATCGATGGTCGAGCGCTATCGGTCCAAGCTGCGTGGTCCCTTGGCCGACCGCATCGACCTGATGATCGACGTGTCCCGCCCCGATCCGCAGGTGATTATCGAGGGCGCCGAGGGCATGTCGTCGGCCGAGCTGCGCGACTACGTTGTCCGCGGTCGGGCTTTTCGTGCCTGGCGCGAGACTCATATGGACGATGCGGACGCTGAGGCCGAGGATGCCGAGTCCCGCTCTATCGATGGTGTGGTATCAACCTTTGCGCTTGATCAGGCGGCGGAAACGTGCGTGCTCGGCCTGTCGAAGCGCACGCATCTCACGGGGCGCGGCATCGTGCGCCTGGTGCGCATCGCGCGCACGATCGCCGATGTCGCCGAAAGCGAGCGGGTGACGCAAGATCATGTGCTCGAGGCCGCGATGTATCAGGGAAGGAGGGACCAGTGATGGGTGAGGTCCGCTATGAACTGCATCCCGGTGATGGGCTGTTTCCCGCTACTGTTCTGGAACTTTCCGATGTGCCGCAGACGTTGTTCGTCCGTGGCGACCCGGAGGTGCTCTCGACGCCGGCGCTCTCGATTATCGGTGCGCGCAAGGCCTCGCCGTACGGTCTTGCCGTAGCTGAGCTTGCGGCCAAGGTTGCCGTGGAAGCGGGGGTGACGGTGGTCTCGGGCGGTGCGGTCGGCTGCGACCAGGCCTCGGGTTGGGCCGCGGTCAACGCCGGGGGCAGGCACGTCGTGGTACTGGGGACCGGCGCCGACGTGGTCTACCCGCGCTCGAGTGCGGGGCTCATCGCGCGCACGATCGATACGGGCGGCGCGGTCGTGTCCATCTCGCCTTGGGGTATGGGGCCACGTAAGTTTGCCTTCCCGCGGCGTAACCGGGTGATTGCCGCGCTTTCGCAGGCGCTCTTCGTGTCGGAGGCTGGCATGCCTTCGGGCACGTTCTCGACGGCGGAGGCCGCCATGGACCTGGGGCGCGAGCTTCTTGCCGTGCCGGGTTCGATTTTGTCACCCGAGTCGCGCGGTACCAACTACCTCATTGCCAACGGGGCCTGCTGCATTATTGACGAGGAGTCAATCGAGATGGCCATCTCGCGAATCTACGGCACCCTGCGCTATTCGCGTCCTGATGCACCCGGTATCGCAGATCTGGACCCCACGCAGCAGGCCGTGATGCATGCGCTCATCGCCTCGCCGCTCAAGGTCGACGACATCGCGGCACTCGTCTCGCTCGATGCCGTCGGCGTGCTCAAACTTCTGGGTTCGCTCGAACTCGAGGGCCTCATCGAGCGCATGATGGATGGAAGGTATGCGCCCTCCAAGTTTGCCCTTCACGCCCAGACGCCCTTCGGTCACAATGGAAAACGTGTCAATTAGAAAGGTGTTTGCAGATGCTGTTTGATCAGGTGACGGTTATCGGTGGCGGTCTGGCGGGATCGGAATGTGCGATTCAGCTGGCAGATCGCGGGTTCGCCGTAAAGCTGTGCGAGATGCGCCCGCAAGTAAGCTCTCCTGCCCACCATACCGATCACTTGGCGGAGCTCGTCTGCTCCAATTCGTTTAAGTCGACCCGCCCCGATTCCGCCGCCGGTCTGCTGAAGGCCGAGCTCGAGCGCATGGGCTCGGTGCTGCTCGACTGCGCTCATCGCGCCGCCGTTCCCGCTGGCGGCGCCCTGGCGGTCGACCGTGTTACATTCTCCGAGCTCGTCGAGGCCGAGGTTGCCGCCCGCCCCAATATCGAGGTCGTCCACGGTGAGGTCACCCAGATTCCCGAGGGACATGTGGTTATCGCCGCGGGCCCCTTGTGCTCGCCGGCATTGAGCGAGGAGGTCATGAAGCTTGTCGGTGGTGACGCCCTGGCGTTCTTTGACGCGGCCGCCCCGATTGTCGATGCCTCGACGCTCGATATGGACGTGCTGTTCTCGCAGTCGCGCTACGAGGAGCAGGGGAGTGGCGACTATCTCAATGCCCCGCTCAACAAGGAAGAGTACGAGGCCTTTATCGAGGCGCTTACCACGGCCGATCGCGTGGTGCTCAAAGATTTTGAGGGCGGGGATTTGTTCCAGGCCTGCCAGCCTGCCGAGGAGGTTGCGCGCACGGGCAAGGATGCCATCCGTTTTGGTGCCATGAAGCCCGTCGGGCTCACCGACCCGCGCACCGGTCGCCGTCCCTGGGCGGCGATTCAGCTACGCGCCGAGAACAAGGAGAAGACCGCCTATAACCTGGTTGGCTTCCAGACCAACCTGACCTTCGGCGAACAGAAGCGCGTCTTTCGTATGGTTCCCGGACTGGAGAACGCCGAGTTCTTCCGCTACGGCGTCATGCACCGCAACACCTTTGTCGATGCGCCGCACGTGCTCGATGGCACCTTTGCCGTGCCCGGCACGAGCGTGCGCCTTGCCGGCCAGATTACCGGCACCGAGGGGTACATGGAGGCCGTGGCGACGGGCCTGCTCGCCGCGCTCAACACCTATGCCGAGGCTATCGGTGCCGCGGGCGTCGAACTACCGCGCGTGGGCGCCCTGGGCGCGCTCGTGGGGTATGCGACCGACCCGGCTACGGTGGGCTACCAGCCCATGCACGTCAACTTTGGCCTCGTGCCGCCGCTCGAGGACGGTAAGCGTCGCAGCAAGCGCGATCGTTATCAGGCCTACGCGGATCGCGCCCTTAAGGCCCTGGATGCCTATCTGGAATCGCGCTCCGATCTGTTTGGAGGCGAGAGGTCATAGCCTTTGACCTGTACGATACCGTTGACTCGTTCATTGCCTACATTGCACGTGTCGAAGGGCTCGCCCCCAATACGGTAACCGCCTACGCCTCGCGACTCGAGCGCTTCGCCGCGTGGTGCGAACGCGAGGACGTCGACGCTCGCGCCGCCGACGTACGGACCGTTCGTTCCTATTTGGCCGAGCTGTCGCGTGGCCAGGTGGCGGCTCGGACCCTTGCGGCGCATCTGTCTGCCATTCGCTCGCTCTATCGGTGGATGGCTGCCGAGGGAATCGTTGAGGGCGATGCGGTCTCGGCGATATCCTCGCCCAAACTGCCGCGTGATCTTCCCGGTGTGCTGACGACCCGGCAAGTCGAGTCATTGCTCAAGACCCCAGAAACCTCGACGCCTGCGGGGCTGCGCGATGCGGCGATGCTCGAGCTGCTTTATGCCTCCGGCGCGCGAATCTCGGAGCTCGCGTCGCTCAACGTGGAGTCCATTGCTTGGTCAGAGCGAACGCTGCGACTTTGGGGCAAGGGGAGCAAGGAGCGTATCGTGCCCCTCTATCGGCGCGCTCTCGAGGCGACTCGCCGCTATATTGAGGAGGGGAGGCCACATCTCCTTGTGCAGGCAAAGCGTGTCGATAGTGCGAACGGCGTGCATCCGCTGTTTATCTCGGCGCGCGGAAACCGCATGAGTGCCGCCATGCTCAGGAGGCGGTTCCACATGCTTGCAGCACTTGCCGGCATTCCTGCCGACATCGCCCCGCATGCGATGCGCCACACCTTTGCGACCGACCTGCTCGAGGGCGGCGCGGATCTGCGCTCGGTTCAGGAGCTGCTGGGGCATGCGAGCTTGTCCACGACGCAGATCTATACGCACCTCACGCCCGACCGACTCAAGCGTGCCGTGAGTCAGGCACACCCCCGCGGCGAGTAGGAGAAGGGCCTCCCGCGCCGCACCGAGGTGTGTGGTTTTGATTGCGGGTTGGCAGGAAGAGGCAATCCTGCTATCATTCATCGGGTTGCTTCACGGCAACAGGTTTTTATCACGCACGCGCGGCTACTTCATACCGTGGTGCCCGGGCTTTGGTAGCACATGTCCGGGTTGGTTTTGGAGGATGACCCCGCGCGGAGGCAAACCAC
>DBGAZC010000208.1:0-10287 GCA_048472015.1 Collinsella sp. | reverse complement strand
ATCATTCCTCTCCTGCGGGCACGTCGGTGCCCACCGTTTGAATGCTGTCCATTATACCCGCAGCGCATCACTTGCCGCTCCGCTCATCTGCGTACGGCAAAGGCGCAGGTACGTGATGGTGATAAACGCGTAGGCCTACTCCTGGGGCATAGCCGGCATGGCCACCGTGGCACCCGGGTCCTCGCCGGCGCCGTCCACGAGCGGCAGGCCGCCCTCATGCGCAGGTCCTGCCGGAACCGTCGCAGCACCGCCAAAGACGGCAGCGGAGGCCTCGTGGTTCTCGGCAACCGCGCCCTCGGTATCAATCGCCACCTGGGGCTCGTCGTCAAAGTTGGGGACGCCCTGGGGCTCGGCGGGAACGGGCTCGGCGGTCGCATCGGCAACGAGCTCGGCGTCGACCGGCACATCGCCCTCGTCAGCGCCCTCGTCCTCGGCAGCATCTTCGCCGTTCGCAGCGGCGACGGCCTCGTGAGGATCCTTGCCCTCGGCCTCGGCGCGCATGCCCAACACCAGGTTGCGCAGACCCGCGACCGTGCCTTCCACGTCGGGGGCAGGCTGGTCGGCGTGCAGGTACGCCCAGTCCATCATAAAGGTGGCCGAAGACAGCGCACCGATGGCCAGCGCGTCGTCGGGGCACGAAAGCTCAACCTCAAAAACGCGCTCGTCGTGCTCGCTTACGCGCGTGCGGCCGCACGAGATGCTACCGGCAAGACCGGTCTCGTTCATGAGCTCGACCGTCACATGCTCAAGCAGATGGCAAAGCTCGGTCTGGCCCATGCAGTCCTGGAACTCACGACCCGAATCACCCAGGCACAGGTGCTTGGCAATCGCCGGCACCAGGTAATACACGCGCGCCGTGGCCTCGATATCCTCCGAGGTCATGAGCGGCATGCCGGGGTTCACCAGCACATGCGCGCAGATCTTGTCCTCGCTGATGGTGACCTTAAGGATGTTGAACAGGCCTGCCATAACTCTCCCCTACTCTTCCTTGTCCTACTCGTCGCCGTCGTGTGGATTCGCGGAACCCGCACCCGACGACGTCGGCTCGTCTACCGAAGACTCGGAATCCTTCTTATCGGTTTCGGCCGGAGCGATCACGCGAATGAGCGAGATGCGCTGGCCACGCATCGACTGCACTTTAAACTTGTACCCCGCGACCTCAAACACCTCTCCGATGTCGGGCACCGAGTCGCAAAGCTCCAAGATCCAGCCGGCGATGGTCTCATAATCATCGCTTTCCTCGAGCGGCCAACCAAGCTCAATCGCGTCATCGCACGAAAAACGCCCATCAACGAGCCACTCGCGGCGCGAAAGGCGCGTGAGATACTTGTTGTCGGGGTCGAACTCGTCCTCGATCTCGCCGACGATCTCCTCGACGATATCCTCGATGGTGATAATGCCGGCCGTGCCGCCGTACTCGTCCACGACCACCACGATCTGGTCGTGCGAGGTCTGCATCTCGGACAGTAGCGGCAGGATGTCCTTGGTGTCGGGCACAAAGGTGGCGTCGCGCAAAAAGCCGGCGATGGGCTGGTCACCCTTGCCGTCGAGCGCGGGTTGGATCAGGTCCTTGATGTGCGCAATGCCGGCGACGTTGTCGGGATCCTCGTGATAGACGGGGATGCGGCTGAAGCCGGTCTGGCGCATGGTGGACAGCACGTCGGCGACCGTCTCGTCGTCCTCGCACATGGTGGTGTCCACGCGCGGCACCATGACCTCGCGGGCAACGGTGTCGCCTAGGTCGAAGATCTCGTGGATCATGCGCTTTTCCTCGTCGAGCAGGTCGTCCTGCTCCGAGACCATGTACTTGATCTCTTCTTCCGAGACGTTTTGGCGGTCGTCGGCGCTCTTGATGCGCAGGATGCGGGCCAGGCCATCGGAGCAGGCGCCGGTCAGCCACACGAGCGGACGGGCGATCTTTTGGAAAAACGACAACGGTCCCACGACCTGCTTGGACACGCCCTCGGCATTGGCCAGGCCGATGCGCTTGGGGACGAGCTCGCCGATCACGATGGACACGAAGGCGACCGCGACGGTGATGATGACCGGCGCCAGGCCGCGCGCGATGGCGGAGAGCGGCGCGATGCCAAAGCTCATGAGCCACGTGGCGAGCGGGTCGGACAGACTCGTCGAGGCGACGGCGGACGAGGCGAAGCCCACGAGCGTAATGGCAACCTGGATGGTGGCGAGCAGCTGGTCGGAGTCGGCAGCCAGCTTAATGGCACGCTCGGCGCGCTTGTCGCCTTCCTCGGCCTCGTGCTCCAACACGGCGCGCTTGGCCGTGGTGAGCGCCATCTCGGACATAGAGAAGTAGCCGTTGATGAGGGTCAAAACGAGGGTGGTGATAAGGGAGATGGTTATGTCCATCGGGAGTTTCTCGAACCTCCAAGATTCGGGACGTCAGGTTAAAACGTTGATGGCGGATACGGCAATTGCACCGGCGCCCAAACGAGAACGCGGGCGCGCAGGCGTGGTCGCTAGATTACGAAGAGGATCACCGCCACGAACTGGAAGATGCTGCCGGCGAGCACCCACAGGTGAAACACGCTGTGCAGATAGCGCACGTTTTTGGCGATATAGAACGGCACGCCCGCGGTGTAGCACACGCCGCCGACGGCGAGCAGGGCAAGTGCCACGGGGTTGAGCAGCGCAACAAGTTCGGGCAGCTTAAAGACAACGAGCCAGCCCATCAGCAGGTAGACCAGGCCGCTTACCCAATGCGGCTGGCGCTCGCGTAGGAAGCACTCGAGGGCGATGCCGATGATGGCGATGGCCCATACGGCAAAGAACAGCACAGCGCCGCCGTCGTTTGCGAGCGTGATGAGGCAAAACGGCGTATAGCTGCCGGCTATGAGCAGGTAGATGCAGCTGTGGTCGATGATGCGAAACACGCGCTTGGCGCGCGCGGGCTGAATCGCGTGGTAGAGCGTGGAGGCTAGGTATTCGAGGATAATGCTGACGCCATAGACAATCGCCGCGGCCATATGGGCCGGGCCTCCGCCGCGCAGGGCGGCGAATACGATCAGGAGCACCAGGCCCGCGATACCCAGCAGGCAGCCGACACCATGGGTGACGGAGTTCATGATCTCCTCACCCACTGTGTAGTGTGGAACGACCGCGGTCTTGGGTCGCGGCTTAGAACTGTCGCTCGAATCGGACATGCCGGTTACATCCTCCAACGTAAAGAGTTCTCAACACTATATCAAAGCGTCTAGGTACGTGCGAAATTTGCACCATACGTGACCCTTTGTTTACCCATTCTTTGCCTGTTGACGCATCAACGGCGAACGTCCATAATGCGCTTGCATTAAATGTTGATGTATTAACATCTTATAGGAGAATACCGCATGGCTCAAAACGCACGTTCCCATCGAAAGCTCAAGATAGCCGGCATCGTTGCACTGGTGGTTGTCGTTGCGCTGCTCGGATTTGCCGGCAACTTTCTGTTTGACTTCGCGCTGAATCCCCGCGCGCCATACACCATGAAGATGATGCAGGATAGCAAGAACGACAAAGAAGGTGAGCAGCCGGATGCCGAGGATACCGAGGCGCGGGCATGGTTTAAAGAGAACCGCAAGAGCAGCAACCTCACCGCGGACGACGGGACCGAGCTTGCCGCCTGGTATTTTGCTGCGTCGGAGAGCACGCACGACTACGTCGTCTGCCTGCATGGATATACCAACGAGCCCATCGGTATGGCCCGATACGCCAAACGCTTCCACGACCGTGGCATGAACGTACTCGCACCCGCCGCCCGCGCCCACGAGCGCTCCGGCGGCGACTATATCGGCATGGGCTGGCCCGAGCGCCTCGACATCGTCGCATGGATCGAGCGAATCGTTCAGGCTGACCCCAAGGCGCGCATCCTGGTCTTTGGCGAATCCATGGGCGCGGCGACCGCCATGAACGTCGCGGGGGAACCTCTGCCCGCAAACGTGAAATGCATTATCGAGGACTGCGGTTATACGAGTGTTTGGGACGAGTTTTCTCTGCAGCTCAAGGACGTGTTCGGCCTGCCCAGCTTTCCCTTGCTCGATGTAGCAAACTTGGTGTGCAACGTGCGCGCGGGCTACGACTTTCATAAGGCGAGCAGCGTGGAACAGCTCAAGCGCGCGACGGTTCCCATGCTGTTTATCCACGGTGACCAAGACACCTTTGTGCCGTACAGCATGCTCGACCAAAACTACGACGCGTGCGCCAGCAAGGTCAAGCAAAAGCTCACCGTCCATGGCGCCACCCACGCCAAGAGCGCGCAGGTCGACCCCGAACTCTACTGGAACACGGTCGACGACTTCCTCGACGAGTATTTTTAGGCAAATAGTACGGTTTACTGGCCTATCTGACCCCCTAGCACTTCCGAAAAGCCGCCCGTGGGCACTGTGCTCACGGGCGGCTTTTGCTAACAGTTGTGCTACAAAGGCGCTTGTTTTGTCTAATAGCTAGGTGCTACTTGACCTCGATGAGCTCGTACTTGCTCGTGCCCAGGCCGATCTTCTCGGCGTGCGCGATGCACACGCGCCAGTCGGTGTCGGGATGCGTGATGCAGAAGGGATCCTTGGCCTGCTCGCCCTCCAGATGCTCGTGGTTGTGCTCCATCTTGGCCGCGCTATCGGTGAGCTCGGTGTTGGGCAGCGGCTCAGACGCCATGACGGCGTCGGCGCAGGCCTGGTCGATGGCGACCGGGTCGAAGCTCGCGAACATGCCGATGTCGTTGACGATAGGCGTATCGTTTTCGGGATGGCAGTCGCAGTTGGGACTGATGTCCATGGCAAGCGAGATGTGGAAGCTCGGGCGGCCGTCGACGACGGCCTTCGTATACTCGGCGATCTTGCAGTTGAGCACGTCGGCCGCGGCCTCATAACCGGGCTTGATGCAGTCCTGGTTGCATGCCGCAATGCAGCGTCCGCAGCCCACGCAGCGATCGTGGTCGATGGCAGCCACGTGCACCGTGCGAGTAGCGCCGCTGGCAAGCTCGCGCTCGCGGGTGCCGTCGAACGAGATAGCGTTGTGCGCGCAGATCTTTTCGCAGGCATGGCAGCCAACGCAGTGCTCGGTCGCGACGTTCGGCTTGCCGGCGGCATGCTGCTCCATCTTGCCGGCACGGCTGCCGCCTCCCATGCCCAGGTTCTTCATGGCGCCGCCAAAACCGGCCTGCTCATGGCCCTTAAAGTGGGTGAGGCTGATCACGATATCGGCATCCATGAGCGCCTGACCGATCTTGGCCTCGTGCACGTACTCGCCGCCCTCGACCGGGACGAGCGCCTCGTCGGTGCCCTTGAGGCCGTCGGCAATGATGATCTGGCAACCCGTAGCATACGGGGTAAAGCCGTTCTGGTAGGCGGTATCAATGTGCTCGAGCGCGTTTTTGCGGCTACCGACATAGAGCGTATTGCAGTCGGTGAGGAAGGGCTTGCCGCCCAGCTCCTTCACGACGTCCGCGACGGCGCGGGCGTAGTTGGGGCGCAAAAAGCTCAGGTTGCCCAGCTCGCCAAAGTGAATCTTGATGGCGACGAACTTGTTCTCAAAGTCGATCTGCTCGATACCGGCGTGACGGATGAGGCGCTTGAGCTTGTCGAGCTGGCTCTCGCGAGCATGCGTGCGCAGGTTGGTGAAGTACACCTTAGCGGGTGCTGCGGGTGCAGTTGCGGTCATAGATCTATCCCCTCGGTCTATATGGCGTTACAGACATAGAGGATGGTACCAGTTAAAGCAGAGTTAAAGTCAAGTACGGCACCTAGTCATTGGGGATGTTCTTAAATGAGTAGTCGCAAGGGACACTCTTTCGCCACCCGGCAGTTGGGGACAGTCCCCAAGTGCCGGCAGCTAGGGACAGTCCTTTCCAGCCGGCCGGCGAGCCGACAAGTCAGCAAAGACTGTCCCCGATGACTAGTCGTTTAAGACTGTCCCCGATGACTACTCCTGCACCTTGAGAGCTTCGGCCAGGCCCACACGTTTGATGGAACGCATGTGCAGCAACGCCACGACCAGGTAGGTCGCAAAGCCAATGCCGACGCATGCAACCATGGACCAAGCGGGCGCATAGATTTCGATATTGCCGTTGTAGGCGAGCAGCATCGAGCGGAAGATGGCCGTGAGCGAGCCAATAATGACCGGCAGACTCAGCACGAGCGACGCCGCCACGCACAGCGTGATCGAGCGGATGTACAGATGCGAGATCTCGCTATCGCGATAGCCAAAGACTTTCATATAGCTAATCGAACGGGCGCTGTGGTCGATCACAGCCTTGGTCAGTAGATACATAAACAGCAGGAAGATAAACACCGCGAGGCCAACCATCATGCCGATCATTTTGCTCATCATGCCGATGAACTGGTCGCCCACGGCGCGCATGTCGTCGGGCGTGGTGTCGCCGGCAAAGTAGCGCGCGTCGAGGTCGAGCTTCTCGTCGCTCACATAGCCGTTAAAGTAGGCGGCGTCGTTGTCGAACAGCTCGTTAAAGTCGTCGATACTCATATAGATATTCATGTCCGACTTGGAGCCCCAGGCACAGTCCTTGCCCGCGCACTCAAGAGAATAATGCTCGCCCTCGTACTTGTCGTCGAGCGTGACCTTCTGGCCCTCGCTCCAGCCAAACTTGTCGAGCAGGCCGCCGCCAAAGACGACACAGCCGCCGCCGACGTCCAGTCCTTTCCAGTAGCGCGAATCGGATGAAATGCCGTAGACGGAAATCGTCTCCTGCCCATTACCATCACCGCGGTCGTACTGCAGCTGGTAGACGGCGTATTTCTCGGCCTGCGCGATTGCACCCGCATCGTTATCGGTCGTATTGACCGGGTGGATATCGTCGTTGTCAGCGTCGATCTTAGAGGCCTTGTCAATCAGGTCGATAGCCTCATCGCGGTTGCAGCCGAGGGCATCGGCAAGATCGTCAAGGCGCGCATAAAGCGCATCCTTCTTGTCCTGGACCTTGGCGAGCGCGTCCTGCGCCGCGGCCAGGCTCTCGGCAGACGGAGATGTGGTCGCGGCATCAGCTGCCGTCTGCGCCGCATCGGCCGCGTCGTCAAGCTCGTCATCGGCATCCTGGGCGGCGGAAAGCAGCGCGCCGTCAACCGACTGCAAGCGCTCGATTGCCGACCACTGCTCGCACTCCTCGGCGGTACCCTCGAGCTCCACCGGCGCCTTGAGCGTGTACTGGTGCTCGGCGACCAGGCTCGTCTCGAGGTTGTCCGCGTAGTGCGTCATCGTGGGCAGAATCGCCAGGCCAAAGAGCAGCAGCAGCGAGGCAAACGCAATGCCCACGAAGAGCGTGGCGAAGTTGCCCAGGTTGCGCAGGAAGATACGCAGGCGGAAGCGCGAGACAAAGCCCATGCGCTCCGGCAGCTGCAAGCCGCGCTTGGTGCCCGATTTGCCGCTCGCCTCGTGACGAAGGAACTGCAACGGCGTCTTGCCCATCTTGCGAAGCAGGCCCACCAGCGTGATGAGGATGAGCGCGGCGGCGGGAACCACGGCGCACTTCACAAAGATCTCCCAGCTCCAGTACACCTGGAAGGGCGGCAGGCTATACGAACCGTAATAGAGGCTGCGCATGGGCTCGGTAAAGAACGCAACGCCGAGCGCAGTGCCCAAAAGCGCCGCGACCACGCCCACGATAGCGGGAAGCGCAAGGTAGTGCAGCACGATCTCGCGTCGACGATAGCCACTGGCGAGCAGCGTGCCGATGATGGCGCTCTCCTCCTCGATGGTGGCGTCGGTAAGGACCACAAAGACGAACGCCATGATCACGATGATGATGTCGAGCAGCGTCATCCACATCATAGAGTCGCCGTCCACGTCATCGCGCGCATAGCCAATGCCCTGATTGGAATCGGAGTCGATCAGATCGTCCACGCGCGCATCGGCGTCGGTCAGTGCCTCGACCATATCTTGCTCAGCGTCGATGCGGTCCGCGGTGGGGAGGTCGCGATCGGTAAAGGTGAAGGAGTAGGTGTAGGTGTAGGCGGGTGCGCCGCCGGCATCTTCGAGCGCGGCAAAGCCGCCATCGGCGACCTCGGCCACGCCGTACGTGATGGTGTTCACCGTAAAGTCCGAATTGTTGAGGAACAGCGCCTGGCTATCGGGCTGAGTCATGATGCCGCAGATGATGTAGGTGCGGCCCTCGAGCTCGACTTTATCGCCCACGGACAGGTTGTTATTGGTGGCAAAGACACGGTCGATGGCCACCTCGTCGTCCGCCTTGGGTTCCTTGCCCTCACAGTAGGACGCAATGTCCACCTTAGCACGGTGTGCATAGGTGCGCAGCGTGCGCTTGGTGCCATCGTCGCCGGCGGTCTTTTTGATGATGGCGTCGATGGAGAAATTCTTGTAGAGCGTGACGCCGCCGACGTCGCCGGCTGCATCCTCGGCGGCCTTGAGTTGATCGTCGGTAACCTCGAAGGAGGTGGTCACGCGGCCGTCCTCAATCGTGTACGCATCGCGCATGTCGTCGATAAGGCAACCGATGGAATGCGCCGCGAGCAAAAAGCCCGAGGTGAGAGCGATGCTTCCGCACATAAGCAAAAAGATGCCCAGGTACTTGCCGATATTGCGGCGCAGCTCGCGCGGGAGACGTTTTGCGAGAGGTGTCATGGCGCCGCCTACCAATCGAGCTCGGCGGCCGCAACGGGCGACTCGTTGAGCTCATCCTCGACGATGCGTCCGTCGCGCAGGCGCAGCACGCGGTTGGCCATGCGGGCGATGGCGGCGTTGTGCGTGACGATGATGATGGTGCAGCCGTAGGTGCGGTTGACATCCTCCATGAGCTGCAAGATTTCCTTGGACGTCTTATAGTCGAGCGCACCGGTGGGCTCGTCGCACAGCAGCAGGCCCGGGTTTTTGACGAGCGCACGGCCGATGGCGCAGCGCTGCTGCTGGCCGCCCGAAACCTGGCGCGGGAACTTGTTGCGGTGCTCGTAGAGACCCAGCGAACGCAGCAGGTCATCGATGTTGAGCGGCTTTTTGGACAGGTGTGCCGTGACCTCGATGTTTTCCTTGATGGTGAGATCGGGCACCAGGTTGTAGAACTGGAAGACAAAGCCCAGCTCACGGCGGCGATACTCGCCCAGGTCGGTAGGTTTGAGCACCGTGAGGTCGCAGCCGTCCACCAAAATAGAGCCAGCGTCGGCATCCTCCAGGCCGCCGATCAGGTTAAGAAACGTCGACTTGCCCGAGCCCGAGGGCCCCAGCATGACGCAGATCTCGCCTCGGTTGATGGACGTGTCGATGCCATCGAGTACCGTCAGGCGCGCATCACCGTCGCCGTAGTGCTTTTTGAGATCCTTAACCTGGACGTAGGCTTCCTGCGTTGCCATGGTATCCCCCATTGTTAGCCTAGTACTACTTTATGAACGTAATAGTAAACCTTGGCGAACTATTTTGGGGCGAGAGTGGGGATTTGTTTCAGACTAGTCATTGGGGACGTTCTTAAATGACCAGTCACAAGGGACGCTCTTTCGCCACCCGGCAGTTGGGGACGCTCCTTATCTGCCCCCGATGGCTAGTCATTTAAGTCTGTCCCCAATGAATACTTTTGGTCGTTTAAGTCTGTCCCCAATGAGTAGGTGTCTAGGCGTGGGATTTGTTGTGGGCGAGGGCTAGGCCTACGGCGGCGATGGCCGCGGCAAAGAGCACTGTGACGCCCAGATCGCAAGCGATGTCGCCCAGCACGGTGGACGTCAGGTCCGCGGCGAGCGCCTTGCCAATCGCGTCGTTCACCCAATACGTCGGCACAAAATGCGCCGCGGTCTGCACGGCTGGGCCCATCAGCGACAGCGGCATCCAGGCGCCGCCCAAAAACGTCATGAGCATGCCGAGCAGGTTGCCCACACCGTTGAGCAGCTCCTCACGCGCACCCAGGCTCGAAAGGGCAAAGCCAACGACCAGAGGCGTGCACGCCAGGGCAAACGTCGCCGCCAGCGCCAGGCACACACGACCCACGCCGACCTCGGCAACCGCGCCGGCAAAGCCCACGACGCCCATCATGCTCGACACAAACCAGATGCAGACGGTGATCACAGTGGCGGCCGCAAACACGGCGAGCGAACGCCGGCGCTCGGAGATTGGGCCGGCATCCATACGACGCACGCGCTCGGGCTCGTTCATGCCCGAGAACACCAGCCCCACCGATACGATGACCGACGAGATAATCGCGTACGCGCCAAAGTTGAAATACGACTTGAGCATGGCGGCGGCAGTCGAACCAACCTTGACCTGCTCAATCTGGACCTCGGCGCGCTTGGCGGCGGCATGCTCGGCGGCCTTGGCGACGCTACCATTAGAGGCGGCGGGCTC
>DBGAZC010000207.1:0-6215 GCA_048472015.1 Collinsella sp. | reverse complement strand
CGAAACCCGCCCGAAAGAAAGGGGAGCGACATGAACCAGCAGAACATCGATTACGTACTCCGCTCCGTAGAGCAGCGTGACATCCGCTTTGTGCGTCTGTGGTTTGTCGACATTCTCGGCCGCCTCAAGAACTTTGCCATTAGCCCCGAGGACCTCGAGGTCGCTTTTGAGGAGGGTATTGGCTTTGACGGCTCCGCCATCGAGGGCTTTGCCACGCCCGAGGAAGCTGACATGCTGGCGTTTCCCGATGCTTCGACCTTCCAGATCCTGCCGTGGCGCCCGAGCCACAACGGCGTCGCCCGCGTGTTCTGCGACGTGTGCACTCCCGATTGCAAGCCCTTCGCCGGCGACCCGCGCGATGCCCTGCGCCGCATGTTCCGCAAGGCCGAGAAGGCTGGCTATCTGCTCAACGTGGGTGCCGAGCTGGAGTATTACTACTTCCCCGACGAGCACACCCCCGAGCCGCTCGACAACGTGGGCTACTTCGATCTTTCGGTGAGCGATGCCGCTCGCGACCTGCGCCGCAACACGGTCCTCACGCTCGAGAAGATGTCCGTGCCCGTGGAGTACACCTTCCATGCCGCCGGTCGCTCACAGCACGGCATGAGCCTGCGCCACGCCGAGGCCCTGAGCATGTCCGACGCCATCACCACGGCCAAACTCATCATTAAGCAGCAGGCCTACGAGAGCGGTTGCCACGCCTCCTTTATGCCCAAGCCGTTGGCGGGCGAGGACGGCAGCGCCATGTTCCTGTGCCAGTCGCTATTCGACCACGACGGCAACAACGTCTTTTGGGGCGAGGACGACGAGAAGTATCACCTCTCCGATATCGCCAAGCACTACATGGCCGGCATTCTGGCACACGCGCGCGAGATCAGCGCTATTACTAACCCCACGGTCAACTCGTACAAGCGCATCACCACGGGCGGCGATTCCGTGCCGCAGTACGCCACGTGGGGCCTGCGCAACCGCGCGAGCATGGTCCGCATTCCGGTCTACAAGCCCGGCAAGCAGCTGTCCACGCGCATCGAGCTTCGTAGCCCCGACCCCATGGCCAACCCGTACCTGGTCAACGCCGTCACGCTGGCGGCTGGTCTGGACGGCATCGAGCGCAAGCTGGAACTCCCGCCCGAGGCAACGGCCGAGACGCTCAAGCTTACCGACCGTCAGATGCTCGAGGCCGGCTACACGCCGCTGCCGCGCTCGCTCAAAGAGGCGCTCGACGTGTTTGAGGACTCGCAGTTTATGAAGGATGCCCTCGGCGAGCACATCCACAGCTTCTTCCTCAAAAAGAAGCGCGACGAGTGGCATAAGTTTGAGTCTACGATCACCGAGTGGGAGATTAAGCACTACCTGGCGAACTCCTAATCGCGCTGGCTTGTTTCAGTACGATTGAGCTCATTTCCTTGGAGGCCGATATGTCCGATAAGAGTGCCCTGTTCATGGCGCGCACGACGCGCTTCCACGAGTTTGCCCGCAGCTTGACGACCACCCTGGGTGTCGAGGTGAGCCTGGCAACCCCCGATTCGCCGACTGCAGCGCACGACTTTGACCTGCTGATTCTCGATTCCGATGGCATCCGCAGCGACCGTATCGATCAGATTGCCAAGTGGCTTGACGATCGTGGCGGCGTCCCCATGTTGGTGATCGTCGACGACGAGGCGCTCGGTACCTTGCGCCTGCCCAATCACGCGCATGCCGACTTTGTATGCCCCACGGCGACACCCAACGAGCTCAAGGCTCGTGCGCAGCGCCTGATGGGCGAGGAGGAGACCGTCACCGCCGACGATGTGCTCAACATCGATAACCTCGAGATTAACCTGGCTACCTACCAGGTGACGCTCGATGATGAGCCCATCGACCTGACGCTGATGGAGTACTCGCTGCTGAGCTTTTTGGCGACGCACCCCAACCGCGCCTACAGCCGCGAGGTGCTGCTGCACCGCGTGTGGGGCTTTGAGTACTGCGGTGGCACGCGCACCGTCGATGTGCACATTCGACGCATCCGCTCCAAGGTAGGCCCGCAGATCGCGGCACACATCACCACCGTCCGCGGCGTGGGCTATCTGTTTAAGGACTAGATTTCCACCACAAAGGGGACAGGCACCTTTGTGGTGGTTTTGCCGTAGGCCGGGTCCTTTCGGGTCTGCAGCAGAACTTAAGCCTTCCTAAAAGATTGCGTTCTCGTACACGTACGCCCGCATATTGGGGTACAACTCAACGTGAACAATGATGGCCCGCCACATGTTTGGCGGGCCTTTGGTTATTTGACGAAAGGATCGCAGCTATGAGCGAGTACGATTCCCAGCGTCCCCAGGATGCGGGTAACGCCGGCGAGACCCAACAGCAGCCGCGTGTGCAGGTGGAGTCGACGCCTGCCGATGGCAACAACATTCCTTACGTGCAGGCCTACGACACGCAGACCGGAAAGCCGCTTGGCAGCCAGCAGGTTGTAAACAAGCACACGGTGGTCAAGACCAAGACCAAAAAGCTGCCGATCTTTATTACAGCGCTTGCCGGCTGCGCCTGCGGCGCCCTGCTGGTCATTGCGCTCATTATGAGTGGCACGCTCGATATCGGTGGCGGCAAGAATGCCGCGACGGCGGGCGCTTCGGGTTCGTCGACGCAAAAGATTACGATTGATTCCGAGGACACCACGCTGGCCGAGGCCGTTTCTGCCAAGGCCCTGCCCTCCGTGGTTTCCATTACCGCCACTTCGAGCGGCAGCCAGAATGGCTCGCTTTCGCAGTCTGCCGACGAGTCGGACAACTCGGGCAGCGTCGGCTCGGGCGTTGTGCTCGATACCGAGGGCCACATCCTTACCAACAACCACGTGGTCGATGGTTACGACCAGTACGTGGTGACCATGGACGACGGCACCACCTACGAGGCCGAGTTCGTGGGCAACGATGCCTCGAGCGACCTAGCCGTCATCAAGCTCAAGGACGCCGACGCCTCCAAGCTCACGCCGATCGAGATCGGGGACTCCTCCAAGCTCAACGTGGGCGAGTGGGTCATGGCGATTGGCTCACCGTTCGGCAACGAGCAGTCTGTCTCCACTGGTATCGTCTCGGCGCTCTACCGCTCCACGGCCATGAGCTCTACCAGCGGTAACACCATCTATGCCAACATGATCCAGACCGATGCCGCCATCAACCCGGGCAACTCCGGCGGCGCGCTCGTCAACGATAATGGCGAGCTTGTGGGTATTAACTCGCTTATCGAGAGCTACTCGGGCTCCAGCTCGGGCGTGGGTTTTGCTATTCCCGTTAACTACGCCAAGAACATTGCCGACCAGATCATCGACGGCAAGACGCCGGTGCATCCGTACATGGGCGCTACGCTTTCGAGCGTCAACGCGCTCAACGCCCGCACCAACAAGCTGAGCACCGATAGCGGCGCGTATGTGGCGAGTGTCGTTGAGGACGGTCCTGCCGCCAAGGCTGGCATCCAAGAGGGCGATGTCATTACCAAGCTGGGCGACGACGAGATCACGAGCGCCGACGGCCTGATCATCGCGCTGCGCAGCCACGAGGTGGGCGAGAAGGTCGAGATCACGCTCATGCGCGGCAAGGACGAGAAGAAGGTCACCGTCGAGCTGGGCTCCGACGAGGAGCTGCAGAACCAGCAGCAGGACGACAGCGCGACCGACACCGGCAACGGTGGCATTACTGACGAGCAGCTGCGCCAGTATCTGGAGGAGCTGCTGGGCCAGCAAGGTCAGGGTCAGGGCAACGGTCAGGGTTTCTAACGAGCCGTTTCGCACATGCCGAAGCCAGAGGGACTGTCCCGCCAACGCGGGGCAGTCCCCTCTTTTCGTGATAATCCCCCAGGGGCGGAGGAAAACGGATCACTTGGGGCTGACAAGAGGCCTGGTTCGGAATGGTCTGGACAGTTAGTTCAGATATGTATAAATCTGGGGCAGCTTGGGATGCGTTTTGAGCAGTTTTTGATTGGGATGGGGCTCGAATTGGTGTTTGGAAGGGAGAGTGGGACGTTTACATGGTCTCGAGGAGCCCAAATTAGTTGAAACAGGGGTGTCCATGCCTGATCCAGCTCTAGGCTTTATACGTATCTGAACTAACTGTCCACCCCAGTCTGGCGGCTGCCGATTCGGTGCGGTTCGAAAGGGTTATTCGGCCCCATCGTGACCGGTGGTACTCTAGTATCCGTTTGAAATCGAGCGAAGGAGTGCCGCTATGGAGCAATCGAGCCTGTTTGGTGACGGTGTGGATATCGATACCAAAACGCCCGCGAGCGCGGATGCCGCCGCATCGACCGATGCCCGTGCCCAGGCGGCAGCGCGTGCGGCCGAGCTGCGCCACGAGCTCGATTACCACGCCTATCGCTACTACATGCTCGATGCGCCCGAGATCACGGATGCCGCCTTTGACAAAATGCTCGTTGAGCTGCAGGAAATCGAGGCGACCTACCCCGATTTGGTGACGCCCGACAGCTATACCCAGCGCGTGGGCGGCTACGTGAGCGAGCAGTTTACGCCGGTCACGCACATGGCACGCATGTATTCCATGGACGACGCCATGGATCTGGACGAACTCGACGCCTGGCTCCAGCGCACCGAGGATGCGCTCGGCGCCGGTAGCGTCACCTATACCTGCGAGCTCAAGATTGACGGCTTGGGCGTCGCGCTTACCTACCAAAACGGAACCTTCGTGCGCGCTGCCACGCGCGGCGACGGCATCACGGGCGAGGACGTGTCGCTCAACGTGTGCACCATCAAGGACGTGCCCATGCACCTGTCCGAGCCGGCGCTCGCCCACATGGGTGCCGACCGCGAGCGTACCATCGAAGTGCGTGGTGAGGTCTACATGCCCAAGGGCAGCTTTGTCCGTCTAAACGAAGAGGCCGATGCCGAGGGCCGCGACCCCTTTGCCAACCCGCGCAACGCTGCTGCAGGATCCCTGCGCCAAAAGGACCCCAAGGTCACGGCGCGCCGCGATCTGGCCACCTTTATCTACGCCATCGCCGATACCGATCCGCTGCACGTCCACAGCCAGCGCGAGTTTCTGGACTGGCTGCGTAGCGCCGGCTTTAGCGTCAACCCCAACGTTGCCCGTTGCGCCACACCCGCTGAGGTTCACGAGTTCTGCGCCCAGGCGCTCGAGCATCGCGGCGACTTGGACTACGACATCGACGGCGTGGTCGTAAAGGTGGACAGCTTTCAGCAGCAGCTCGACCTGGGCTTTACCGCCCGCGCACCGCGCTGGGCCATTGCCTTTAAGTTCCCGCCCGAGGAAAAGCAGACCGTCCTGCGCGAGATTCGCATCCAGGTGGGCCGCACCGGCGTGCTCACGCCGGTCGCCGAGTTCGACCCGGTGACGGTTGCCGGCTCCACCATCGCGCGCGCCACGCTGCACAACATCGACGAGATCCGCCGCAAAAACGTGCGCGAGGGCGACACTATCATCGTGCACAAGGCGGGCGACGTAATCCCCGAGGTCGTGGGCCCGGTGCTCGATAAGCGTCCGGCCGATTCGGTCGACTGGCACATGCCCGAGGTCTGCCCCGTGTGCGGCAGCCCCGTGGTCCACGAGGATGGCGAGGTCGCCTACCGCTGCGTGTCCATTGACTGCCCGGCGCAGCTCAAGGAGCGCCTGCTCCACTGGGTGAGCCGCGGCTGCATGGACGTTGATGGCCTGGGCGACGAGATCGTCGACAAGATGATCGCCGCTGGTCTTATCCACGATGTCGCGGACTTCTACCAGCTCACGGTCGACGATATCGCCGGCCTGGACACAGGGCGCACCTATGCCAGCTCCAACAGCAAAAAGGGCGTCAAGAAGGGCGACCCCATTCCGGTGGGCCTTAAGACGGCCGAGAAAATCATCGCCGAGCTCAACAAGTCCAAGAGCCAGCCACTCGGGCGTGTGCTGTTTGCCCTGGGCATCCGCCATGTGGGCAAGAGCGTGGGCGAGGTCATCGCTGAGCGATTCCTGTCGATTGACAAGCTCATCTTGGCGAGCGAAGAGGATATTGCCGAGTGCGAGGGCATCGGTCCCAAGATTGCGGCGAGCGTCAAACAGTTCCTGGCCGTGCCCGAAAACCTTGCCGTGCTGGAACGTCTGCGCCAAGCGGGCCTTTCGCTCGAGGTCGACTTGGGCGCCGCTCATGCGCAAGCCGCGGCCGAAGCTGGCGTGGCGGGCGAGCTCGCCGACGCACAGCCGCTTGCGGGTCTGACCTTCGTGCTCACCGGC
>DBGAZC010000206.1:0-4946 GCA_048472015.1 Collinsella sp. | reverse complement strand
GGCAGCATCCGCGCGGTACTTAAACGACACGTCGCGGAACTCGACGCTTCCGTCGGCCACTTCGCGCACGGCCGCGTCTGCCGCGGGCGCTTGGATGAGCGATTGTTCGTCGATCACGCGCGAAATGCGCTCCACGCTGGCAAGTGCGCGCGTGAGCAGCAAAAACACGTTGGATATCATCATGAGCGAGTTCATGATCAGCAGCACGTAGCTCATAAAGCCCGTGAGCGAGCCCACGCCCAGCTCGCCGGCAAGGATCATGCGGCCGCCGATCCACAGAATGGAAAGCGCGGCAACGTACATTGACAGTTGAAACACCGGCAGGTTGAGCACGGCGTTGCCAAAGGTCTTTGTGGCGGTGTGCGCAAGCTCAGCATTGACGGTGTCGAACTTGGCCTGCTCGTGCTCGGCGCGCACGTAGGCTTTGACGGCACGCACGGCGGTGAGGCCTTCCTGCACCACGCCGTTGAGGTGGTCCATCGAAGTTTGGAGCTGGCGGTAGAGCGGACTCACTCGCCAGGTGATAACGCCGAGCACGATCGCCAGCACGGGCAGGATGATCGCAAAGACCGTGGCGAGCGGGCGCGACAGCATTAGCGCATAGATAAGGCCGACGATAAGGGTCACAGGGCCGCGCACCATGGGGCGAAAGCCGTTGCCGATGGCGTTTTGGATGACGGTGATGTCGGTGGTCATGCGGGTGACAAGCGAGCTGGCGTCGTAGTTGTCCAGGTTGCCAAAGGCGAGCGTCTGGATCTTGCGATACTCGGTCTCGCGCAGATTGGCGCCCAGACCCGAGGCAACGCGGGCGGATGTGCGGGCATAGCCCAGGCCCAATACCAGCGAAAACGCCGCACACACCAGCATGCACGCGCCTTGTAGCAGCATGTAGTTGACGTCGCCCGTGGGCACGCCCACGTCGATGATGTTGGCCATGATGACCGGGATAAACAGCTCGAGCGCGGTCTCGACCGAGACGAAAATCACGCCGAGAATGGCATCGCGGCGGTATGCCCCCAAGTGGGAAAACAAGATTTTGAGATTGCGCACGCAGGTTCATCCCCCATCAAACGTTGTTCGCAAACGCACGTATTATTGCGCGCCGAGCGGGCGTGTCAAGTGTTCCGAAATCGATTTCTACAAGGCCGGCGCAGGCGCTAAGTCCGCGCGGCGCGTGACCGTATTCAAATGGAAATGATTGAAGGCGCGATTTTTCGCCCCACCGGCAACATAGACCTTGACTCTACAATCGTTGTAGGGTTTTCACTACACTGGTACGTAAACAAACCAAGCCAGAAAGTGCCCGCCCATGGAACACGACCTCACACGCGGCAATGTCCTCAAGACCATCGCGGTCTTTGCCCTGCCCTATATGCTCTCGTACTTTTTGCAGATGCTCTACGGTATGGCCGACCTGTACATGATGGGGCAGTTTAGCGGCGCCGCCGGCATCACCGCCGTGGGCAACGGCGCGCAGACGCTCTATATCATTACCGTGACGCTCGTGGGCCTGGCTATGGGAACGACGGTCATCGTCGGCCACGCCGTGGGCTCGCGCCGCTTCGACCGCGCCGAGACCGCCATCGGCAACACCATCACGCTCTTTATGGGTGTCTCGGTGGTGCTGGCCGCTGTCCTGCTCGCGCTTTGCCCGCAGATCGTGGCTCTCATTGGCACGCCGGCCGAGGCGGTCGAAGGAACCGCCGCCTACCTGCGTATCTGCTTTGTCGGCATTCCCTTTATCGCCGCATACAACATCCTCTCGGCCATCTTTCGCGGGCTGGGAGATTCGCGCTCGCCCATGTACGTGATCGGCGTGGCATGCATCATCAACATCGCGCTCGACTTTCTGTTCATCGGCCACATGGGGCTCGGCCCCGTGGGCGCGGCGCTCGGCACGGTAACCGCGCAGACGGCCAGCGTTGCGCTCGCGCTCGTGTGGCTTAAGAGCCGCCGTACGAACATCCACGTTAAGCGCAGCGACCTGCGCCCCCAGCCCGAGGTGCTCGGCAGCATTCTTAAGATCGGCGTGCCCGTGGCCGTGCAGGACGGCTGCATCCAGGTGGCGTTTATGTTCATCACCGTCATCGCCAACCACCGCGGCCTGGTCGACGCTGCCGCCGTGGGCCTGGTCGAAAAGATGATCAGCTTTTTGTTCATTGTGCCGAGTTCCATGGGCGCCACCGTCAGCGCACTCACGGCGCAAAACGCCGGCGCGGGCAAGGGCGACCGCGCACGTCAGGTGCTCAAGGATGCCATGACCATCTCGGTGGTGTACGGCTGCCTGATCACGGTGCTGATGTGGCTGGTGGCGCCGGCGTTTATCGGCTTTTTTGCCAAGGACGCTGCGGTAGTCGCCGCCGGTACCGGCTATATGCGCAGCTACATTTTCGACGCGATTTTTGCCGGCATCCACATTTGCTTTAGCGGCTTTTTCGCTGCATACGGCAAGAGCTACATCGGCTTTGCGCACAACGTGCTGGCCGTGGCGCTCATTCGCGTGCCCGGCGCGTGGCTGCTGTCGAACGCCTATTCCGATACGTTGTTTCCCATGGGCATCGCCTCGCCGTGCGGTTCGATTTTGTCGGCAGTCATTTGCGTGGTGGCGTTTACGGTGCTCAACCGCCGCGGGGCTTTTGACAAGTTGGCAGCGTAGCGGGGCAACGCGAAATCGCCCTTATCGACGACATCATCAGCGACGACCCGGCGACCCAAGTGACGCGGATCGCGGTGCCGGTTGCCCCAGCAAAGTAAGAACCGCCCGGAAGGCATCATGCTTCCGGGCGGTTCTTACTAATCATCATCCAGCAACTCGAATCGATTTCTAGATATCACCAATGCAGCATAATCTTGGCTTTGGTGAAAAACATGGGCAATCACAACGTCCTCGTTATCGTAGTAATAAAGCATTACATAAGAATTAACGAGGCAAGCATGGTAACCAAGCACTGCAAGCTCGGGTAACTTCGATAAGCCGTAGTCAACTACACCACTTTGAAGAAGCTGGAGCTGGCTACGGTATTTATCAAGAAAGTGCCGGGCAGTAAAAATACCATGCCCCAATAGATAATCAACGATATCGTCAACTTCTTGTTCAGCTGTAGGCAGAATCTTGACGTTATAGGCCATATTTTGCCTCAAGGTCATCGAGAGCCTCAAAGGCATCACGCGCCGTGCCAGCAGCACGCTCCCGCTCGGCCACAGCTATACGAGCCATCAGACGAGCCTTAGCCTGTTCCTGAACCATGAGGTCGTAGTCCTCGGATCGAAGTACAACAAATTTGCTATAGCCGTTTTTTGTAACAGTCACTGGACCAGTAGTAGTTTCAACGAGCTCCGAGAATTTCGCGGTGTCCCGCATATCTTTAATTGGAACGCAAACAGGCATGGCACACTCCTAACATAATTGTGTACATAATTATGAAGTATAGCTCAGCTAACGAGCGTCGGCTACAGGATAACCGCCATGCCGGGGACAGTCCCCGATATGGCGGTTTTACTCCTCCGGAATCGGAAACGCACGGATGAACTCTGCAGGCGAGAAGGTCTTGATGGTCGAGCGCACAAAAGCGGCGCGGTCACGCGTGATGATAAAGTCCACGCCGGCACGCTCGGCCATCGCACGGATACAGCCGTCCTCAAAGTCCGGCTCATCGGAATAGGCGGAGGTAAAACAAGCTTCTTGGTCGAGAGGCTCTACCGAGTAGCTCTTAAGACAGTCGCGCACTACCTCGCGGGCGCGCGCCTCGCCGGCCTGTTTGGTGAGAATGTAGTACGCGTCCTTGAGAGAGCAGGCCGAAACAACGCCTTCGATAAGCCCCACGTCGACGAGCCCCTTGATCGTTTGCGCCGCCCCATGCTCCGGCCGGCCCGGAAGCACGCAATCGAGCAGAAAATTGGTATCGAGAAATGCTCTCATAGGTAGCGCTCCCTCGCGACGCGCTTTTCATCTTCAACCGTCATCGTATCGAGCGGCGTTCCCTTTGGCATTTTGGCTACGATATCGAGATACTCCTGGTAGTCCTCATCCTCCGCGAGCATCTCGCGAATCTCCTTCCAGGTGATCTTGGGATGCCACATCGTACCCACGTCGCGCTTGGGCTTGTCCGAGCCGCGCGTCGGCTTTGCGCCCCCACGCTCCTGGACGGCGTCATATTCCACCGCAACGGGGCTTTCATAGTCGAGCGGCACGATCTTGAACAACGGCTTGCTCCGCTTGAAGACCACAACCTCCTCGCCATCATTGGCAACCCTTTCGGCCACCTGCGTAAGGTTTTGGCGCAGTTCCGAAAACGCGACGGTAACCATAACTGCTCCTCTCAACATATATCTTCACTGCTAAGTATACACGTTAATGTTAATGTTAAAGTGTATAAAACTCATCACAATGGGGCAGCCCCGTTGTGGGACCTCACTGCGGGGCCCCTTTGCTTTGTATGAATCTTCTATCGCTCCGGAACGACACCGCTCCGCAGGGTCACCCTCAGCAACCTACATGACGCGGATCATGCTGCCCGCCACCACGCCCAAATAAAAACCTCCCGGAAAGTATCAACCTTTCCGGGAGGTTTTCTAATTTGATTATCGATGTCCTAAGCCTGGGGCACCTCACCAGTCGCAAGAATCTGCTCGAGTGCGTCCTCGTCCAACACGGGCACACCTAGCTGCTCGGCCTTGGTGAGCTTGGAGCCCGCTTTGGGGCCGGCGACTAGATAGCTCGTCTTCTTTGAAACACTGCCCGAGACCTTGGCACCAAGCACCTTGAGCGCCGCGCCTGCCTCGTCGCGTGTGCGGTTGACGAGCGTGCCGGTGAGCACGAAGGTCAGACCCGCAAGCGGCTGTGCGTCGGCGAGCTCGCCCGCCACGCCAGCTTCGGCCGCGGCTTGCGCATGAGCGGCGCCCAAGTCGACCTCGAGCGAAAGGCCCGCTTGGCGCAGACGTTCCAG
>DBGAZC010000205.1:0-32175 GCA_048472015.1 Collinsella sp. | reverse complement strand
TGCTTCATCTCGCGACCGAACTCCGAAATCTGGAGCTGGCCGCCGTTGATATCCTCGCCGGCCGAGGCGCCACGGTCGACTTCGCCAAAGCTCTCCTCGAGCTCGCCGTCGTCGTCCTCTTCCTCGTCATCATCGGCATCGGGGTTATAGGCGTCCGGATCGCCGTCCTCGCCCTGCTCAGCACGGGCAAGCAGGCGCTTCAGATCGTCGGGCATACCGGCATCGCCGGCCTCGTCCATACCCTCGTTATTGTTGATATCGTCTGCCACGTTACCTCCTCTTAAGCGTCAAGGAATCGTGCATCATGTGCATGCTTCTCGATGTACTCGCGGCGATAGCCGACCTCGGAACCCATCAGCTCGCGCACGGCGCGGTCCGCCACCACGGCGTCCTCGATCGACACGCGCTGCAGAATGCGGGTCTTGGGGTCCATCGTCGTCGAGGCAAGCTGCTTGGGGTCCATCTCGCCCAGGCCCTTGTAGCGCTGGACGGTATAGCCCTTGCGCTTTTTGGTGATTTTGCCGTCCTTGGCCTTGCCGTCCTCGTCGTTATCGTCGGGGTTCAGGCCAAGGCTCTGGATGGTGTCGCGCAGGATCTCGTCTTCGGGCTGGCGGCCGTTGGGATACACGTAGTGGATCTTGTTGCGCACCTTAATGCCAAAGATGGGCGGGCAGGCAACATAGACGTAGCCGGCATCGATCAGCGGACGCATGTACTTGTAGAAGAACGTCAGCAGCAGGATGCGGATATGCGCGCCGTCGACGTCTGCATCGGTCATGATGATGATCTTGTGGTAGCGCGCCTTGGTGATATCGAAATCGCCGCCGTCGCCGGCACTCGTCGTGACGCCGCAACCGATCGCGGTAATCAGCGACTGGATGGTGTCACTCGAGAACGCGCGATGGTCACCAACGCGTTCGACGTTCAAAATCTTGCCGCGCAGGGGCAGAATCGCCTGGATGTCTCGGCGGCGGCCGTCCTTGGCCGAACCGCCTGCCGAGTCGCCCTCTACAATGAAGAGCTCGGTCAGCTCGGCATCGCGCACCGAGCAGTCGGCGAGCTTACCGGGCAGGGACGCCGTCTCGAGCAGGCTCTTGCGGCGGGTCGCCTCGCGCGCCTTGCGGGCGGCGTTGCGCGCCTTGCAGGCCTGTTGCGCCTTCTTGACGATCTCGCGGGCGGGCTTGGGATGCTCCTCCAAGTAATCGGCGAGGCCGTCGGTCACGATCTTGAGCGTCAGCGCTCGCATATAGGAGCTACCGAGCTTGGCCTTGGTCTGGCCCTCAAACTGCGGGTCGGGCAGCTTGACCGAGATAACGGCCGAAAGGCCCTCGCGTACATCGTCGCCGGTCAGGTTGGCGTCTTTTTCCTTGAGCAGGTTCTGCTTGCGCGCGTAGTCGTTGATCACGCGGGTGAGCGCGGTGCGGAAGCCCTCAAGGTGCATGCCGCCCTCGGGGGTGTAGATGTCGTTGGCAAACGACATGACGTTCTCGCCGTAACCGCTATTCCACTGCAGGGAAACCTCGACCTCGCCCATCTTGGCCACAGGTGCGTCCGGGTCCGATTTGCCCTCGATGTAGATAGGCTCCTTAAAGGCCTCGGGGACGTCCTTGCCCTCGTTGAGGAACTTGACGAAGTCGATGATGCCGCCCTCGTAGCAAAACTCCTCCACATGGGGAGTCGCCTCGCGCTCGTCGGTCAGCACGATTTTGAGGTTCTTATTGAGGAACGCCGTCTCCTGCAGACGGTTGTGCAGCGTATCGAAATCGTAGATGCAGGTCTCGAAGATCTCGTCGTCGGGCCAGAAGGTGACGGTGGTGCCCGTCGAATCCGAGGTGCCCACGACCTCCATCTTCTTGACGGTCTTGCCGCGCGAGAACTCCATCTCGTAGGTGTTGCCGTCGCGACGAACCTGAACGACCACGCGCTTGGACAGTGCGTTGACGACGGAGATGCCAACGCCGTGCAGGCCGCCCGAGACCTTATAGGCCGAGTTATCGAACTTACCGCCGGCGTGCAAGATCGTCATGACGACCTCGAGCGTCGGGATCTTTTTAACAGGGTGCTCGTCGACGGGGATGCCGCGCCCGTTGTCGACGACCGTGATGGAGTTGTCGGCGTGGACCGTCACCTGGATCTCGGTGCAGAAACCGGCCATGGCCTCGTCGACGGAGTTGTCAACGATCTCCCACACCAGGTGATGCAGACCGCTGGCGCTCGTCGAGCCGATATACATGCCCGGGCGCTTACGAACGGCCTCGAGACCTTCGAGAATCTTAATCTCGCCGCCATCGTAATCGTTTTCGTTTGCCACACGTCCTCCTTCAGTCAAGAAAATGTGTACAGCCTTACTAGTTTATCGTAAAAAAATACCCTCGGGAACGAGGGTATTTGGCTCTACAAGGCCACCAGATGCGATTTAAGGCTCTTTTTTGCCTTGCACGCCCTTGGCCCACTCGGCACTGGCTCTCATGGCGTTCTCGAGGGCCTCGCGCAGTTTTTGGTCTTCGATGGGCGCCACTTGGCGCTCAATCTCGGTGCGCTCGGCCTCACTTAGGTCAGCATGCGGAGCCGGCGGGCGCTCGGCCACGGCAGGACGCAGACGCTCTTTGGCAGCGGGCGGCGTGTGACCGGGCGCGGTGGTTTTGAACACCAGGCCATCCACATGCGCACCGACGCGCTCCATGCGCGCGCGGATGATCTCGCGCAACAGCGTCATTTCCTGCGTCCACGAGGGCGAATCGAGATATACCAGCAGCTCATTGGACTCGGGCAGGTAGCGCAGGCCCGTCACATGCCGCCCCTCGCGCGTGCCCGAGCACACCGCGTTCCACGCGCGATAGACCGCGCGCGACTCCTCGGCAGCCTCCATCTGCGCGCGGCGCTCAGGTGTTGCAGCCGCCAGGATGCGCTGGCGCTCTGCGTTTAAAAACCCACTGAAGGCGACCGTTTCGCTCTCGCGCTCGTAATTAGCACGTCTCACCCATGCTCACCACCTTGGCTCGATCAAGCAGGTCATCGGTAAAGTATCCCAGGTTGGTCGTGGTTATGACCGTTTGGATATCATCGCCGATCAGCCGCAGAAAAGCACCGCGGCGCTCGCCGTCGAGCTCGCTCATCACGTCGTCCAGAAGCAACAGCGGAGCAGTACCCAGAACATCGCGAGCCACGGCCACCTCGGCCACCTTCCAGGACAGTACCAACGTTCGCTGCTGTCCTTGGCTGGCAAATGAACGGGCGGAGCGACCCGCCACGGTAAATTCAATCTCGTCGCGATGCGGTCCCACCAACGTCACGCCGCGGCGAATTTCCTCGTCGGCGTGCTCATCAAGGGCGGCCAGCATGCGCTCGTACGCCCAGCCCTTCAGCTCTTCGCGATCCTCGACCTGGGGCAAATCCCCCAGTGTGGACGTATAGGTCACGTTGGCAGCCTCGCCGGACGCCACTTGCCCGTAGGCAGTGTGTACATGGCCCGCCAGCCGGTCGAGCAGGGCCAACCGGTGCACGAGCAGAGCCGCGCCCGCGCGGGCAATCGAATCGTTCCACGCGCCGAGCATCTCACGGCAGCACCAGGTCTCCTTGAGCAAGGCGTTACGCTGGGTCACGCAGCGCCCATAGGTGCTCGCAAGATCGGCATAGCGTGCGCTCAGTTGCATGCCAAAGTCATCGAGGGCGGCGCGGCGCACACTGGCGCCTCGCTTAACCATGTCCAGATGGTCAGGGCAAAACAGCACGCTCGGCAGAACCCCGCGTACACCGGCGGCAGAGCATCTCTTGCCGTTGCGGCTAAACGAGCGCTTACCGTCCTCCGCGCTCAATCCCATATCAAGCACGCGGCCGTCGCCCTCGAGCCTCAGCTCGACCTTGCACGAGCCCACGCCGTCATGGACGAGCTCGGCTGCGGTCGGATGCCTAAACGAGGCGCCGCTCGTCAGCAGCTGCAGCGCCTCTATGAGATTGGTCTTTCCCGCCGCGTTTGGTCCCGCAAGTATCGTCACGCCCTCGTCCAGGGCAAGACGATAGCTATCGAAGCTGCGGTAGTGCGCGACGGAAAGATCGCGGGCGAACATGGTCATGGCGCAGCGCTAGATGCGGACCGGCATGACCAGGTACAGGTAGTTGATCTTGTCGTAGGACTTGAAGATGCCCGCCTGCGAGTAGCTCTTGAGCTCCAGCGTGATCTCCTTCTCCTTGGACAGGGCATTGAGGCAGCCGAAGATGTAGTGGTAGTTGAAGGCGATGGTGCCCGACTCGCCCTCGGCCTCGACATCGATCGTCTCCTGCGCAAGGTCCTGGTCATTGGAAATGGAGGACAGGCCCATCTGCCCGTTCTCGACATCGATCTCGAACTTGACGGCGGGGTTGGCGCTCGCGATAACGGCCACGCGCTTGAGGGCGGCGTTAAAGGCGGCGACGTCAATCTTGACGCTCGTCACGCACGAATCGGGGATGAGCTGCTTGTAGTTGGGGTACACGCCCTCGATACGACGCGACACGTAGGTGGTGTTGCCGGCCTCAAAGACGACCTGGGTGTCGGTAGCCCCGATCATGATGGTCGCCTGGCTGGCCATGATGTTCAGTGCGTCGTTAAAGGCGTCAGCCGGAACGTTGAGCTCAAAGGAGCCCTCGAGGGTCGAGGTCTCGACCTGCGTATCGCACACGGCCAAGCGGAAGGAATCGGTCGCCACCAGGCGCACGGTGTTGTTCTCGACCTTCATGTGCACGCCGCCCAGGATGGGGCGGGCCTTGTCGGTCGAGGTGACGCGCCACACGCGGCCGACCATTTCGGACAAGATATCGGTCGGCAGTTCCACGGCGCTCTCGATGGCATAGGCCGGGAACTCGGGGAAGTCATTGGCATCGAGCGTGTTCAGGCGGAACGAGCTCTTCTCGCAACTGATCAGCACCTGGCGCTCGGACAGCTCAAAGGTGACCGGGGCATCGGGGAGAGTCTTGGTGATATTGGAGAGCATCTTACAGGGGATAACCATCTCGCCCTCTTTTTCGACATGCGCCGCGATGCGATGACGGATCGAGATGGTGTAGTTAGAGGTCTGGAATTCCAAGATGCCGTCTTGCGCCTTGACGAGCACGCCCGACAGGATGGGAAGGGTGGATGCCGAAGCGACACCCTTCATAACGACGCCGATGGCTTGTGTAAGCGAGCTCTGGCTGACGGTGAACTTCATCTTTTAATACCTTTCTATAGATATAAATATCTTAATAATAGTAATAGCACTGACGAAACTGTTGATTACTCCCAAAGACGCAGGTCAGACCCAGAAAGAGAATCGACAGCAACCTGTGTGCAACAGGGGTGGTTTTCCACGTTCAAAACCTGCGCAAAACTTTTCATCACCGCGGGTTGGGTTTTAGACACCTTATGCCCGTGGTTTCGACAAGTTTTCAACAGGTGTCTCTATTTCCCTACGAGCGCAGTGTAATTTTATCGCGCAGCGACTTGAGGTCTTCGGTGACGGTGCGGTCTTCCTGGATCATCTTCTGGACCTTTTTGTAGCTCGTGCTGACGGTCGAGTGGTTGCGGTTGCCAAATTCGGCGCCTACCGCCGTGGTCGTCATCTCGCACATTTCGATGGCAAGGTAGATAGCGATATGGCGTGCTTTGGCGATATTGGCGTTGCGACGCGGGCCGATGAGCTCCTCGTGCGTCACGCCGTACTGCTCTTCGATGACGGACTGAACCGTTTGCACGTTGATCTTTTTGGCCGATGTGTCGAAGTACTGGCTGGCGATGGCGTCGATATCGTCAAAGGTGAGCTCCCCGCCCTCGCGCTCGCGGTCGCCCGCCTCGCCGGCGCAGCGCTCGCAGAAGCTCTCGAGTTCGCGGATGTTGGTGCCCGAGACCTCGGCCATGTGCTTAAAGTGCTCATCGGTCAGGTGCCCGCCGTCGCCCCCGTAGGCCGCCAGCAGCGAGTCGTCGCCTGCCTCGGGAGCGGCGACGATGGTGTTCTCGTAATAGCGCTGCAAGATCTTGTATTTCATCTCGTAGCTGGGCTCTGCGACCAGGCAGAGCATGCCGGCGTTGAAGCGGCTGGTCAGACGCTCGTCCATGCTCAGGTCCTTTGGGGCACGGTCTGCCGCGATGACGACCTTCTTGTTGTTGCGGATGAACTCGTCCATGAGCTGGAAAAAGTAGTCCACGCTCGCGCGCTTGCCGATGATGTTTTGGATGTCATCGATGATGAGCACGTCCACGCCGTGGTACGCCTGCATGATGGGGGCGTTGCTCTTCTTTTGGCGGTCGAACTCGGTCATCAGGTCGTCCAGATATGCCTGGGAGTTGGCATACTTGACCTTGATCTCGGGCGACTTCTCGGCGAGCTCGTTTTTGATGGCAAGCAGTAGGTGCGTCTTGCCCAGGCCCGATTTGCCGTAGATGAACAGCGATGTGCATGTGCCGCGCTCGTCCGCGAGGGCGGCAAACTTGAGTGCCGAGCGATAGGCATGGCTGTTCTCGGGGCCGTAGACAAAGTTCTCAAAGGTAAATTTTGAGTTCGCGGCGAGCGGGGCTCCATCCGTATTCTGCTCGGCCGGCACGGTCGGTGCTGGCACGGGTGAAGCGGGGGCCGCAGCTTGCGTGGATTTAGCCGGCGCTCCGCCCTTCATCTGGTTCATCATGCGACGAAAATCATCGGCCGAGAGTGTGTTCTTGATTGCAATGCCCGAATCCGCGCTCGCCGCTGCGTCGTGAGCGATTGGCATGTGCGTGACGGGTGCGTTCGCTGGCGTCGCCGCCGCGGTCGGCAACGGTGCCATGGTTTCACGGGAAACATCGCTGTGCTGGTGCTCGATTGTCGGCACGTCGCCTGCGGAGGCCGACACCGCCGGGGAAGCAGCGGGAGCCGCGGCGGCCGCCGTCGCGGCAGCGGATTCCTTCGCGGCGCCTTGCGGTGCCACGATGTCGAGCGCAATCGGTGCAAAGGCGATTTCTTCCAGATAGGCCTCAATAGTCGGCTGATGCTTTTTGAGCTGCGCGATGGCAAAGCGCGAGGGGGCCTCGATCGTGAGCGTATCTTCGGTCAGGCTTATGGCGCGCGATTGCCCCAGCATGTTGATGAGGCGTGCATCTTGGCCGTCGCGCTGACAAAAGGCGATGGCATCCCCCAAGATGATGCTTGCTTCCTCGTCCACTGTCTCTCCCGTTCTTTAGCTCTGAGCTCGCACGCGAGCGGCGCCGAGTTCGGTCAGATGGTATTTCTGGCCATGCTTGATGACCAAGCCGGCCTGCGCCAAGTCATTGAGCGTGCGTGACCAAGTGGGGGCCGAGTTTCCAAACGCCCTCGCCAGATCGGTTGCACCGCACGCTTGATTTTGCGCCAGATAGCCTAGCGCGGCGTTGCCGCGATCGCTTACGAACACGTCCGGTTGTGGCTGCGCATACTGATTTGCTGCATTAGGATACATCATTTGAGCTGCTGGTTGTTGAGAACTCTGCATCGGCGGCTTTTGCTGTTGAAAACTTTGAGGCCACTGTTGGTAAGGCTGCGGAGGCATCTGCTGGGCCCAAGGGTTGTACTGCTGCTGCGGCATCTGCTGGTACGGCTGCTGATATCCCTGCTGGTACTGCTGCGGGAACTGCTGGCCATACCCCAGTGGCGGCATCTGCTGATATGGATATCCCTGTTGGTACGGCTGATAGCCCATTTGCTGGCCACCCGGTGCCCCCGTCGCCTGCTGCATTGCTGCTGCATCCTGATCCGCCAGCGGCATGGTCTCTGGCATGTTTGGCAGCATCGACATCGATGTCGCCTGGGGCTCTTGTGTAGGAAGCATTCCGGGCTGCTGCATCTGTCCCACGGGGGGCTGCATCTGCTGCGTTGCCATGGGCTGCTGCGCAAAAGCTCCCGGCAGGGGATATGTGGGCTGTTCCGTCTCGGGCCGCACGGCAGCGCCGCGTCCGCCGGCACGCTCGATTTCCTGCACGCGTTTAGGGTTCAGGCTTACCGTAACCACGGTGCCGTTGCCCATGTTGTCCTCGATGGATACGGCACCGCCGGCGTTTTCCAAATACTCCTGCACCATGGGAAACCCTGCTCCGGTTCCACGGATATAGCGCTTCATCTTGCTGTTTGCGCTGGTAACGCCAAAGTCGAAAGCGCGTTCCTTGTCGTCGATGCCGGGTCCTTGGTCAGCAAAGCGGATGGTGTCTCCGCCGTCCAGAATCGAGATGATGGGCTCGGCAAAGTGTGCGTGGATAAAGTTTTCGACAATCTCGCGGATGACCATGAGCGAGATATGGCCACCTTGTTCTTTCATGCACTGGTAGACGGTGTTGGTCGTCTCTTCCAAATACGTGCGGACATCCTGCGGATCAATGACGATCACACGCGGTGTCGACAGCATGTCGTCATAGACGGCGATGCGCGCGGCGTACATGGCTTTTGGCGCCTGCATGGTCGTCTGCTCGCCTTCCGCACGCTCTTCGCGCACGCCGGTGATGTGCTCGTTGTCGGGTGCCGGGTCTCCGGAATCGACCATGGTGTAAAAGTCGTCAGACATGCCGCTCGCAATCTTTCAAAAGGTTTCGAACAAATAGTAGCTCACCGTGCAATGTTTCTCATCTTTCGACAACTTTTCAAAACCTGTTGAAAACTTTGGAAAATGGGCGAAAAGTTCTCAACATTGCCAACATGACCTGTTGAAAACCCGATGAAATATCGTGAAAAGTTGCCATGCACCGCTAAATCGAGCTCGGCTTATGGGGGAACCGTGTGAACTACGCAACCTTTTACCTTTGATTTCTTGACATTTGAACATTGATTTCCCTACAATCTTCAAGCTCACGTGTCTATATCTGCGTCCGCGCTCCCGCGGACACTCGAAATGCAGCAGGAGGAACTTAAGATGAAGCGTACGTATCAGCCTAATAAGCGTAAGCGTGCCAAGACCCATGGCTTCCGTGCCCGTATGGCCACCAAGGGTGGTCGTGCCGTGCTCGCCCGTCGCCGCGCCAAGGGCCGCAAGCGTCTCACTGTCTAGCAGCGATACACACATCTCGCATGAAGACTATTAAGTCTCGGCAAGATTTCGAGCATGTGTTCAGTCAGGGGCGTCGTTTCAATCACCCTCTGATTCGAATGACCATATGTGAATCGGTTGGCGAAGGCGGCTCCGGAAGGGTCGCCTTCGTTGGTGCTAAGCGACTCGGTTGTGCCGTCGTGCGCAACCGATCTAAGCGTGTGATGCGCGAGGCCGCCCGCAGCTGCGGATTTCCCGTTGCGGGTTATGACATCATCTTGTTTGCAACTCCCAAGACGAGGATTTCCTCGCCGCAGGAGATGGACAAGGCGTTGCGTTCGCTTATGAAGCGCGCCGGCGTTGCTGGGGAGGAGCGATGAGCAATCACGTTTTGCGACGTGTTGCCATCGCTCCTATTCGCATATATCAACAGGTTATTTCGCCCTTATTGCCTGACGCCTGCATTTATTACCCAACGTGCTCGCAATACGCCATCCAGGCGATTGAGAAGCACGGTGTTTTGAGAGGCTGCTGGCTTGCCGTGAGGCGCATCGCTCGCTGCAATCCCCTGCACGTCGGCGGTTATGACCCTGTGCCCTAGCGGGCACTCGCTATCGGAGGAAAACTTACATGTGGGATTGGATCGTTAACATCCTTTTCGAGCTGCTCAAGCTCATCCAGACCTTTGCGGTCGACTGGGGCCTGTCCATCATCATCCTGGTGGTCATCATCCGTCTGCTGCTGACGCCGCTCATGCTCAAGTCGACCAAGTCGACGGCTCGCATGCAGGTGCTGCAGCCCAAGATGCTCGAGATCCAGGAGCGCTATGCCGACGATCCCCAGCGTCAGGCCGAGGAGATGCAGAAGTTCTACAGCGAGAACAAGTTCAACCCCATGGCTGGCTGTCTGCCGCTGCTGATTCAGATGCCTATCCTGTTCGCCCTGTTTACATTGCTGCGCAACCTGCCGCAGTACTTTAACGACGGCACGTTCTCGTTCTTCAACATCCTGCCCGACCTGACCACCACGCCGAGCGCTTCCTTTGCCGATGGCTTTATGGTTGCACTGCCTGCGCTGGTTTGCCTGATCCTGTTCGCCGTCCTGACCCTGATTCCGCAGCTCTATATGTCGCGCAACCAGACCGGCCAGCAGGCTCAGAGCATGCGTATGATGGCCGTTGTCATGACGGTCATGATGCTTTGGATGGGCTGGAGCCTTCCCGTTGGTGTTCTGCTGTACTACGACGTCTCGTCTGCTTGGCAGGTTATCCAGCAGATTTTTGTGACGCAGAAGGTCATCGACAAGGCGAAGGCCGATGAGGAGGAGCGTCTTAAGAACGCTCCGCTGCAGGTTGAGGTCACTCGTCGAGAGAAGAAGCCGCGCCCGCACAAGAAGAAGTAACGGGATATCAATCTTATTTAGGTACCTAACTTTTGGAGTACGTTATGTCTGAAGAGATCATCGAGGATATGCTTGAGGAGGTTGCCCCGCAGGTCGCGGGCGATTATCCCGAGATTGCACAGCGCTACAAGGCTGGTGAAGAGCTGACCGATGAGGAGCTCGACACCATTGCCGATGTTGCGATTTCCATCCTGCGTTCCATCCTTTCGCACTTCGATGCCGCCAACTCTCCTATCGATGAGTATGAGGGCGACGAGGGTGAGCTGATTTTGGATGTAACGGCTCCCGACCTTGCTGTTCTCATTGGCCGTCATGGTCGCACCCTTGATGCCCTTCAGGTTATGTTCTCTTTGCTGGTGAGCCGCAAACTTGGCTTTAGGTATCCGGTTGTAGTGGACGTAGAGGGATACAAGAGTCGCCGTCAGGACAAGGTTGCTTCCATGGCTCAGTCTGCTGCCGAGCGTGCCATCCGCACTCATAAGAGTGTTTCGCTTCCGCCCATGAATGCCTACGAGCGTCGACTGGTTCACATTGCACTTCGTGGCAATGATGCCGTCGATACTCATTCTGAGGGTTCTGACCCTGATCGCCATGTGGTGATTGTTGCTCGATAATCTTCTCGAGCTTATGCTAAGGGGACGTGGTTTCCACGTCCCCTTTTTTTGTCAAAAGTTCTCGATACACTGATTTTTGTCAGAAAGGAGCTTTCGTTGTTAGTACTTACTGATCAGCAGGCTGACGAGATGTTGAGTCATCTAACTTCCCATTGCAAAGAGTATTCCTTGAGCGTAACTGATGTTGAGCTGAGGAAATGTATTCAGCATTTGGATTTGGTTCTAGAAACAAATAAGACAACCAATCTCACCCGTATTCTTAACGTAGAAGATGCTGCAGTACTTCATATCCTCGACTCACTTGTTTTGCTCCCCTATATCAACAAGGCTCCTGAGGGAGCTTTGCTCGATATGGGGACAGGTGCGGGCTTCCCTGGTATTCCATTAACAATAACCTCGCATCGTAAAGCTACTTATATTGACTCTGTTGGCAAGAAGGTTGATGCGGTTAATTCCTTTGTCCATGCTCTTGGATTGAAACATGCTCATGCGGTTCATGATCGTCTTGAAGAATATGCTCGAAGCCATAAGAAGCAGTTCTCTGTTGTAACCGCCCGCGCACTGGCCCCTCTACCGATTCTTGTTGAGTATGCGGCTCCGTATCTGAAGGATGGAGGGCTATTTGTTATAACCAAGGGCAATCCTTTGGATGAGGAGCTTGCTTCCGGCATGTCAGCAGCTAAGATTTGCGGCTTCACTTTGCTTCTGAATGACGCAATTGATTTGCCTGAAGGCTTGGGACACAGGGAGTTCATTGTTCTTAAGAAGAGTCATCCAGCATCCGTCTCATTGCCTCGTGCAAATGGCGTGGCAAAGAAGAATCCGCTTGCCTAGATGTTTCACGTGAAACATAATGGATACTAACAACTTGCAGTGTTTCACGTGAAACATGGCGGTTGATATCGATTCGGAATGTTTCACGTGAAACATCCTCCGTTTGACAGCTTTAATACACACCAGGAGGGACCGTGGGATTTCGCGACGTTAAGCGTTCTAAGAGCGCAAAAGACACGCGTATCATTGCAATCATCAATCAAAAAGGCGGCGTCGGTAAGTCAACGACGGCTGTAAACCTTGCAGCAGCACTGGGTGAGCAGGGTCGTAAGACATTGATTGTCGATTTTGATCCGCAGGGAAACAGCACCAGTGGATTCGGAATTGAAAAAGAAGACCTTGATCAATGCATCTATGATGCATTGTTGAATGATGTGCCGGCAGAATCGCTTGTTCTTGATACAAATTGTAAAAAGGTATTCGTTATTCCGGCTACAATTCAACTTGCAGGCGCGGAAATTGAGCTCGTAAGCGCAATTGCTCGTGAAACCCGCCTCAAAGATTTGCTTGAGCCGATTCAGGACGAGTTTGACTTTATTTTCATTGACTGTCCTCCTTCGCTCGGCCTGCTTACTATCAACGCTTTGACCGCAGCAGACAGCGTTTTGATTCCGATCCAGTGCGAATATTACGCACTCGAGGGCGTTACGAAGCTGCTTGAGTCAATGAAGATGGTCAAATCACGGCTGAACAAGGGCTTAGACACCTATGGTGTGCTTATGACCATGTATGACTCGCGTACTTCACTATCGAATCAGGTTGTTGAGGAGGTTCAATCGTACTTTGGTGATAAGGCGTTTAAGACTCTAATCCCCCGTACGGTTAAAATCTCCGAAGCTCCGTCTTTTGGAGAACCGATAATTACCTATGCACCTCAAAATAAGGGTGCAAAAGCATATATGAACCTTGCAAAAGAGGTGATCAAGCGTGCCTAGTGTAAAGAAACGTGGCGGATTGGGACGTGGACTCAATGCTTTGGTCTCAGAGGCCGAGTATGAGACCGGCGGTTCGGCTGCATCGGCTTCAAATGCCGCATCTGAAACAAAACTACCTATTGAGGATATCGTTCCCAACCCTAATCAGCCGCGAATTCACTTTAACGAAACTGAACTTCGCGAGTTGAGCGAGTCAATCCAAGAACATGGCGTTTTGCAGCCGCTTTTGGTTCGCAAGCATGGAAACGCCTATGAGATCATCGCTGGTGAGCGTCGTTACCAGGCGTCAAAGCTTGCTGGCCTTGAAGAATTGCCAGTCATCATTAAAGAGGTAAATGATGAAGAGATGCTGGCTCTTGCTCTTATCGAAAACCTTCAGCGTTCTGATCTGAATCCCGTCGAAGAGGCTAAGGGCTATCGCCAACTCATTGATGCCAGCGGGATGACCCAGGAGGCATTGTCGAAGGCAGTAAGCAAGTCACGCTCTGCAATTACAAACTCGCTGCGTCTTCTCGATCTCCCCGAAGTAGTTCAGCAGATGATTTTTGAGGGCAAACTTACTGCTGGTCATGCACGTGCGATTCTTGCAGTTCCCTATGAGGACGCGCGTATTCGACTTGCAGAGAAAGTTGTTACAGAGGGCCTTTCCGTAAGAGCGACAGAAAATCTTGCTCCGTTGTTTTCTGCCGGAGAGACACCTAAGACGCCGAGGCCTGCAACGCCTCAGTCTTTTAAAAAGGCTGCCCGCGTGCTTCGTCAGGTTTTTAATACCAACGTGCGTGTGAAGAGCTCGCGTGGAAAGAATAAGATTGAGATTGAGTTTAAAGACGAGGAAGAGCTCTCTCGTATTCTTGGCGAAATGATTCAGTTTGATCAAGGAGGCCAAGATGAGGAATAAGATTTTAACAGCGATTGCATTGGTGACAACTGTCGCGGCTGGTGCCTTTGCTGGCTATAGGATCGCGACAGACGATGAACTTCGAGGTCGTTTGCTTCGTAGCGCGCAAGATATCGTCGATACTTCCAAAAAGAAAATGGATGTTATGACAGAAGATGTTGCCATGCGTACTGCTCAGGTAACGAAGAATCCCAAGATTAATCAAGGTTGGGTCAGCAACCAATGGGAAAATGTAGGCTATTAGGTACCTAACAATTACTCAGCATATTTTGAGGGGTCCTTGTCTGATTCATGAGACAAGGACCCCTTATTTTGGCCGTAAAAATGGGACAGGTAGCAGCTGATTCAAAATTAAGGTCAATAAATGAAACGACCCCGGTTGCATATTCTGTAACCGGGGTCGTTCGATGTTTCACATGAAACGTTTTGGGATGCGACTCCCCTATGCGTTCTTCTGAACTTTGAAGCGCTGCTTCAGCTGTCCGCAAGCGGCGTCAATATCGTTACCACGGGAGTTACGAATCGTGGTCTCGATGCCACGGGACTCAAGACGACGCTGAAGATCCTCAACCTTATGAATCGGCGACGGCTTGAGCGGGCTACCCTCGATGTCGTTAAGCTGAATGAGGTTAACGTGGCACAGCGTTCCCTCGCAGAAGTCGCAGAGCGCCTGCATTTCGGGATTCGTATCGTTGACGCCTTCGATCATGGCATACTCATAGGTCGGGCGGCGGCCGGTTTTCTCGGTGTAGAGCTGAAGCGCTTCGTGAAGGCGAAGCAGCGTGTACTTCTTAACACCGGGCATGAGCTTATTGCGCGTCGACTGGATGGCGGAATGCAGGGAAACGGCAAGCGTGAACTGCTCGGGGATGTCGGCAAATTTGCGAATACCGGGAATAACGCCGCTGGTAGAGACGGTGAGGTGACGAGCGCCGATACCGATGCCATCGGGGTCGTTGAGGATTCGCAGCGCCTTGAGAACCTCGTCGTAGTTGGCAAACGGCTCGCCCTGGCCCATGAAGACGACGCTCGTGGCGCGCTCGCCAAAGTCGTTGGATACATGAAGTACCTGGTCGACGATCTCTTGAGCGGTCAGAGAGCGCTTGAGGCCGTTGAGACCGGTAGCGCAAAAGGCACAGCCCATGCCACAGCCTGCCTGGGTGGAAACGCAAACGGAAAGTTTGTTACGACGGGGCATGCCGACGGTCTCGACGGAAACGCCGTCGTGGTACTCGAGCAGATACTTGCGAGAGCCATCTTTGGAAACCTGCTTGGTGAGTTCAGTCGGCGTGTCAAAGGCAAAAGCCTCTTTAAGCTGCTCGCGGAAAGCCTTGGGAAGGTTGGTCATATCGTCAAACGAACAAACGTTCTTCTCAAAGACCCATTCGATGAGCTGCTTCGCGCGGAAGGCGGGCTGGCCAAGCTCGGCCACGAGCTCGCGAATATCGTTTTGGCTCAAGTCGCGAATGTCCTGAGATTTAGTCCTGGGATTCATGGAAGCCTTTCGATTTTGGGGAAACGTAGAGGGTATCGCTACAATATGGTATCAGCTGCAGAAATTATAGAGGAGGAGTCTGCCCATGCCGGGTAAAAGCCTAGAGAACATGCACGTAGCGGTCTTGGCGGGCGGTCATTCCGCTGAGCGCGAGATCTCGCTCAATTCGGGAAAGAACGTCGTGGTTGCCTTGAAGGAGGCCGGCTACACTTCGGTGGAGCTGCTCGACACGGCTGCCGATGATTTTATGGTAACCATGGCGACCGGCGGCTTTGACGTGGCGTTTATCGCCATGCACGGTGCCGGCGGCGAGGATGGCGCCATGCAGGGCGCCATGGAGACCCTGGGTATCCCCTACACGGCCTCGGGCGTGCTTGCCAGCGCCTGCGGTGCCGACAAGGAGGTCTCTAAGCTCCTGTACGCCAAGGCGGGCATTCCCATTGCCCCCGGCCTCGCGCTCGAGGTGGGCGATGAAGTCGATATCGATCATATCGTCGAGGTTTGTGGCGAGCGCTGCTTTGTGAAGCCGGCCGTCAACGGTTCCAGCTATGGCATTTCCCTGGTCCATGAGCCCTCCGAGCTGCCCGCGGCAATCGCCAAGGCGTTTGCGTACGGCGACAAAGTGCTGGTCGAGAAGTGCATCGAGGGTACCGAGATCACCGTCGGTGTGTACGGCGAGGACGACGTGCGCGCTCTGCCGATTGTCGAGATTCGCAAACCCGAGGACTGCGAGTTCTACGATCTGGACGTGAAATATGTCGACCCTACGGACATCCATCGCATTCCGGCGCAGATTTCACCCGAGAATTACACTCGCGCCCAGGAGCTTGCCTGCGCTGCTCACAAGGCCCTCGGTTGCCTGGGTATCTCGCGCAGCGACTTTATTGTGAGTGAGGACGGCCCCGTCATCCTCGAGACCAATACCATTCCCGGCATGACCGATACGTCGCTGTATCCGGATGAGATCCGCCACACCGACGACATGACGTTCCCGCAGGTCTGTGACAGCCTGATTCGTATGGGCCTTCGTCGAGCGGGCATTGCATGCTAATCGAGGACGCGGTTTCGTCAGGAACGCCGCAGTTTGTCATCGACTCCTATGCCACGCTTGCCGAACGCGCCAAAACGCAGTCCTTCGGCCTTATCGAGGAAGATGTGATCGTCCTCGATACCGAGACCACAGGTCTTTCGGTGCAGGACAATGAGCTGATCGAGATCTCGGCGGCCCGTCTTTCGGGCCGCGAGGTCGTCGACCGCTTCGATACCTTCGTGCATCCCAAACAGCTGATTCCCGCCGAGATTACCGAGCTCACGAGCATTACAAATGCCGATGTGGCAGATGCCCCGTCGGCCGTTGAGGCCGTAGCCGCTCTCGCCGATTTTGTCGGTGGTTGCCCGGTAATCGCACATAACGCCACGTTCGACCGCTCGTTTATCGAGTCGGTCAAAGGCGGCGTCAACGTGAGCGATATTTGGATCGATTCGCTGGCGCTGTCGCGCATCGCGCTTCCGCGCCTGGCCTCGCACAAGCTGTCTTTTATGGCCGATCTGTTTGGCTGTGACTCGGTATCACACCGTGCCAATGCCGACGTCGACGCCCTGTGTGGCGTATGGCGCGTGTTGCTCGTGGCGCTCACCGACTTGCCCCAGGGCCTCATGGCGCGCCTAGCCGACATGCATCCGGATGTGCCTTGGTCCTATCGTCCTATCTTCTCATTCTTGGCAGGGCAGAACCCTGGTTCTATCTTCTCTCTCAGCGCCGCTCGTGCTGACGTTCTCAAGGCCGATCGCGCCGACGATCGGGTGGACGCCGACGAACTGCCGGTCCTCAAGATGCCGAGTCGTGAGGAGATTGAGGCAGACTATGCGCCAGGTGGCTTGGTCAATCGCATGTACCCCACCTACGAGCCGCGTGATGAGCAGATCGCGATGGCGCTCGAGGTCCGCGATGCGCTGGTCACGGGCACTCATCGTGTAATTGAGGCGGGCACAGGCGTCGGCAAATCGATGGCCTATCTGGTGCCTTTTGCCGAGGCAGCACGCCGTAACAACATCACGGTTGGTATTGCGACCAAATCGAACAATCTCGCCGACCAGCTCATGTACCATGAGCTGCCAAAACTTGCCGAGCAACTGGACGGTGGTCTGTCATTTTGCGCTCTCAAGGGGTATGACCACTATCCGTGCCTGCGCAAGCTTGAGCGCATGAGCCGCGGCCAGGTCGAGATTACCACCAAGCGCGATCCGGCGGACACGCTCACGGCGGTCGCGGTCATTATGGCGTACGTCTGCCAATCAGCCGATGGCGACCTCGACTCGCTCGGCATTCGGTGGCGCAGCGTCAACCGTCCCGACTTTACGACGGCCTCGCGCGAGTGTGCTCGTCGCCTCTGCCCGTTTTTCCCTGATAAATGTTTGGTCCACGGCGCTCGCCGTCGTGCGGCGCATGCCGATGTGGTGGTCACCAACCATTCCCTGCTGTTCCGCAATGTCGCGGCCGAGGGCAGGATTTTACCTCCGATTCGTCATTGGGTAATCGACGAGGCCCATTCCATCGAGCGCGAGGCGCGCCGCCAGTGGGCGCGCGTGGTGTCGGCGGACGAATCACACGTTCTGTTTGAGCGCCTGGGTGGCTCGAGCACCGGCGCGCTAAGCCAGGTTTCCCGTGATTTGGCAACCTCCGAGGGCTCTACGCTCTATCTGGGCCTTACTGCCAAGGCGACGTCGACGGTTGCGCGCGCGAGCATGGCAATCGCCGACGTGTTCGATGGCGTTCGCGAGCTCGGCCGCCGTGCGCGTGGGGGTTATGACAATGCCAATCTATGGATTGGCCCCGAGCTGCGCGAATCTGACGACTGGCATGATTTCTTACCGTCGGCCTACACTGCCATCGACGCATTGGAACAAGCTGACAAGAGCGTCGACGCGCTGGTGCAAGCCGTCGCCGCCGACAAGCCCGAGGTTGTTGTCGACCTGGGTGATATCTCGCGCCGCCTGCACGAGCTGGCCGAGAACCTCAAACTCATCATTGATGGCGCCGATGAACACTACGTGTATTCGCTGCAGGTCAATCGCAGGTTGCGTGCCGGCGGAGAGTCGATGACCGCAGAGCGCATCGACATTGGTGAGGCCTTGGCAACCGAGTGGCTGCCCGAGGTTCACACGGCTATCTTTGCCTCGGCGACCATGACGGTGTCCAAAAGCTTTGAACACTTTAACCACGCGGTCGGCCTCGATCGCATCGGTGCTTCGACATCCTCATCGCTGCACTTGGATTCGAGCTACGACTTCGATTCGAACATGGCCGTAGTCGTTGCGGGCGATATCCCCGATCCGCGCGATCGTGAGAGCTATCTTACGGCGCTCGAGCGCGTGCTGGTCGACGCCCATCTTGCCATGGGCGGATCGGTGCTCACGCTGTTCACCAATCGGCGCGACATGGAAGACCTGTACGCCCGCGTTGAGCCCAAGATGGCCCGTGCGGGTCTGGAGCTCAACTGCCAGCAGCGCAACTCATCTCCTCGTCGCCTGCGCGACCGGTTTATCAACGAGCCGACCTCGTCGCTTTTTGCTCTTAAGGCCTTTTGGGAGGGATTCGACGCCAGCGGCGAGACGCTGCGCTGCGTCATCATTCCCAAGCTGCCGTTCTCGAGTCCCACGGACCCGCTCTCGTGCGAGCGCAACCTGCGCGAAGACCGCGCTTGGGCGCGCTATTCGCTGCCCGAGGCGGTGCTCGAGGTCAAGCAGGCGGCCGGCCGCCTTATCCGCTCGTCGACCGATTGCGGCGTGCTGATTCTGGCCGACCCGCGCCTGGTGACGAAGGGCTACGGAAAGAAGTTCTTAACGTCGCTGCCTACGAGCTCCTACCAGCGCATCGAATCGGCGCAGATCGGGCACTATCTGCAACTGTGGCGTGCACGCCACGAGCGGCGGCGCTAAAGCGGACAGACGAGGGTCTTTGCCATATCGCACAGACGCTTTGACAGGGCGGGGTCATCCAAGATGCGGATGGCTCCGCCCGCTGCGATTACCTGGCTCAGTAGCCAACGCTCGGAGCCATAATGCACGGTTACCGTTGCCATGTCTGCCCCGCTGCGCTCGATTAGGGTGATGCCGGCCCAGTCCAGATGCTCCGCCATATCGAATGGCATCAAGAGCTTTGCGCTACGCTGCGTCCGAGCAAGGGAATCGTGGAGGGATGTGACGTCCGGTGCATGAGGCACGACGGAGTCTTCCGTCAAGGCGAGTCCCTCGATTTTATCCATGCGATAGGTGCGCTGCTCATCGACCGCGATGTCCCAGGCAATCAGGTATGTTTGGTCGCCGTTTGCCGTAATGCGCAAGGGGTCGACCAGACGCTCACGTGGCCGTGCATCGTCCATCGAGCGATACGAGATGCGGCAGCGAACACCGTCCTGAATGGCGCAGCTCAGCTGCTGCCAGTGCGACCCGTGGTTGACGGTGTCAAAGACGCGCTGGTTATAGCCGAGCTCTTCGGGTAGAAGGGCATGTCGAATCCGAGCTGCCGTATGCGGCTCGATCCCCAACGATTCAAGTTCATGGTTGAGCACAGCGCCCTCGGCGGCACTCAAGCGCAGCGGTAGCACACGCCCGGCGTCACCGGTGAGGGCCACACGCTCGCCGCGGCATTCGCAGATGATGCGCGCGCCCGATTCTCGGTTCGCGAGCGTCGAGACGATCTCGAGAATCTCGTCGAGCGATACCCCCGTGATGTCAAAGCGACTGCAAATCTCGGTTCGTGTCATGCCGCTCTCGCCGGCGGCGTAGAGGGCCTCCATGATGTCGATGGCGCGCGAGAGTCTCTGCTCGCTGGTGAGTTTACGCACGGGCATACTCGTGCACCGTCCTTTCAATGAGGTGGTTCCACGCCTGTTTGAGCGATTTGGGGGCCACGGGCCTCATGCCGTCCATGGCGTGGGCCATGCAAAATGAGGCGCCGGCTTCAAGATCGCGCACGTCAACGGTCCAGGTCCATCCCACATCGGTGTGTACGAGCTCACCTCGCCCACGCGTGAGGCCGTTGATCATATCGATCTGCGTCTGAGGGGCGAATGAGAACGTGGCTGCAACGGGCGGTCGGTCGGCAAAATCGAATTCAAAGAACAGGTAGTCGCTGAGGTTGAAGTCCGCGGGGATGACGTAGGCCTTCGAAGGACGCCAAGCGCGAACGATACGGTCGCAGCGGAATGTCCTGATGTCGCCGGTGACGTTGTCGAGGCCGCAGAAGTACGCCACGCCCTCGCGCTCGAACATGCCGTAGACGCAGACGGTACGTTCTTTCTGCTCACCGCGTCCGTTCTGATATAAAAATCGCAGCGCGCATCGCTCGGCAAAGGCGCTCCATACCGCATCGACGGTGGGAGAGCGGCGGATCGGTGCTTCGTCCACCGTCGTCCTACCGGTGAGGTAGGCAATCTTGGAGCGAATATCGGCAAGCGGTGCGGCAAAAGTGGATGAGCCGGCCGCTAGCGTCTGGTCGATGGCGTTGAGCAGGATATCGGCGTCGTCTGCGGTGATGAGGCCGCCTGCAGCAAACGTGTGCTCGCGGTCGATTGTCCACGAGCTTTCCTCGGTCTCCTGCGCGCCGGTGGGGCGAACCTCCTTGATTAAGATGCCGCGTTCGAGCAGTTTGTCACGATCGCGTCGAAACTTGCGCTTATCCGAGTCGATATTGCCCGAGCCATATCCCAGGTCAGAATCCAAGACGATCTGCTCGGTCGTCAGCGGTTCGGGGGAGCTATTGAGCACAAAGAAAAGATTGAGGATGCGCTGAGCCGTTTTATCGAAACCGGGCTCCGAACTTCCCTTTTTAATTGTCGCGGTCGCGTCGCTTGCCGTCATAGAATCCTCGCATGAGAAGGTAGTTTGCTGCCATGATTTTAGTCCGATATGGAGATTAGGCTATATCCTTATCCGCTCGAGGCGTTAAGATGGCCCGAATTCGGTCGTTTGCGCTCGCTCGGGGTATACTTTCGACTATATACGGTTCTAATGTGCATGCATTGGGCCTATTTGTCGGATTATGGATGTGGAGCGCACATGGCGAACACCCAGAACTATATTAACCACCTGCTGCAGAACACCAGCATTACGCCGGCATGCAGCGAAGAAGAGCGCTTGGCTGCCGAGGATATCGCTCAGATCTTCCGCAACCACGGCTTTGACCCCGAGGTTCAGGAGTTCAATGCCCCGGCGCCCAGTAGATTGGCATTTGCCGTTACCGGTATTCTTGCGTTTGCCGGCGCCCTGCTGATGGGCATCGGCGGCGGTATCGGCTTGGTCGGCACCTTGCTGGCCATTGTCGGCGCCGTTCTTTACGTGCTCGAGCGCACGGGCCACCCCGTGGTTTCGCGCCTGGGCAAGACGGGCGTGAGCCAAAATGTCATCGCCTACCACAAGGCCTCGGGCCCGCTCGCGTCTCCGCGCAACCGCCCGGTGGTCGTTGTCGCACACTACGACTCTCCCCGTGCTGAGCTGCTCGCCCGCGAGCCCTATGCTTCGTATCGTGCGCTCATCGCCAAGCTGTTGCCCGTTGCCACGGTTGCCCCTGCTGCCGTTGCCATCCTGCGTATCCTGCCGCTCCCCGGCGCGCTCAAGGTTCTGCTGTGGATTGTCGCGATCCTCGCTTCCCTCGTTGCACTTGCCAACGCGGCAAACATCATCTCTAACCGCCACGTTCTTCCCTATACGTCCGGCGCGGTGTGCAACAAGTCTTCTGTCGCCGCTATGCTCGGCGTTATGGACAACGTTGCTCCCTTCCAGGGCGAGAACGAGTTTCCCGACGATGTTCCGTTCGATACCTATTTTGGGGAGCAGAAACGTCGTGCCGAGGAAATGGCGCGCGCGGCGGCGGAGTATGCCGCGGCCCAGCAGCAAAACGACTACGGCAACACCATCGAGTACGAAGAGCCTACCTACGCCGAGGACGAGTTCGGTCAGCCGATTGCTCCCGACGCTCAAACCGAGCCCGAACAGGGCGAGGCTTTCGACGAGCAGATCGAGGGCTTTGAGGGTGCGTCTGCCGACGAGACGCTGATCGGCGCCATCGTGCCCGAGGATCAGAATCAGGCTGTCCAGGCCGAAGAGTTCAATGACGAGGTTCCCGCTGCTGAGCCGGCGGAGCAGCCTGCCGCGGCCGAGCCCGAGCCCAAGCTCTATCGCAACGCCGCCGGCAACATCCGCTTTGGTTCGGATGCCATCCGTGCGCTCGGAATGCTTCCCGAGTCCTGCGCGCTCGATTACGAGGAGGGCGAGGAGCCGACGTTTGAGCCCGAGCCTGCCCCCGTCGTGGCTGCGCCTGCGCCCGTTGTCGCTGCGGATGATGAGTCTGCCGCGGTTACCGCTGCCGTTGCCGAGCCCGAGGCGGTGTCCGCGATCGATTCCGCGGCAGGACTGGACGTTTTGGCTCCCGCCGCGCCGGCGCAAGACGTTGCGGACGAGTCTGACGACGATTACGTTGAACAGCCGAGGCGCGTGTCTTACGAGAGCGATACTGATTTCTCGGCCGAGATTCCCGCGGCAACGCCCCATGCCGACATTGCATCCGCGTTCTCGTCGATTGGCGCCAGCGCTTCCAACTTCTTTAAGGGTGCGCTTGCAAAGGGCAAGAAATTTGTCGACGATTTCGAGGAGAAGCGCGCTGCCGCACGCGAGGCTGCCGAGCAGGAGGCTATCGCTCAGCAGCAGGCAGCCGAGGCGGCACGTGAGCACGCGGCGCAAGAGTTCGAGCAGAACGAGGCTATGCAGTCCGCGCCCGTCGACGCCGCCGAAGCTACAATGTCTTTCGAGGCTCAGCAACCGACGTCAGCGGATGTTGTTGAGGCAACAACATCTTTCGAGGCTCAGCAGCACGTCGATAGCACCATGTCGTTTGATGCCGCGCAGTTCGATTCCACGATAACGTTTGAAAAGCAAGGCACCGCAATTGCCGAGCCCCTTCCTGTTTCCGATGAGCAGGGCGACGCGGCAGACGATGACGAGCCCATTGATGCTGCCGAAATCCAAGATGCCGCCGAGGACGAGTCCGTCGAGGCCAACTCTGACGAAGAGCAATACGCGGCAGCCGATCAAGGTGATTCGACCGAGGTCGAGCAGGAGGAAGTGCCTGCGGTTTCCGAGACTCCCGAGACGGATGAGTCGAGGCCTTACTCCACGCAGATTTTCACCATGACGACCCCGAGTGGTTCCGGTGCCACGGTTGCCAATGTCGCTCCCACCCAGGACGAAACGGTCGATTCCCTTATGGCCCAGATTTCCTCCCAGGCATCGCCGCGTCCGCAGATGAATGTTCCCGATCCGGCGTCGGCACCGTCGCCTGCACCTTCCTCGTCTCCGCTGGCTTCGGTCCCCGATCCGTCGCTGCCGTCTATGAAGCAGGCAAACGTTGCGTCTCGCACGTCGCTGTTCGACCTTCCCGATCCCTCTGCCCAGGTCAACGACCCCTTTGCTACTGCCCAGGGTCCCGAACCCACATCGGCACCCGTTGCGCCTTCTATGCCCGTTGCGTCGGGCGCGCAGCCGATCGAGACCATTTCGGCTCCCGCCCCAGCGGCACCCAAGTCTCGCAAACGCGGCCTGGGTGGCCTGTTCGGTCGTAAAAGGAAAAACGAGCAGGACAGCATGAGTGATTGGCTGGGCGTCGAAGACGATTACGATGCCAAGAAGTCCGGTCGCGGTATCGGTTCGTGGGATAACTTCGAGGACGATAACGATGGCTGGAAGGGCGGCGCTGCGTCTTCCGATGGCGCTTCTTCCGAAGATATGCTCTCGGCTGTCGCCTCTATGGGCGATGATGAGCTGCTCGGTCACGATATCTGGTTTGTGGCAACGGGCGCCTCGGATTGTGATGGCGCCGGCATGAAGGCCTTCTTGGCTTCGCATCGCGATAAGCTCCGCGGCGTATTCTTCATCAATCTTGAATCCGTCGGCGCCGGTAGGCTTTCGGTGGTGACGGTCGAGGGCGAACAGCAGCTGCTCAAGGGCGATCGCCGCATCATGAACCTGGTCAGCAAGGTGTGCAAGTCGTTCCATGTCGATTGTGGCGCGCTCGAGATGCCCTATGCCAAGACCGATGCCTATGCCGCGCTCGAGGCGAGCCGCCGAGCCCTCACCATCGCCGGCGTGGACGGCACGCGTCTGGCTTGCGCTCGTACCGAGGACGACCTGCCCCACAATGTCAACCCGACGAACATTGCCACGGTATCCGAGGTCGTGACCGAGGTTATCCGCCGTTCGTAGACGGAGCTCTAAGGAGTCAACGTGTTTTCGTATATTAAGCGCCATTGGCCTGTCTACGTGATTTTGACCTTGATTGCCATTGCGTTAGGATTTGGGGCTGCCTACATCGTGGGTGCAAAGGGCTCGACCCCCGCCTCCGCAATCAGCGAAGAGGTGGAGCAAGAACAGAGTACGGGTGCCGATGGGATTCCTGAGTCCGAGCAGGCAATCGTTGATGGTGGATCTTCGTCTGCAGAGTAGATACGGCGATTTACATGATTGAAAGCGGGCGAGCCAGGGGGACTGGCTCGCCCGCTTTTTCATCGCGCTAGCGCTTCTTTGGGATCGACCTAAGGCGAGCGAACCATAGGGCTGCGGCACCCGAGGTCAGGAGCGCGGTGATGCAAGCGGCGATGGGAACTGATCCTGTTGCCGGTAGGTCCTGCGGTAGGGTACAGCGTTGAATGACACGGTCCTCGTCATGTGACTCAAGTTTATCGCCGCCGCCGTTGCGGCAAAGATCGACGCGTGCGCTGTTGGTGAGTGCGGTTTGGGGCGTATAAGCCGACGTCGCCTGCATGTGCACGATTGCGCCCCGAGCGTCTGTGCCAAGGATTGCTTTGGCATCGTCAAGGTCGTCGTGCTCATCTTTGAGATCATCGCGGGTCCAAGAATCCGCATCGCTTCGAGTCGTAAAGCCGGCGGCTACCGCACCGTATTCAATGCGAATGCCCGTTACGACGGTATTGGACGCAAGGTCGAGTTCTTTCGCCTCGAGTGTGGTGGATTCCGTGGTCGAGACATCCGCCTTCCAGAGGTGCCAGCCGTCGTAATCGACGAGGCGGCAATCCTCACCCAGACTTTCCTTTACTTCGTCGGACTCAAGCCAAGGATTTTCGTGCCCATCGTCAAGTGTCGCGTTTGCCGGCTCATCGACGTCTGTCGAGTCCAACGGCGTCGTGCGATACCACACGTTGCACAGACCGTTGAGGTCGCCGATGGCGACGGGGGTTTCGATTGAGACGAATCTCGCCGTATCGTCCTCGGCACACTCAAGATCATCGGTAATTGTAAACTCATCAACCCAGGTAGTTGAATCGTTTCGAGCGTCGATGGTATAGGAGAAAAGCCCATCCGTATTGGTTTGCATCGCGGCACGGTTTTTACCATCGCCGTTAGCCAACAGGCCCTTTTCGATAGGTTGGACAAGTTCCTGACGCTTGTCGACCTGCCCCTTGATCTCGATGGGCGCATCCTTCATCGCGACGGATTGGACTTCTCCCGTATCCTTTATTTCAAACGTTATCTCCTCGGCAAGGTCATAGGTCCGCGGAGACATCATTTCGCGCAACGAGTAGGTGCCGGGTGCAAGATGTTCGACGCGGTGTGGCTTGTCGGATGAGGTCCAGGAGTCTATTTCGGTTTTATCGGGACCATATAAGGTGAGCCGTGCGCCTTCTACTTCCTGCTCACCGCTTGCATCGACCTTGGAGATATCAACCTTGGTGTAATCGTCGGATACGTTAAGCCGTGCTTCTACAACGGGTGTTTTCTGCTCGGCATAAGTAAGGTCGACAATATGGGTTGTCCGATCGAGCAAGAAGCCTGCCGGCGCTTGAGTCTCGACAACCTCGTAGCGTGCGGTGCCAGATCCCAGTGGGAGGTTGTCCGCGCGTGCTTCTCCAGTTTCATCCGTCGTGACGGTAGCGACAGTCTCACCGTCGAGTGCGGCAATGCTACCGTCGGGGCGCACGATATCACCCGAGGCACGGATCTCAAAGATGGCGCCCGCGAGGCTGCTGCCGTCTACGGCATCGGTTTTAACGATCCTGATATTTCCGGTCGCGGCGCGGTCATAATACGAGGCGATTGCAACGGGCGTTAGGTTCATGTCGGCGGGTATGTTTACCTCGATTTCTTCGCTGACAAGATAGGGCTCTTTGGCCGAGGTTTCGCGTACATAATAGGTGCCCGGCACGAGCGATTCTGGCAGTGTGACGGTCCCGGTCGCGTCAGTCGTAAAGGTGTCCATTACGTTATGTGCTGGATACCAGCAAGTTTGTGAGACAGGTTCGTGATTGCTGTCGAGGAGTTGGAAGGTGAATCCGGCTAGGGGAACAGAAGCGCCTGTTTGGGCATCGCGTTTTACAATCTGGAGATGCGTCGACAGAGCGTGGTTGTCCACGATATATTGAAGCTCGGCGTCGTCGGAAATCTGATTTGCCCCGACGGTCCATTCCCCTGCACGTTTAAAACCCTCGGGGACGGTTTCCGGAACCTCACGAACCGTGTAGCCGGCACGGTCGTATGGGACGGCTCCGTGGACACCGGCGGGTCGCTTGCCTGTGCCGAACCATGCTTCGGGCTGATCTTCGGTGGAGGCAAAGCCATAGATGTTTGTGGTCAGTGTGCCAACAACCTGCTGAGAGCTGTTGCTGACAACCTCAAAGACAACACCACCCGCCGGCTGCTCCAGGCCGGATTGGTCGCTATTGCCGTAATCCTTGAATTTGGAAATCTCAAGGTTAAACGCAATGGGGATATCGGAAACGCGAGATTCGATCTCGACCACGCCTGAATCGCCGAGCTGGTCGGCTCCAACGGTATAGGTCCAGCTGTCGTTGGATGGCAGGTAGCCCTCGGGGGCTTTTGATTCGTAGATGGTAAAGGTTCCTAAGGGGACATCGGCGAGGGTGGCCCGACCGCTTTCGTCGGTCGTGAGGATTTGTGCCCATCCAGGGGTTGATTGCGACACACACGTGAACTCTGCTCCTGCGAGCGAAGCTCCCACCTGGTGGCCGGCATTCGTCGCGGCATCGAGTTTTACGATACGCAGGTTGATGGTGCCGGGCTGTTCATCAATGGCGACCCGCCCGCCGTCATTCCCCGTGGTAAAGGCAATACGATCGTGGCGGGGGACATAGCCGGCCGGCGCCTTCGTTTCAACTAGGTAGTATGCCGTGTTGGGCAGAAGTGTTGCTTGCGCTCGACCGTTGCTGTCCATCTGGACGGTGCCGACATGCGCGCCGCTGGCGCTCTCAAAAATATCGAATGTTGCCCCGTCAAACTGATAAGTATTGTTTCCGCTGGTAATGGCGGCGTTTGCAGACTGTTTTTTGAAGGAAACAGAGACTGCCGGCAGTACATAGAGCATGTCTTGACGTTTGCTGCCGCCCGATACGGCTCCTAGATAGCGCCGCGCGCGGTGCGGAGCGGCTTTGATGCTTCCTGATTTTGCGTTGTCGTGGAGCCACCGCGCAGCCGCCACGACTTCATTGTCGGCGGTAAAGTGCCCGCTCTTGGTTTTGCCCTGAGCGGTCGTGTAGGAATAGGTACCGTCGACATGGGTAGTGCCGTTGAGCATCCATACGGCAAGCTGGGTTGCGGCGCGGGCGCGATCGGGTGAAAGATGGTAACCGCCAAACGACGTGGCGGTAGGATATCCGTGACAAACGATTGCCGCGAACTCGTCGTCGAGCCACACCCAGCCTTGATCAAAGTTGAGCCATGGGCCGCCCGGCTTGGTGGGGCCGGGGCGCTCCTGGTTCATGCAGTAGGCAATCGAGGCGTCTTGAGCTTCATACTTGCCGATGAAGAAGGGCCCACAATCATCGCTAATAGTGCGGAAGCCGAGTTGGTCGTAGCCATCGACGGCAAATGCGGCTCTCGGTGCCAGGCAGCCGAAAAGCAGGAAGAGGAGCAGGAGCAGCGGACCTGTTGCGATTGCGCTGTGGACAGAGTGCGTGGGTGCGTTGGACATGGCTGCTCCTTATCCCTCGTGCGCCGCATGGGGAGGCTGCGACGCGTAGGATGAGGCTACCCCCGAGGTTCATGCGGGTAAGTACCGGAGCCTGACCAAAAGCTTGCCCAATTCCTGACAAATTGAGCTTAAATACAACAATCAAGCAAAAGCGCAGGTAGAAGATAGGGAGAACAGGAGGTCAAAGGTCCTCATCTCCACAATTGACGCGATTTTCAAACGAATCTCCACAGCTAAAACAAGCATCGCCACCCTTGTATCGAACAAGACAACCGCGTTATACTAGCCAACACACAAGCGGGCATCGCCAAGTGGTAAGGCATCAGCTTCCCAAGCTGACACTCGCGGGTTCGAGTCCCGTTGCCCGCTCCAGAAAAATGCACAAGCACGGTAGCGTTACGTTGCCGTGCTTTTTGCTACCAAGCGCCGGGACTCGAACCCGACAGGGTGCGAGCGTTAAATAAACGCGAAGCGTTTATAGCGAGCAGGCAAGGTCGCCGATAGGCGACCGCAGCCGGTGCGGATTTGCGAAGCAAATACGCGGACGTCCCGTTGTCCGCTCCACCGAGCACGGGAGACCTCGGGAATGTCGGATTCAACCCGCTTTGCCCGGGCATGTGCTCCGACCGGGACATGCCGCCTGAAGCCGGTGCGTATTTGCGAAGCAAATACGCGGATGTCCCGTTGCCCGCTCCATCGAGTACGGGGGACCTCGGGAACGTCGGGTCCAACCCGCTGTGCCCGTGCGTGTGCGCGGACCGGGTCTGCCGACCGCAGCCGGTGCGTATTTGCGAAGCAAATGCGCGGACGTCCCCATGCTCGCTCCAATTCCAAAATGTTAGGTTAATGCCTGCTGCCCATACTTGCACCTGCGCACGGTACAATGGTTGGGTTACGACCAACGTGCCAATAACCAAAAAGGAGCCGCTATGATCGATCGCTATACCCGCCCGGAGATGGGACACATCTTCTCCCTCGAGAACAAGTACGCCATTTGGCAGGAAATCGAGGTTCTGGCCTGCGAGGCCCAGGCGGAGCTCGGCAAGATCGGTATTTCCAAAGACGAGGCCCAGTGGATCCGCGACCATGCCAACTTTGAGAAGGCGAAGGTCGATGAGATCGAGGAAGTCACGCGCCACGACGTCATTGCCTTCCTGACCAACATGAAGGAATACATCGATGCCGATGTTCCCGAGGGCGACCCCAAGCCCAGCCGCTGGGTTCACTATGGCATGACCAGCTCGGATCTGGGCGACACGGCCCTGTGCTACCAGCTCACCCAGGCCTGCGACCTGATCATCGAGGACGTCAAGAAGCTCGGCGAGATTTGCAAGCGTCGCGCCTTCGAGGAGCGCAACACGCTCTGCGCCGGCCGCACTCATGGCATCCATGCCGAGCCGATGACCTTTGGCATGAAGTTTGGCTCTTGGGCCTGGGAGCTCAAGCGCGATCTGGACCGTCTTGAGGATGCCCGCAAGAACGTTGCCTTTGGTGCCATCTCGGGCGCTGTCGGCACGTACAGCTCCATCGAGCCGTTTGTCGAGGAATATGTCTGCGAGCACCTGGGCCTGGTTCACGACCCGCTGTCCACGCAGGTTATTAGCCGCGATCATCACGCCTACCTCGCCGGCGTTCTCGCCACCACCGCGGCCACCTGTGAGCGCATCGCTACCGAGGTTCGCAATCTGCAGAAGACCGATACACTCGAGGCCGAGGAACCGTTCCGTAAGGGTCAAAAGGGCAGCTCCGCCATGCCGCACAAGCGCAACCCCATCACCATGGAGAAGGTCTGCGGCCTGTCGCGCGTCGTGAAGGCCAACGCGCAGGTTGCCTTCGACAACGTCGCCCTGTGGCACGAGCGTGACATTTCGCACTCCTCTGCCGAGCGCGTCGCCCAGGCCGACAGCTTCATCGCCCTCGACCACATGTTCCAGTGCCTCATTCGCGTTATCGACGGCCTGCAACTGTATCCCGCCCGCATGATGGCCAACCTCAATAAGACCCGCGGCCTCATCTTCTCTTCCAAGGTACTGCTCGCCCTCGTCGACACGGGCATCACCCGCGAGGACGCGTACGCCATTGTGCAGGAGAACGCTATGGCAACCTGGCACGAGGTACAGGATTGTGTCTCCGGCCCCACCTTTAAGGAGCGTCTCGAGGCCGACCCGCGCTGCACCGTCAGTCAGGAGAAGCTCGACGAGATCTTTGATCCGTGGGACTTCCTCACCCGTATCGACACGGTCTTTGATCGTCTGGAGCAGCTGAGCTTCGAGTAGGTTCGGGCATAACGTTAGCTTTTTAGGGCGCTTTGCTGGTAATGTGTGTTGCCGGCAAAGCGCCTCGTTGCATTTAGGGAAAGACGGGGATAATAGTCGTCTCGAATAACATTCTGAGAGGGGATCGCATGATTTCGTTTGATTACAAGCCTCAGGGCGTGTGTGCTCGCAATATTCACCTTGATCTTTCCGATGACGGCAACAAGGTGATGGGCGTTGAGTTTACCGGCGGCTGCGACGGCAATCTCAAGGCTATCTCCAAGCTGGTCGAGGGCGCTCCTGCCGATCGCGTAATCGAGGTTCTCGCCGGTAATACCTGCGGTATGAAAAAGACCTCCTGCGCCGACCAGCTTACACGCGCTATCGAGGCCGCTCGCACCGAGATCGCCTAATGGGTATCGCCGATCACATCAAGAACGGAATATCGCGTCGCGGCTTTGTACTCGGTGGGGCTGCCGCGGGCGCTGCCACGGTGCTTGCCGGATGCTCGAAAAAAACGGGCACCAGCGATGATGCCGCCGGCGAGCCGCAGGTTATCAAGGATGATTCCAAAATCATCTCGATTACGGATGAGTACGAGGCAGTCGACATCGATCTTGAGCCGGCGGCGTCGTGGACGCTGCCTCTGGGTACGCTGCTGTACTACTGCGACGGCGATTACGCCGCGGCAATGATGGCGCCCGCATCGGCACTGCACGCCAACACGCTCGGTGTGCTCAACCTGGGCGATGGCTCGCTTACCACATTAATCGAGGATCCTATCGAGGGCACGGGATATGCATTCTACGATGTCCGTGCCGGCGACGGCGTATTCGCGTGGGTTGAGATGAACTTTGCCAATTCATCGTGGAAGCTCTACGCTCAAAATCTGTCGGGCGCTTCGCTCTCTGGCGACGTGGTTGAGCTCGATCGAGGTGGCAAGGACTACGATCCGCCGCTGTTTACGGCGTTCGGGGCATCAGTCATCTGGTATAAAATGCCTTCGGCAGGCGGCAATAAAACGAGTAGTGATTCGTTTTGCTATCGTCGCTCGCTTGATGAATCCAAGGCCGAGGTAATTTGGAAATCGACGGGCCGCTTTGCATCGGCCCCGCGCGCGAGCGACGGCATTTTGACCATCTCGCCGCGTGTCCGCAACGACGAGGGCGTCTACTACGGCATAACGGCAATCGATCTGACCGACGGCAACAACACCAAACGTGCCCAGCTAGTCCTTCCCTCGTCAGTCTCGCCTTTCGAGGCCGTATATATGGGCGATACCTTCGTGTTTTCTATCGAGGCGGCCTATAGTGGCGTGGGCAGCCTGGGCAATATGGGCACATATATCGGTAATGAGGGAGGGCCGTACCTCTTCCTGTCCCGCGAGCCGCTCGCATGTGCGGCTGGCAAGAAGAATAAATACCTTGTTAAGGTACAGGCGTCGCATTTCCTGATCGACACCTCTGCCAAGACCTATGGCTCGCTGCTGTCGCCCGACCGCGCTTTGGAGTATGGCGATTATCCAGCTACGGCGGGAAAATCGGACTCATTCCTTACGTACGCCACGGTGCGCAACAGCCAGGGTATACCAGAGACGGTCACTGCGCGTCTATTCCCTCTTTAAGCTTAGAGGGGTTAAAAAGGCGCCAACAGGGGAATAAACGCGTTGTAATTGTGAGTACCGCCCGCCGAGCTGCCGCGTCATAGCGGCATCCGGCGGGCTCAGGTGCGTTAAAATGGGCTTGTTCTTAGCTAATTGAGACAGGGGGG
>DBGAZC010000204.1:0-6816 GCA_048472015.1 Collinsella sp. | reverse complement strand
AGCATCCTGAGGCTCCACCATCGCAAAGCCCAGGCGCATTAGATCGGCAGTGATACGGTCGGACTCAACCCGGTTGACACGGCAGCCGAGGTTGACGACAGAGATATGAGGTGCGAGCACGCGGGCTCCTTAATCGAGGATATCGTCGAGGGCGCTCTTGATACGATCGGTCACGGATTTCTTACCGGATGCGACGTCATCGCCCATCTCGTCGGCAAAGGCGCGAAGCAGCTCGCGCTGCTTGTTGGAGAGATTGGTGGGGACGACTACGCGCAGCTGCACGATCAGGCGACCGCGCGAACCGCCACCGCCGATACGCGGCATGCCGTAATTGTTGACGCTCACGGTGTCACCGTACTGGGCGCCGGCGGGGACGCACAGCTTGACGACCTCGTCGGGCATAATGCCCTCGACCTCGATCTCGCAACCGAGCGCGGCCTGCGCAATCGAGATATCGCTTACGAGGTACAGGTCGTCGCCGTTGCGCTTAAAACGCTCGTGGTCGGCGACGCGCACGTTGACGATCAGGTCGCCCGAGGGCTCGCCACGAAGACCAGCCTCGCCAAAGCCACTCACACGCAGCTGGCGACCGGTCGAAACGCCGGCGGGAATATCGATGTCGATCTTTTCGTGCGAAGGCGTGCGGCCCTGACCGTCGCAGGTCTCGCAGGGATGGTCGATGACCGTGCCCTCGCCATGGCAGTCGGGACAAGGCGAAGAGGACTGAACCTGGCCCAGGAACGAGCGCTGGACCGTCGTGACATAGCCCGTGCCGTGGCAGCGGCTGCACTGCTTTTCCTGTGCACCCTCGGCCCTGCCGGTGCCGTTGCAATCCTCGCAGGGGGCAAGGCGGTCATAGCTGATTGTCTTTTTGCAGCCGAGCGCCGCCTCCTCGAGCGTCACCGAAAGCGAGATGGCCATGTCTCGTCCGCGACGACGCTCACGACGGCTGCGGGCGCCACCGCCGGCACCGCCGCCAAAGAACGACGAGAACAAGTCGTCCATGCCCATGCCACCAAAGATATCGTTGATATCGACGTAGCCCGAACCACCAGGGCCGTCGGCAGTGCCGTAACGGTCGTAGTTAGCACGCTTCTGCTCATCGGAAAGAACGGAATAGGCCTCGTTGAGCTCCTTGAACTTGGCCTCGGCCTCGGGGTCGTCCGAAACATCCGGATGTACGGTACGGGCCTTCTTTAGAAACGCACGCTTAATCGTCCGCGCGTCGGCATCCCTGTCGACGCCAAGCACCTCGTAGTAATCCCTATTTTCCGACACGACCGAATCCTTCCGACTTTCATTATTGTCACAGTGCGTCCTATACCCAAGCTGGGCCGACCGCAAACAAAGGGTTTGATGTTATTGCATTTGGTACGGCGAAAGCATGGCCCGTTGCGAGCAGCTTGCGAACCAAACCGACACGAGCGCGAACATGAAGCCATTGGCAAAACCGTTGGCAAACTGCATCGCACCGCGCTTCCACCACAGCAGGCTGCGATGAAGCACACCGTCCGAAAGCACCATGAACAGGCCCATGGTAAACGGAATAAAGCACATCACGGCAAAGGCCGAGAACACACCCGAGATGGCCGAGAGTACCAAAAACGGCGCTACGATGCCCATCAGGTAAAAACCGGTACGAGCTTTGCCTTCCAAGCGCTCGGCCTCAACATGGGCGCGGCCGACCAGGTCGCCGCCCGCGGCACCGTTGGTGCCAGCATGACCCATGCCGCCAATGCGGACCTCGTCGCCATCGTGCGTGCCGGCAGGAAACTCAATCGTCTGCTCGGAGGTTACGCGAGTACGACCGCTGCCGCCGCAATCAGGGCAGGGATCGGCCACGACTTTACCGGAACCACCGCACTCGGGGCAGACCGACTGGAACGCACCCGCACCAAACAGGAAGGACAGGTCGACGTCGATGTGGCCGCGGCCACCGCAGCTCGGGCAGGTATGGGCATGCTCAGACGAAACGGAGCCCGAGCCGCCGCAATGTCCGCACGTATCGAAACGCGTATAGCGGACGGTCTTGCGGGCACCGCCCTTGGCCTCCTTGGCGTCGAGTTTGATATCGACGACCACGTTGGCACCGTTCTCGGGATTATAGGCAGCCTGCCCACGACGCTGCTGGCCCCAGGCACCGCCAAAAGGAAAGCCGCCCTCAAAAGGATTGCCATAACCCGTGCTGCCGGCGTAGCCGCCACCATAGGGCGAAGCCGTAGGAGCACCGGCAAAGGGATTGCCCGAACGCATGGCGTCGTAGCGCGAACGCTTCTGCTCGTCCGAAAGCACGGCGTAGGCCTCGGAAACCTCTTTAAACTTTTCCTCGGCATCCGGCTCTTTGTTGACGTCCGGATGGAGCTTGCGGGCCTTTTGCTGGAAGGCCTTTTGAATATCACGCGAGGTGGCGTCCTTGGAGACACCCAGAATCTCGTAGTAATCTTTTTCGTTCATCGTCGCCATGCGCGGCAACCTCCTGCTCACAGCAGCGTATATATTCCGGTAATTCTACCCGAGCGACCTAAGCTAGATCCCAAAACAGCTCGAACAGAACATTTCCATCGAGCCAGCCCAGGTGGGTCGGCGCCAGACGAGCTCGAACATGACCCGCGACGACATCTGCCGAAGTGAAGGGTCCCCCATGGACCCCGAACGTCTCGGGCACCCAAGTGGCAAGACCCAATTCGAGTGCGCGATCGCAGGCAGCTGCCAGCTCATCGGCCGGGATGACACGAGCCGCGCGAACCAACAGGTCGGACGCGACACCGCGCGTCATGCGACAGGCGAGCATCAGGTCTTCGGCCGCAGCCTCGCGCTGCGACAGATGTTCGGCCTCGAACGCCGTCGCGTCATCGTCGCGTTGCACCAGACGCACGCGGTGCGCATCGCCTCGAGAAGACACGCCGGGGAACAAACCTGCAAGACGGTCGAAATCCTCGGCGTCGAGCATGCCCGCGGCAGAACGACCCAGGCCCAGGTAGCCCCGTCCGGTCCAGTAGGCAATGTTATGGGCGCACTCATGGCCGTCGAGCGCATAGCTCGCCACCTCATAGGGGTGATAACCGGCCGCACCCAGGAGCTCGCGTGCCATATCCATGCAGGCGGCCTGAAATTCCTCGTCGGGCTCGAGCGACTCGTCGCGACACGCCATGAGGTAGAGCGGCGTGGCCTCCTCGAGCGTGAGCGGGTACACCGACACATGATGCGGCGCCGCCACCAGCACGCCATCGAGCGTGCGCTTCCAACTCGCTGCGGTCTGCCCGGGAAGTCCGCACATAAGGTCGCACGACACGTCAAGCCCAGCGGTCTTGACTGTCGCGATGGCGGCGAGCGCCCGATCGGCATCGTGAATACGGCCGATAGCGGTAAGTTCGGTGTTATCGAGCGTTTGCACGCCCAGAGAGACGCGTGTGACACCAACCTTGGCAAGTGCAGCGGCAAGCTCGGCGGTCAGCGACTCGGGATTGGCCTCGCAGGTAAACTCAACGGGGGCGCACCACGCACGAATACGCCGCGCCAGCTCCACCAGGCGCTCCCCCGCCAGCGACGGCGTACCGCCGCCAACATAGACGGTGCGGATCTGGTCAAGGGCACCAGCCTTGCCAAAAGCATCGAGACGCGCGAACAACTGCTCAAAATAGGCATCGAGCGCAGCGCTCAGATCACACGGAGCAAAACTGCGCGAGTCAAAGTCGCAGTACCGGCACTTTTGGGCGCAAAACGGCACGTGCACGTACAGCGCGGTAACGGCCACCCTTAAGCCTCCAGCGGATGAGGGGGCACCGATTCGCCGGCGGCAAGTGCGGCCTCGCAGGCCACCACATCGCGCTCGATCTCATCGACCAGCACCATAAACTCCTCGTATGTGGAACAGCGCACCACATGGGCACGCCAAGCGGCGGCATGGGGCATGCCTTTTAAGTACCAGCTTGCGTACGTGCGGGCACGCGACATGAGCGGCAGAAGCTCGTGCGTCAGCGTTAGGTGTTCACGCAGGGCGTCCAGGCGCTCGACGGAGCTGCGCGCCGGCACCGGTATGCCATCGAGCGCAAGGGCGCGAGCATCACCGAACACCCAGGGATTACCATAGATGCCGCGCGCGATAAACACCGCGCTGGCACCAGAACTGCGCAGATGCTCCGCGGCATCCTCGGCGCAGAACACATCGCCCGAACCAATCACGGGAATCTCGACGGCATCTGCGACCTCATCGACGACAGACCAATCGGCCTGCCCCGTATAGAGCTGCGTGGCACAACGACCGTGCACGGCAACTGCGGAGGCGCCCGCCCCTTCGAGCATCTGGGCAAACGTTGCGGCGTTGCGGTCCTCGGCATAAAAACCCTTGCGGATCTTCACGGTCACGGGAACATGAGCCGCGCCCACAGCTGCCTCAACAATCTTCTCGGCCAGATCGGGTGTGCGCATAAGCGCCGAGCCCTCGCCCTTGGTAACGACCTTGCGGGCGGGGCATGCCATATTGATATCGATGAGCGACAGACGATCGCCCACACGATCCTCGACGGCGGCGACGGCGCTCGCAAACTGCTCGGGCTTGGAGCCAAAGAGCTGCACGCAAATCTGCTGCTCCTCGTCGGCCGGCAGCACCAGGCGCCACGTTTTGTTGCTAGCATAGGCAAGGCCCGCCACGCTCACCATCTCGCTATAGGCGAGATTGGCACCGCGGCGACGGCACATGATGCGGTAGGCGGGGTCGGTCACGCCCGCCATGGGAGCCATAAGGAACGGCTGCTCGGCATAGGCGCCCAGCAGCCGCAGACTATATTCGGAAAGCGCCATAGACCTACTCGTCCACCTTGAGGATCGCCATAAAGGCCTCCTGCGGAACCTCGACAGAACCGATGGCCTTCATGCGTTTCTTGACCTCTTTCTGCTTCTCGAGCAGTTTGCGCTTACGCGAGATATCGCCGCCGTAGCACTTGGCAAGCACGTCCTTGCGACGCGCCTTGACGGTGGAGCGGGCAATGATCTTGTTGCCGATAGCACCCTGGATGGGAACCTCGAACAGCTGACGCGGAATGATTTCCTTGAGCTTGTCGCATAGACCGCGGGCAAGACCGTAGGCCTTGTCCTTGTGGACGATAAACGACAGCGCGTCCACCTCGTCGCCCGAAAGCAAGATATCGAGCTTCACGAGCTCGGAGGGACGATACTCGTTGAACTCGTAGTCGAGCGAGGCATAGCCCTTGGTTCGGCTCTTGAGCTGGTCAAAGAAATCCAAGATGAGCTCGGCAAGCGGCATATCGAAGCGCATCTCGACCGACTTGCTCGTGAGATGGATCATGTCGGTAGTAATGCCGCGGTGCTCGATAGCGAGCTGCATGACGGCACCCGTATACTCGGGCGGGCAGATAATCTTGGCCTTGAGGTAGGGCTCCTCAATGCGCTCGATGCGCGTAGCCTCGGGCAGATCCTGCGGGCTGCGGACATCAATCATCTCGCCGTCAGTCTTGTAGACGTGATAGTCGACCGATGGACTCGTGGCAATGAGGTCAAGATTGAACTCGCGCTCCAGGCGTTCCTTGACGACTTCCATGTGCAGCAGGCCCAAGAAGCCCACGCGGAAGCCAAAGCCGAGCGCCACCGAGGTCTCGGGCTCCCACACCAACGACGGGTCGTTGACGTGCAGCTTATCGAGCGCGTCACGCAGGTTCTCGTAGTCCTTGTTATCGATCGGGAACAGGCCCGTATAGACCATGGGCTTGGCCTCGCGGTAACCGGGAAGCGGCTCGGGGCAGGGATTCGACGCCCACGTGAGGGTATCGCCCACGCGAACGGCCTCGGGGTCCTTCAGGCCCGTGACCACGTAGCCCACCTCGCCGACCGTCAGCGCATCGACCGGGGTCTCGGCGGGACGCTTGACGCCCACGCCATCGACCAAAAAGTCGCCCTTTGCCTGCATCATGCGCAGGGTATCGCCCTTTTTGATGGAGCCGTCAAAGATGCGCACCGTGGCGACGACGCCACGATACTCGTCGAAGTACGAATCCAGGATGAGTGCCTTGAGCGGCGCGTTCGCATCGCCCTTGGGCGGAGAGATCAAAAAGACAATGGACTCCAGCAGATCGTGGATGCCCTCGCCGGTCTTGCCCGAGACACACACGGCATCATCGGCAGGAATCGCCAGGTCATCCTCGATCTCGGTCTTAACCTCGTCGGGATGAGCCGAGGGCAGGTCGATCTTGTTGATGGCCGGCACAATGTCCAGATTGGCGTTCATGGCAAGCGTCGCGTTGGAGACGGTCTGTGCCTCGACGCCCTGTGTGGCGTCGACAACGAGCACCGCGCCCTCACAGGCTGCCAGCGAGCGCGAGACCTCATAGGTAAAGTCCACGTGGCCCGGCGTATCGATCAGATTGAACTGATACGTCTCGCCATCGTCGGCGTCATAGGACACGCGAACGGCATTGGACTTGATCGTGATGCCGCGCTCGCGCTCGATATCCATGGTGTCGAGCAGCTGCGACTCCATGTCGCGTTCGTCGACGGTATGGGTGAGCTCGAGGATGCGATCGCTGATCGTGGACTTGCCATGGTCGATGTGCGCAACGATTGAGAAGTTGCGGATGTGGGAAATGTCAATTGAAGTATTCATGCGGACTATCTTACCCGAGCGGTACAAAAAATGGAGCCTGTTCCATAAAACAGGCTCCATTTATGCGCGTAATCTGTGTGGTGTGAAATTTACAACTTAGGCGTTGATGCTGTTCACGAGCTTGGCAAGACCGGACTTGCGGTTGGAAGCCTGGTTCTTGTGGATAACATGCTTGGCGGCAGCCATGTCGAGACGCTTGG
>DBGAZC010000203.1:0-10469 GCA_048472015.1 Collinsella sp. | reverse complement strand
AAAAAGGGGACGGGGCGCAAACCCCATCCCCTCTCAATCAACCCGTAAGGTCTACTTACTTGTGATTAGTAGGAAAGCTTCCACATGTAGCGACGCATGGTCAGCGGGTGCTGACGGGCCTCGGCGATCTGGTTGCCGTACTCGCGCATAACGGCGAGGTGCAGCAGCGGGTTGAAGTAGGTGACGACGCTCGCGGGCACGGCGTCAGCCAGGCCGTAGTCCTTGGAGTCGATCAGAGCGACCTTGGCGCCCATGCGCTCAAGGAAGGTGAGGGCGCGGGCGTCCATCGGACGGGTAGCGCCATCGGACATGAAGAAGACGTAGGGCTTACCCTCGGTGGAAACCTCGAACGGGCCGTGGAAGTACTCGCCGGTGTTGTAGGCGGCGGCGTCGATCCACTGCATCTCGGTGAACAGGAAGGCGGCGTGAGAGTAAGCCATCTTCTCGGAGGCACCAGAGGCCATGAAGTAAATCATCTTGTCGTCCTTGAAGTCCTCAGCGAACTTCTTGGCGAGCTTCTTGCAGGACTGAGCAGCGTTCTCGCAGAGATCGAAGTCGTTGGTGAGGCCGGTGATCATGTCGTCGTACTTGTCATAGCCCTCGGTCTGCTGAAGGATCTCGAGAGCAAGAGCGATGGCATAGCCGGGCTTCTCGCACTTGGCAGCGAAGTTGGCGTGAAAGCCGTGAACGATGACGTGGTCGGCGTCGACGGTCAGAGCGGAGCCAGCCTTGTTGGTGAGGGAGACGACCGGGCAGTTGTGCTTCTTGGCGGTCTTGTTGGCCTCGACGGTCTCGGGCGTGGAGCCACCGAGGGAGCAGGTGATCACGAAGGTGTGCTCGTTGACCCAGGAAGGCGTGTCGTAGTTGAACTCGTTAGCGGTGAAGATCTGAACGTTCAGCTTGTCCGTGTTGTTGGCCAGGAAGTACTTGGCGGGGTACAGGTCGGACATGGAAGCACCGCAGCCGACGAAGGCGACACTGTGGATCTCGTGGTTGGACAGGACGTCAGCGACGATCTGCTTAGGGAGGTTAAGGTCGATCTCGTACATCTGACACATTCCTTTCGATTTTTGCGGCGCCACATTGCCGGGCGCTCGCAGGGTTACCGTGGTTTGGACCGAGTCGCCGGTCCGTTGAGGATGCGACAAGGGGACTGTCCCATTGTCGCATTTTGGGGATGGAAGCCTGCCTGGGGTATGGGATGCCAGGCAGGCCCCCGGGGGAAAGCGGTTAGGCGCTTGGTCGCGACTAGGCCAGAATGCCGGCCGCGGAGAGGGCGATGCCGCCCACGATGGCGATCGCGAGAAGCCAACCGGTGTTGACGTTCTTCTTGATGAGCCAGTACATAAGGCCGGTGAGGCCGAGGGAGATCATCTGGGGCATCATGCCGTCCAGGATGTCCTGGATAACAACGGTGCCCTCAGCGAACTGCAGCGGGGTGGTGGCGCCGATCAGCGTAGCGATCATGCCGCCCACGGACATAAGGCCCACGATGCCGCAGACATACATGAGCTTCTCCATGAGGTCGCCGCCCTGAAGCTTGCTCAGGTACTCGTGGCCGCCCTGATAGCCCATCTTGGCTGCGAACCAAGTGATCAGCACAGAGGGGACGATGGAGATGAGCATGGCCAGGATCGGGCCCATGATGGAGCCCTGCTGAGCCAGCTGAACGCCCAGGCCAAAAGCGATAACGCGGATGGTACCCTGGAAGAAGGAGTCACCGATGCCGGAAAGCGGACCCATGAGGGAGGTCTTGACCGCGTTGATCGAATCGGGATCGAAGTTCTCGGGATCCTTGGCGTACTCCTCCTCCATGGAGGCGGTGAGGCCCAGGATAAAGGCGCTCGTCTGCGGGGTGCAGTTGTAGAACGCCATGTGACGGTGGTAAGCCTCTTTCTTAGCAGCGAGCTGCTTGGGGTCGGACTCGTCCGGATAGAGGCGGTCGAGCGTGGGAACCATGCCGTAGAGGAAGCCCATGTTCATCTGACGCTCGTAGTTCCAAGAGGCCTGGATGGCCCAGGAGCGCCAGAAGAACTGGCTGACCTTCTTGTTCAGGGACACGTCCTTGGTTGCGGTTGCCATAGTGTGTTCCTCCTTAGTCTTCGTCGTCTTCGAGCGGATCATAGTCGGAATCGACACCGGCGGCTGCATGGGAACCGTTGAACTTGAAGCCCATGAAGACGACAGCCAGGCACACACCGATCAGAGCGACCGCGATGACGGACAGGTTGAGGTAAGCGGCGAGCAGGAAACCGATGAACAGGAACGGAGTCATACCCTTCTTGATCATCATGGTGAGCAGCAGGGCCAAGCCGTAGGCGGTCATGATCTTGGTCGAAACGTTAAGACCAGTGGACAGCCACTCGGGAACCATGTTGACGATGGCCTGGACCAGGTCGGTGCCAACAAAGACGGCGAGGAAGATCGGCAGGAAGTACATGACGGCGTACAGACCGGAGCCGGCGCAGATGTGCATACGGTAGGCGGTCTTGAACTTTCCGTTATCGATCGCGCTATCTGCCACATGGGTGAGGGCGGCGATGATGGAACGGAACACGATGCCGAGGAGCTGACCCAGGACGGCGACCGGGATGGCGATCGTCATGGCGGTCTCGGCGGAAGCATCGGTCAGGCACGCAAAGGCAGCGGCCACGATGCCGCCCAGGACCATATCGGGCGGAACGGCGGCGCCGACCTGCACCAGGCCCATGGACACGAGCTCGACGGCGGCACCGACGGCAAGGCCGGTGGGCACATCGCCCAGCAGCAGACCGACGAGCGTAGCGCCAACGAGGGGCTGCTCGAAGTTAAGACGACCGAGCAGGCGGGAGTCCCACATGCAGAACACGCCGACGAGGCCGACGAGCACCGCACTGATGAACGTATTCATACCCTTCTCCTTTCAGTCAGGCAAAAGCCTGGTTGATTACAGCTTGGCGTCGATGTCGACGCTCTGATACGTAGGGGTCTGCTGGACGTAGAGCTTGATGCCCATGTCGAGCAGCTGGTTGACGTCGGCCTTCTGGGTGGCGTCGAGGAAGACGGAGCTGTCCTTGCCGCCGACCTGATCGGCGCCGTCGTGGTTGGCGGTGGCGCCCAGGTTGATGGCGTCGAGCTTGTAGCCCTGGCAGAACTGCAGCATCTCGGCCGTGTTGCCAAAGACGAACATGACGCGCTCGCCGAGGGTGTTGAGCTTGTCCATCTTGGCGAGGGCACGCTCGACGGTGAAGACGTTCAGGCGCACGCCCTGGGGCTTGGCCAGCTTAAGAGCGCCCTTCTTGATGTCATCGTTGGCGGCAGCGTTGTCGACGACGATGATGCGCTCGGCCTGAACCTTGGTGGTCCAGGTAAAGACGACCTGGCCGTGCAGCAGACGGTAGTCAAGACGTGCGAGGACGATCTTGGCGGGACCGGAGCTGTGACGGGGCGCCTTGGCCTTCTTGGCGGGAGCCGCGGCAGCCTCGACCGGTGCGTTGGGGTTGGTCAGACCGGTGCGGGCCTCGTTGATGAGGGCTGCGAGCTCGGCACCCTTGACGGGGACGGGGCTCATAGCGAGCGTGAGCGCCAGCGGGATGTTGAAACCGCTGATTACCGTGAACTTCGTGCCGTTCTTGGAAAGCTCGACCATGTTGTTGTTGACCGAGCTGCCGAGCATATCGGTCAGCACATAGACGGTGTCGTCCGCGTTGAACGTGGCGATCAGGGCGTCCACCTTATTGGTGATGGGCTCCTTGTCGTCACGAGCAAGCGACACGACGTGGACGTTCGACACGTCGCCGAGAACCATCTCGAGCGTGTCTTTGGCGCCTGCGGCCAGGCCGCCATGAGATGCGAGAATGATCTGATTCATCTTGCCTCCTCCTTTTCGTTATGGTCATTATAACGTCTTATACGTTGTGGATATTGCTAATTAGTATAAAGACCGTTCGCGGGTGAAAATCGACCGTTGACGGGTTTAACGTACTTGAAACGTTGGGGCTGGGTAGGCCGGCGCTGGCTGGATAACCCCAGATCAGACGCCTTGCCAATCCCCTATCGCACGAAGTACCAGGGGCTTTCCTGCACGGTGGGCTCCAGCGCGATGCCGGTGCGTTCCTTAAACAGATCCATGTCCTGCGATTTCTCCGTCCACCACGCGTTGGGCTTAAAGGTCATGCTCTCAATGACATGACCGACAAACACACTGTTGCGCAGCTTGGAGAAGTCGGTGTTCATGATCAGGATGGACGCGAGCACCAGCACGATGCCCAGGACCTTGATCGCGCCGGCGGGCTCGGCGTAGATGCCAATGCCCACCAGCACGGTGACGACTGTCTCGAATGACATTACGACGGGAACTTTCGATGTCTCGAGCCCCATGGACAGACCCTGCATATATAAGATGTAAGCCACGGCTGTGGGGATGAGTCCAAAGCCAAGGAACAGCAGCAGCAGCTGTGGCGACATTGCCGCGGCGACATCCGGCCACGGAGCCGCGATAGCTGCCATAACCGCACCGCCAAAAACAAAGCCCCAAAACGTGACAGCCAGCGGGTGGACCGTCTTGGTTGCTATCCGGCTAAACACCGCGAGTGACGCACCACAAAGGCCTGCAATCACGCCCGACGTGACGCCCCAAACCGAAAAATGAAAACCGGAAAGGTCACCATTGGTCACTGCAAGCACGCAGCCAACGATGTTAAAGACAATGGCAACGAGCTTGTTGGGGGTCACGTCCTCGCGATAAAGCACGCGGCCGAGCATGACGCCAAACACCGGCGAGGTGTAGAGCAGCACCGAGGCCGTGGACATGCCCACCTCGCCCATGCACTCGTAATAAAGCGTGTTAGCGGCGGCCAAACCGACGATACCAACAAGCGCGCAGGGAACAAGCTCTTTAGGGCTTGCCTTGAACAGCGCCAGCGGACCCTGAGCCACGGTGGACCCCTCACCCGGACGGCAACCCATAAACATCAGGACCGGCGCCAAGATAAGCGCTCCGACCAACAAGCGAAAGGCAGCCATGCTCTGGGACGAAACGCCCATGGCCGAGATGCCGTTTACAAAGATTCCGATGCTGCCCCACATAAGCGCGGCGATCAGCACCAGCACATAGCCCAGATTGCTTTTCTTCAACGCAGCCTCCTCGGTATTGTTTCCAATATGTTTCACACTACGTTATAGTCGTTATATACATTTTTCAAGACACAAATCGGTGAGCGGAAAAGTGATCCGTTTTCCTCCGCCCCCAGCGGATTACTGGGCGGTTGCGGTGAAATAGTTCCTAAATAGAGGCTTCAAGCCCCCAAGCAAGAACTATTCCACCGCAACTTATGAGGACATCGAGCTGTTAGGCCGCTCTATCCCCTAGTAGTCCAGCTTCCACATGTAGCGGCGCGTCATGTAGTCCTTGTGGGTGACGGCAGAGAGCGCGCGCATGTACACGTTGTTGAGGATCGGGGCAAAGATCAGGTGGTTGAAGTACTCGCTCACGCTGTCCTTGATGTCGTTGAGGCCGAGCTCCTTGGCGTCGAGCTGATAGACGCGCTCGCCACCGTACTGGTTGACGAAGCGGATGCCGCGCTCGTCGTTGCAGCGGCTGCGGCCGACGCTGATGAGCTGGAACAGCGAGGTGCGCTTGTCCAGAATCTCGAAGGGGCCATGGAAGAAATCGCAGGTGTTGATGGTGCAGGAGTCGATCTGCAGCATCTCCTGCACGTTGCAGATGCTAAAGACGTAGGCGGCACCAAAGAGCGGGCCCTGGGCCATGACGTTGATGCAGGGCTTGTCGGCGTTCTGCTCGGCCCACTTGGCAGCGAGCGGACGGGTGTACTCGACGGCCTTGCGATAGATGGGGTCGACCAAGTCGAACGCGGCCATAGCGGTCTCGTACTCGGCATAGCCCTCGGTCTGCTGCGTAAGCTCCATGGCGATCATGGTCACGACGGCGGAGTTGGTGCGGCCCATGCAGGACTCATCGACGGCCAGGCTATCGTACTGGATCTTGTAGTCGCAGACCTCGGTAAGGCCGGACTCGTCGACATAGATGGCGATGGTGCTGGCGCCGTGGTCCTTGGCGACCTGGGCGGCGACGATGGTCTCCTTGGTGCCGCGCATGGACACGACGACGGCCAAGGTGTTCTCGTTGACGTAGGCAGGGGTTGCGTGCACGAACTCGTTGCTGGTGTAGCTGGAGCTCACGACCTGCGTGGCCTCGTGCTCCATAAAGTACTGGGCAGGATAGTTGCCGCCGTTGGATCCACCAGCGCCAATCCACACGACGCGCTTGATGCCGCCCTTGTCTGCCTTGTCAGCCAAAACCTGGGAGACGACATCCTTAACCTGTTCCTGAGTAGTCATCGTGCATCAGCCTTTCTTCTCGTTTGATGCTCTCGATGGCATACAAGTTATATACATGTTTTGGTTATGTCGACTAGTTGTATGCTATATTTATCTTAGAAATTTTGCTGGTAAGGTTTTCGGTAGCTCAATACCAGCGGTTTTATTGTTGTGTTGAATACATGCTTGCTTAGATAAGCATACAAGTTAAATATAGGCTGATTGCATGAACGCTTCATCTAAAAAGAAACTGAGCCAATACGAGCGCTTGGCGGGTACGCTTCGCGACCGCATCGCCGCCGGCATCTACGCACGCGGAGACAAGCTGCCGTCCGAGATGGAGCTCATGGACGAATCGGGGCTGTCGCGCAGCACCGTGCGCCACGCCCTTAAGGTTCTCGTTGATGAGGGCCTGGTGCGCACCGAGCGCGGGCGTGGCGCCTTTGTGGCCGACACGCCCGCGCTCCACGTGAACAACCTGGTGTTTTCGAGCTATACCAAGCAGGTCGAAGGCCAGGGCATGAAGCCCACCACGCGCACCGTGGACTCGGGCTTTACCAAGGCGGGCGGCAGCATAGCTAAGTTCTTTGATGCCGCCGTGGGCAGCAAGCTCGTCAAACTTGTCCGTCTGCGTTATCTGGACGATGCGCCGCTGTGCCTGGAGACCACCTATCTACCACCGAGCTTTGAGGCACTCATCGATCGCGATATCAACGGTTCGCTCTACGCCACGCTGCGACAGGAGTTCCATCGCGCGCCGGCACAGGGGCATAAGACCTTTGAGGTGTGCTACGCCTCGCAAAACGAGGCGTTTTTGCTCAACGTCGAGCGCGGGCAGGCGCTGATCCTGATCACCGACTACGTCTACGACACCGACGGCCGCCCGCTCCACGTCTCCAAGCGCATCCAGCGCACCGACCGCGCCAAATACACCGAGCCCATCGGCTAGCGCACCAAACGAGGCAAACTGTACCTGATGAACGTTTTACCTGCGGTTTTATTAAATCTCAAGCTAGCATGGCACAAATGCCAACATCGCCTGGCAATACGCGCCGTCCAAGCTCAACTGTTCCTGCTCAGAATATCCAGTACCGCAAATCTAAGTGAGTAGACTTTTCGTGACCTGTCGAGCACACCAAAAACTGTCACCTCTGTGACCTGCGGTTTTACTAAGGCAGATACGCCTTGTGCTCGACCTGCGCCAAAAAGTCTACTCACTTAGTTCGAATCGAAGCCAAACGGACCCAAATCGAAGCCAAATTAAGCCCATCCGCATCAAAAGACGCGTGAATCCGTACTTCTCGCGGTGAATTGACGCTATAAAGCGGCCAAAATAAACCTGTCCCTAAATGGTAGGTTTGGGAAGGTCGGGGAACCAGGTTGGTTTGGGTTGGTTGGGTGTGCGCTCAGCCAGGACCAGCTCCATCCAACACATGTCGTACCAGCGGCCGAACTTTTGGGCGCAGCGGTCGAAGGCGCCCACCAGGCGATATCCCATATGGGCATGGAAATCCTGACTGTTGTGCGTCAGATACTCGTCGTCCTTATCGTGCGGCACGGCAATGAGCGCGCACATGTTGGTGATGTCCATCGCGACCAGGCATTGCTTGAGCGCGTCGTGCAGCTTGCGACCCAGCCCGCCATGGCGCACATCGCGTGCCAGGTAGATCGACGTCTCGACCGACCAGTCGTATGCCTCGCGGCTGTTAAGCGGACTCACATAGGCATAGCCTACCGGACGCCCGTCCAACTCCATCACCAGATACGGATAGCGCTTGAGCGTACGCTCAATACGCCCGGCGAACTCCTCAACGCTCGGCACCTCGTATTCGCAGGTAATCGCCGTCTGGCGCACATACGGCTCATAGATGGCAAGCAACGCCGACGCGTCTTCGGGCGTCGCCAGGCGAATTGTCGGCTCGGACATCTCGGTCATACAACCCTTCTCCCTCAAAAACAAAGGCCGCCTTGCGCCAAACCCAGCGCAAGGCGGCCCCCCGTCATTACATCAGGCTACAGAACCGCCGCCAACGCGTCGATATCCTCCTGCGTCGTGGCCCAGCTGGTGCAAAAACGCACCACCGTGTGGGTCTCGTCGTACTTTTCCCAGTACTCGACCGAGGCATGCTCGCGAATGCGGGCCATGTCCTCGTTGGGCAGAATCACAAACTGCTGGTTTGTGGGCGTCTCCAAGAAGAACTGGTAGCCGCGCTCGTGCAGCACGCGACGAAGCGCCTGCGCGGTTTCGATGGCCTGGCGACCAATCTCAAAATACAGGCCATCGGTAAAAAGGGCCTCGAACTGCACACCCGTCAGGCGGCCCTTGGCAAGCAGTGCGCCATGCTGCTTAATACGCGGAATGGGATGCGCCGGAGCATGCATGCCGCAAAACACCACGGCCTCGCCGCACAGAGCGCCGCACTTGGTGCCGCCGATGTAGAACACGTCACACAGCCGTGCCAGCTCGGGCAGGGTAATGTCGCACTCATCGGCCGCCAGCGCATAGGCCAGGCGAGCGCCATCCACAAACAGCGGAATCTGGCGCTTCTGGCACACTGCGTGAATCGCCGCAAGCTCGGCCTTGGAGTACAGCGTGCCGTACTCGGTCGATAGACTCACGTACACGGCACCCGGGAACACCGTGTGCTCGTAGCTCTCGTTTTCGTAGAACACCTGGATATAGTTCTCGAGGTCCTCGGCGTGCATCTTGCCCTCGTAGCCGGGGATGGTGAGCACCTTATGGCCGCCAAACTCGATGGCGCCCGCCTCGTGGCAGGCGACGTGGCCAGTCTCGGCGGCAACGACGCCCTCGTACGGCGCGAGCAGCATGTCGATCACCGTCGCGTTGGCCTGCGTGCCGCCCACCAGAAAAAACACGTCGGCATCGGGGGCCTGACAGGCCTCGCGGATAAGCTGCTTGGCACGCTCGGTGTGCGCATCGGTACCGTAGCCGGGCTGCGGCTCCATATTGGTGTCGACGAGCGCCTGCAGCACTGCCGGATGTGCGCCGTGGGAATAATCGTTGTTAAACGCGAGCATGGCAATCCTCTCTTACCGGGTATCGGCCAGATGATTCAAACGGAGCTATTGTACGCCGTTGGGATAGGCAATGCGTGCGGCAAGGCACTCAAGTGCCAGTACCAGGGCAAAACCGCAGCTCACATCAGTCAAAAAGTGCGCTCCAATCACGATGCGCCCAAAGGCGACGAGCGCCGCGATCACAGCCGCCGCCCAAAAGATCACGCGGCGACGCGAAGGTTTTTCCTTAAAGGCTGCCGCGGGAAGCCCGGCGAGCATAAGGCCAATCGCCGCATGCGCCGTGTGTCCGCTCGCAAACGACTTGAACCCGTCCTTGATCACGCCGGCGGCGATATAGGTCCACTTGTCGGGATTGCCGATCACCCACCACGGCTGAAAATTGAGCCCCGGCGTGACCTCGATCACGCGCATGCGCGGGCGTGACCATAACGGCTTAACAATGACGTTGAGGATGATGGCCTGAGCGACCCACACGGCAAGCACCATCAACGCCCAGCGCGTAAGCTCGTCGGGCTCGGTCGTGCGCGTGAGGCGGTAGGCGATGAAGTTGGCTGCGATGACCAACGCAAACGTCAGAACCAGCTGAAACGCAATAAGCTTGCCGCCGACGCGCAGCGATCCGATAATTTCGTAGCCGACCAGACCCACGTTGATCAAAACGCCCAGCGCAGCGAGCCACTTGCTCGCCTTGGAATCAGGGCGTGCCGAGCGCATGAGCATAACGCCCGCGATGCTCGCCGTCAGCTCGAACGGCAGCTCACCGGCCGCCTCGACAAAGCGACCGTACATGCTGCCGATGTTGAACAGCGCACTCGAGATTTGATAATCAAAGAAGCTGCCCACGCCCAGACAAAGGCCCAGGACAACCGCGATAATGGCGACATCTTTCTTATAGATGTATCCGAACATGCTTTCCTTTCGGTCGGGCGAAGGGCAGTCAACCTGCAATGTGGGTGAGACGAAGATGGCTTTGTCCCGTAAATACCCTTACAGGTTGAGCATAAGTAAGCGAAAACGTTCCATTTGTGGCAAGGTGGCCCGAAGGAGGAGGGAAGCGTACTTGCGTACGCGACCGACGAGTGAGGGTCAGATTGCCCAAATGGGGCGTTTGC
>DBGAZC010000202.1:0-5910 GCA_048472015.1 Collinsella sp. | reverse complement strand
TGTCGGAGTGGCGGAATTGGCAGACGCGCTAGCTTGAGGTGCTAGTGACCGCTTTTTGGTCATGCGGGTTCAAGTCCCGCCTCCGACACCATCGCATTTGAGAAGCCTCTTCGGAGGCTTTTTTGTTACCGATAGACGGTGGGGTCCACGATGGAAACGCTTGAACGCAACGAGTGGGCAGACGTTGCCCAACTAGTCGAGATCACGAGCGATGCTGTCATCATCTGCGAGCTCGACGGAACCATTCTGCATGTGAATAATCGCTTACTTGGTTTGATGTGCGAGGAACGCGCCGACGTCATCGGTGGAGATGTTAAAGACGTCCTGTACTCGTCCGCTTTTGAACGTGCGACGGAACATCGTCTGCCATTTGAAACTGATGGCTCCGAGAACGAACTGATGCTCAAGCTGAGTGACGGCTCCTTTATCCCCGTCTTGGTTCGTGCGGGCTCCGTAACGCCTCCACGTATCTTTGGGCGCCGCGCACCACGTGTCCTTGTGGCGCTTCACAGTATCGAGGAACAGTATTCTCACGACCGTCAACTCAAGCGTGCGTTATCGGAGCTTAGAGTGGCGAACAAACGCCTCTCTGGCACGCTCTCGGTCATTATGAGTACCGTGGGCTCCGATGAGCTGCCCAGCCTACTTGATACCGTTTTGAACCAGCTTGTAGGAACGCTCGATGCTTCGGGTGCCGCTATCTATTTTTCTGAGAGCGGCGGTTTTAAGCTACGCGGTGTTTCCAAGGAGCTGTACGACAGCTACCTGCCCGAGTTTTTGCCGTATGGCGCTGGCATTCCGACGTATGTTCTTCGCGAGTCGCGTGCCTGTCGCTTGTCGATTCAACAGGACCTTGAGGGTGATAAGGCCGCCTCCGGTATGTTTATGGACCTGGACAATCGTTCTAAGCACCTGTTGCGCATCCAGGATATGCCTCCGTACCGCAGCGAGATCTGTCTTCCCGTTTTTTACGGTACGCAGATTCTTGGCGTGCTGGAAGTTGGTTGGAAACGCCCCCAGGCACCGCTCGCCTATGACGTTAATGTGCTCGAGGTCATTTGCGATTACCTGTCTATCCAGCTGGTCGGCATGGCATCGAGCCTTCGCTCCCGTCGCACGGCCGAGCTTGGCCGCTCGCTCAATGTCTTGCGTGATGAGTTGTTTGCCTTTCTAGACGATTCCGCCGCGGCTACCCAGGCGGTATCGTCCGAGATCTGCAATATGCTTAACTGCCATTTTTGCCCTGTTGAGTATGACGCCAGTCTGGATTCCTACGTCATAGATTTTGAAGGCGGCAGTCGCGTTGCTTTGCCGGACGATCCCGAGAAGCTTTTCTTTTCCACGACGGCGCCAGCGGCACGTCTGGGGGCTGGCCCTGATGGCTTTGAGGCATCTGTTTTGGGCGGTACGAGTGCCGAGGACCTTAAACACGTCCGTATAACTCGCGTTGACGAATCGATGCCTATGGGAGGCTGGCTTAGGGCGCACGGTCTGCCTTGTCAAGGTCTCTACGTTGACTCCGGCATCGAGGCGGGGCGCCCGCGCTCTGAGGGTGATGGCAGGCACAGTAACGACGCGATTGTTCCTGCTTCTGTTGCGAAGAGCCCGACGACGCGCGCGCTGCTGCTTCGTGATGGTAGCCAAGAGCCGATTGATGATCTTGAATATGACTACTTGGTGCACTTGGCGCATGACTTTGAACTGATCTACGAAGGCGAATCTCAAAAGCGCGAGGAGCGCCATATCGCTCAGACCCTTCAGATCGGCATGAGAAATTCCCTGGGGGATGTTCCGGGTATCGCAACCGATTCGGTGTACCTGTCGGCCACGAACTCGGCGTTGGTCGGCGGCGATTTCTATACGCTCATCCGTCTTCCCGACGACTGCGCCGTCATGATTCTGGGTGATGTGTCTGGCAAAGGCATTGAGGCCGCATCGATGTCCGCGCTCGTCAAGACGGCCCTGACGGCATATGCCTGGGAGGGCGCTGGACCGGCCCGCATGGCACGCTCCCTTAACAGCATGCTCATGGGCTTTTCGAGGGTCGAGACGTTCGTGACGGCCTTTATCGCCAAGATTGACCTTAAGGCCGGACGCGCAACGTATTGTTCGGCGGGCCATCCTCCGACCATGGTCATCAGGCCAGAGTCGATGCCGCTGGATGGCGGTGAGGCACGTGGGGGAGAGGTTGAGCTGCTTGGATGCCAATCGGGCGTAATCGGTGCCTTTGAGAGCATGGTGTACGAGACAGGCGTGTTTACGTTCGCCCCCGGCGACATGCTCTTCATGTATACGGATGGAACGATTGAGGCCCGCGACCGCACCGGAGCGTTCTTTGGCGAGCAGCGCTTGCGCGACCTTCTGCTTTCTGTTTCGGGGGAGGGCGTGTCGGGCATTTGCGGCAAGGTCTTGGGCGAGCTTGACCGATTTACCGAATCGGCGCTGGACGATGACATTGCATTGGTGTCCCTTGAGTTTTTACGGGGTCGTTCATAGACGACGCTGGGCGGGCTGAGTCCGTACGGTTGGGGAAACGAATGCATCGAGTGGGCTTTTTTGGGGAACCATGGTCGTATGAATGAGTGGAATGACATAGCGGTTTTGACGCCACCAGGCGATATCGACATCGCCACGGTGCCTGCGCTGCGTCGGCGGTTGGATGCCTTGATTGGCCGCGGCGTGCGTCGTGTCGTTATCAACTGTCAGGCTGTTAGCTTTATCGATTCGACGGGCTTGGCATTCCTGCTTACGCGCGCTCGTGAGCTCATGAGGCGAGAAGGCCTGCTTTCGCTCGTCAATGCATCAGGTGAAGTTGTTCGCTTTTTGGAGATTGCTCGTCTTGTCGATATCCTTCATGTCGCGGGGCCGGCACGGGAGTCTATTCCCGCTATTCCGGTGGGGGAGCTGCCTCGCTGGAGTAAGAGTGTCGAGGTCCGTCAGGGTATCGAGAATCTTCCATACTACCGACATCGCATCGCCGAACTCCTTGAATCGCTTCCGTTGCGCCGTGACGAGCGCTACGATGTCGCATTGGCATCGGGGGAGGCGCTGGGTAATGCCTATGACCATGCGGGCGGTATCGGGTGCGTCCTGACGGTTCAGGCCTATGGCGATCGCGTTGTGGTTGAGGTGCTTGATCGAGGTGCCGGCTATTCTATCGATGAAACGAGCGAGCCGGTCGCATCTGAGGAACGCGGCCGTGGTATCAAGCTTATGCGTATGCTCGTCGATAACGTGGAGGTTGCTCGTCGTACGGACGGCGCCGGCACGCGCGTGCAGATGGTGAAGCTGTTTAGCGGAGCGCTGGAATCGTGCGCCTAGCCAATCGCTTTAGCGCGTTTGGCTATTAAGAACATGCGGCAGACAAGTTTTTTGAAAAAAGTACTTGCGTCTTTTGGACAACTCGCGTAAATTAATAACCCGCAAGCGGACATGGCTCAGTTGGTAGAGCACAACCTTGCCAAGGTTGGGGTCGCGGGTTCGAGCCCCGTTGTCCGCTCCATTGCATTTCCGGACCGTTTAGGCGGTCCTTTTTCGGCGAAGTGGCCAAGTGGTAAGGCAGAGGCCTGCAAAGCCTTTACCCCCGGTTCGAATCCGGGCTTCGCCTCCAGGCAACATCCGGGCGCTCCGGCGCCCGTTTTGTTTTACATATGCGGACATGGCTCAGTTGGTAGAGCACAACCTTGCCAAGGTTGGGGTCGCGGGTTCGAGCCCCGTTGTCCGCTCCAAACGCAGCAGCCCGACTACCACGGTAGCCGGGCTTTTTTGTACCCATCGCCTGGGCTCGAACCCGAGAGGGAGCGAGCGTTTTGGGGCGTGGCTGTGGCGTTGTTTGCCGCGAATGTCCGCTTTGGGCGTATCATCGTGGGCATCTCGCATAACCTCGTTGCAAGGGAGATATGTCCCATGGCTACAGAAAAGTCTTCTTCGCGCTCATGGATGTCCGATGCCGCGATCTATCAGATCTACCCGCGCTCGTTTAAGGATTCGACTGGTTCGGGTCTGGGCGATATCGCGGGCATTACCCAGCAGATGGACTATCTTGAGCGGCTGGGTATCGAGGCCATCTGGCTGAGCCCGTTTTACCCATCGCCTCTTGTCGATGGTGGCTATGATGTGGCGGACTACTGCGATGTCGATCCACGTCTCGGCTCGCTTGACGACTTCGATGACATGATCGCTGCGGCTCACGCGCGCGGCATCAGGATTATCGTCGATATCGTGCCCAACCATTCATCCAACCAGCACCCCTGGTTCAAAGCCGCTCTTGCCGCCGGCTCCGGATCGCCCGAGCGCGCCCGTTATATCTTCCGCGATGGTCGCGGCGAGCATGGCGAGCTGCCTCCCACCAATTGGAATGCCAACTTTGGCGGCCCCGCATGGACGCGTGTTGCGGACGGTCAGTGGTATCTGCACATGTTTACGCCCGAGCAGCCGGACTTTGACTGGTCATGCCCTGAGGTTCACGCGCTCTTTTGCGACGTCCTGGCGTTTTGGAGCGATCGAGGCGTCGACGGCTTTCGCATTGATGTGGCGCAGGGTCTCGCCAAGGATCTCGACCGCGATGACCTCGACCGGTGGCATCTCGCCGAGGGCGATGACATGGTTGACGACGGCACCCATCCGCTGTGGGACCGCAACGAGGTCCACGAGATCTATCGAGAGTGGTGCCGCGTGTTCGACCGCTATAATCCGCCACGCAGCGCCGTTGCCGAGGCGTGGGTGCTGCCCGAGCGCCAGTATCTCTACGCGCGTCCCAGCGAGCTTGGCCAGACATTCAACTTTGAGTTTGCCAAGGCCACTTGGACCTATGATGACATGCACACTGCAATCGAGAAGGGCTTGAAGGCAGCCGTCGAATCCGATTCCGCCTCGACCTGGGTACTCTCCAACCACGACGTGCCGCGCGTGGCGACACGCTATGCCCTGCCGCAAATCAAGGCGACGCGCTACCACCAGATTGCGCTCGACTGGCTCTTACGTGACGGGTCGTCTTATGACGAGGACCGTGAACTCGGCGAGCGCCGCGCGCGGGCGGCCCTTTTGCTTGAACTGGCGCTTCCGGGCTCGGCATACGTGTATCAGGGCGAGGAGCTCGGCCTTTTTGAGGTGGCTGATATCCCGTGGGCTGCACTCGAAGACCCTACTGCGACCAATACGCACGGACCGAAGCGTGAGAAGGGGCGCGACGGCTGTCGTGTGCCCCTGCCGTGGGTGGCGGCGGACGATCCCGCGCATGGCGGATCGTTTGGGTTTTCGCCGGCAGACGCCGATGCGGCGCCCCATCTGCCGCAGCCTGCATGGTTTTCCGATTATGCTGCCGATAGGGAAGAAGTGGACCCGACATCGATGCTTGCGCTCTATCGTGACGCCCTCTGGCTGCGGCGCAAGCTGCGCGGGTGCGCCAACGATCTTGCGTGGCTCGATCTTGACGGGCGCACCGGTCTTGCGGATGGTGCCGAGGGCGCTGAGGGCGGCGTCATCGCCTATCGCCGCGATAACGGCTGGACGTGTGTGACGAACTTCGGTGCAGCACCCGTGGAGCTGCCGGCGGGTAGGGTCCTGCTCACCTCATCACCGCTTGCAGACGGCAGGCTCACGCAGGACAGCTCTGCCTGGATCATGCTCGGTGAGATGTAGGGGCATCTCGCTGCGAGCCTGCGTTTGTCCGTGCCTTTCGTGACGACTGATGCCCTCGCGAGAGCGTCGCAAAACTTTTTAAAAAAAGTTCTTGCATTTGGGTGGATCATCCCGTATATTAAATCCTCGCAGGCGGACATGGCTCAGTTGGTAGAGCACAACCTTGCCAAGGTTGGGGTCGCGGGTTCGAGCCCCGTTGTCCGCTCCATTTGGGCGTTTAGCTCAGGGGGAGAGCGCTTCCCTGACACGGAAGAGGTCAGAAGTTCAAAT
>DBGAZC010000201.1:0-1947 GCA_048472015.1 Collinsella sp. | reverse complement strand
AACCCAGTTGCGCTGGACCTCGCCCTGCTTGGCGTAGTGAGTCGATTTCGAAATCACTTAGACTCCTCCATGTACAGTACGTGTTGTTACAGAGATTCACGGGGCTCTGCAAGTAACCCGTCCATATTACCCCGCTCGCCGTACGAGTCAACAGGTATTTTGGCTCCGACCAGAGTTTCTGCACATGTCATCCACGAGCCGTGATTTTCCAGCTCTTTAGCTGTTGTCATTTTTTGAGGGTTCGCCGTCGCTAGCGCTCAACGAACTCTTGGATTTCCGCGAGCAGGCGCTTTGCCTCCTGGCGGCCCTGGATATACAGGTCCAGAAGCTTTGCCGGATCGTGCTCAACATGGCCGACCTCGACCGGCTTTTGCGGAGCGACGACCAACGCACGGCCCTCGCGCTCATACTTCCACAGGTGCATGCGCTGGATGTTGTAACGGTCGTGGCGCGTCTCGATAGCCTCGAGCAGATAGGGGTAGTCGGCATAGCGGGCGCGCGCGGCCGGCAAAAACTCGTAGGGCTTTTTCTCGTACGAGCGGTCCTGCGTGACGATGACGACCGCACGGTCGAAGCCCGCCTCCTCCAGCACATGCTCGATAGGAACCGAATCGGCCACGCCGCCGTCGACGTATTTGTGCCCGTCTATCTCGACCGGCGGTGTCACCAGCGGCAACGAGGTCGATGCGCGCACAGCGTCGAGGTCAAGTACGGCGCTTTTGACCGGCAGGTACGCGGCGGTTCCGAACAGCATGTCCGTCGCAACGGCGTACATCTCGATGGGGCTCGCATCGAACGTCTCGTTGTCAAAGGGGTCCAGGCGGTCCTGGACATCGTTGAAGATAAAATCGTAGCCGACGATAGAGCCCGTGGCCGCAAACGACGCGGCGCCCATGAAGCGGTTGTCGTTACAGAAAGCCAGGTTGATGCGGTTGGCACGGCCGATCTGGTGCGATTTGTAGTTCACGCCGTTGAGGGCGCCGGCCGATACACCGTAGACAGCCGGAATCTCGACGCCGGCCTCCATGAGAACGTCGAGCACGCCTGCGGTAAACTGCCCGCGAAAACTACCGCCCTCCAAAACGAGCGCGACCTTGCCGGCGTTCTTTGCCTTATCTTCTGCAGTCATGTTGACCTCCTGCGATTGCGTTTTGGCTTTCTTCTACCCAGTTTTGGGATGGCGAGCGCGCAGGTTTTGGAGTTGAGGAGATGGAACGGAAAGCGCGTCCCAGTTTGAGGCGGAATTCCGGGACGGATTTTCCGCTAGCCATTCATTTGGAAATTGCATCCCATTTCGAACGAGGATTCCGGGATGTACTTTCCGCTTGAGCTGCCATTGGGAAAGCATATCCCACTCTACGGCTCGATTCCGGGTCGCAGTTTCCGCTTGAGGCGTCATCCGGAAACTACGTCCCAGTCTGAGCGCGGATTCCGGGACGTGCTTTCCGCCTGGGCCGCCATTGGGAAAGCGCGTCCCACCTGCGCTGCTGCGACGTTTTCTTTACGCCCGCGCCCTGCATAGAGTTCGATTCTCCGCGGGTAGAGATGACGTTGGCGCGGGGGCATTGTCGGCTGTCATCCGATCGACATCGCATCTGTTTTGGGCTGAGGCATTGCGCGGAGAATCCGCGTGTTCGCTTCGCGAACCCGCACCGGCTTCGGCCGCCTGCCGGCGCCCTCGCCCGCGGGCTAAAAACGCTCACGCGTTTTCTTTACGCCCGCGCCCTGCATAGAGTTCGATTCTCCGCGGTACGGACTAGAAATAAAAAGGCAGGTAGATATAAATATCTACCTGCCTGTTACTTATGGTGGAGGCGCGGAGAATCGAACTCCGGTCCACGAAAGCCCCCTGATTGGCATCTCCAAGCTCAGTCGCTGGTTTAGTCTCGGACGCTTTGCGCGCAGCGACACGCTCGCGGCGTCCTAACCGGTTCGGTCTTAGCCTGC
>DBGAZC010000200.1:0-3429 GCA_048472015.1 Collinsella sp. | reverse complement strand
CTCTGCAGGCTGCGGGTGTTGAGTTTGTCCATGCCGCGGCGTTGAGCGACGATGCGGATGCAGATCAGGTTGCGCTCGAGGCGCAGGGCGCCTGCGCGGCCGACACGGTGCTCGTCGGTTTTTGGTGCGACAAGGGCGCGTGCACGCCTTCGGTCGCGGCGTTGCTCTCCGCTTTGCACGGCAAGCGCGTCTTCCTGTTTGGCACCTGCGGCTTTGGGGCCGATCAGAGCTATTACCAGCAGATTATCGACCGCGTGACCTCCAATTTGGCTGGAGATGCCGAGCTTGCGGGCTGGGCGATGTGTCAGGGCAAGATGGGCCCTGCGGTCAAGCAGCGCTACGAGGCCATGCTCGAGCAAGATCCCGACAACGCCCGATTTAAGATGCTGCTCGACAACTGGGTTGCCGCAAAGGACCATCCTACCAAGGAGGACCTGGACAACATGGCCGCAGCCGCCAAGAAGGCCGTGCTGGGCGAGTAGCTTCGCCGTCCGCGATCCTTCGTGCAAAACAATACAAATGTGAAAGCCTCGAAGTTCTTGAGGCTTTTTTCTTGACACTTGTAGGCGCAACCGTGGCAGGCGTTTGGGGTGACATTTTCCATTACCCCGATGACGAGACCGTCCTGGACGACACACTCGCATGCGTTCGCTGGATGTATTCAGAGTGGGACGGGCTTTCCGGATGGATGGGGTTTCGGAAAGTGTGTCCCGGAATTTGCCTTTGGAATGGGATGCGGTTTCCGGTTGAGGGCTCTGGTGGAAAATGCGACCCGGAATTTGCAATCGGAGTGGGATGCAGTTTCCCAACGGGGCCGTAAGCGGAAACTGCATCCCACTCCGGACGTGAATTCTGGGACACGGTTTCCGGATGCAAAAAAGGCCACAAGACGTGGCCTTCAACTTATATATGTTGCGGATACCCCCATGACAAGCCGCGCTCCAACAACAGGGCGTCTGTCCAGGCGGAGGCATATAAGGTTCATCGCGAGTTCCGCACGCAAAGAAGGCCACTTAATGTGGCCTTCGTCTTGCGCAGGACTGTCCGAGCAGGGAACCTTACGTTCCGCGCCGTCCGGGCAGACGAACCGGGATACAGGCTCGCTACTTGATCTTGGTCGTACCCGGTGCCAGGTTGGGGTCGGTCTCGTTAGCCTCGGTCTGGAAGTGCTCGGTGTACACGTTCTTGCCGTCGCGGAACATCTCGTAGTACTGCATCTTGGCGTAATCTTCGCGCGCCTTGGTGGCGGCTGCGGCGGCGGCATCGTCACCGGTGACGTTGGAGGAGAGCGCCCAGCGCAGGCTGGCGTCCTCGTAGCCGACCGAGTTGATGGCGGGCAGCGACTCGCGCAGCGTCATGTGCGCTTTCTGGTAGTCGGTCAGCGGTGCGCCGATCAGCTGCATAAGCTGCGTGGACAGGTAGTTGGTGGACAGGTCGTCGACCTCGCTCGTCTGGTCGCAGCCGGCAACGTCGTAGTTGGCCCAGATGATGTAGTCGGTCTGCCACAGACGCTCCTGATGCGTAGCGTCGTCCTCGCCGGTAAACCACTTGTCATTGAACTTGGACGGGAAGAACGGCTGGTGGTCGCCCCAGAACACCACGACCACCTTGCGATCGAGTTTGCTCAGGGCGTTGAGGAAGTAGCGAAGCGCCTGGTCGGACTGCTCGATGCACGAGACATACTCGTCGACATCGGATAGCGTGCCGTCCTCGACGGTCTTGGCGTCCAGGTCGGTCGTGTCGATGTTCAGGTGCATCTGCTTGTCGACCGGCAGCAGGCCCGTATCGTAGCCCGAGTGGTTCTGCATGGTCACGTCGAAGATAAACTGCGGATCGGCGTTCTGGTCGAGCAGCTCAAGAATCTTGTCGTAGGTAGCCTGGTCGGTCACCATGCCGCGCAGGGTGTCGGCTCCCTGGAAATCGTTGATAGACAGGAACTGGTCAAAGCCAAAGTCCTTGTAGACGTTCTCGCGGTTCCAGTTGGTCGCGTGGTTGGGGTGCATGGCCGTGGTGGAATAGCCGAGCGATTTGAACTGCTCTGCCAGATTACCGGTCGTTTCCATGTTGTAGATGGTGTAGGGGTACACGCCCGAGCCCAGGTTGGCCATAGAGTTGCCGGTCATAAACTCAAACTCGGTATTGGCGGTACCGCCGCCGTAGGCGCTCACGTAGAGCTTGCCGCGGCTGAGGCAGTTAGACAGGCTCTTAAAGTACTGCGGGCCCTCGTAGCCGGCGCGCATGTTCTGGTAGATCGACAGGTCGGAGAACGTCTCGTTCATGATGGCGATGACCGTGGGCTTCTCGCTATCGAACTGCTCCTTTGCGGCGGCGCGCTCGTCGCTCTTGGCCGCGTCGGACTTGTCGTAGGCCTTGGCGTACTTTTTGAGCGTGGCCTTGGCATCGTCGACGGAGTAGTCGGCGGGTTTGGGCGGCTTGATGGACTGCGCTGCACTAATAAAGGCGGGCAGGTAGCCCTCGCGCCAGTAGCTCTCGAGCGGGCGCCAGGTGTAGACGGTGATGCCGAGGGTGTTGTAGTAGTCGATGAGCGTGACATGCGCGGTTACGCCGCCCAGGCACAGCACTGCCACGAGCAGGTTGGTGAGCAGCATGCGCTTGGCGTTGGCGGCACCCTTCTGACGGTGCGGTGCCACCAGGCCGGCGTACTCGCACAGCAGCATGGCGATGGCGGTAAAGCCCATGGACAGCACACAGAACAGCGAGATGGAGAAGGTGTAGCCGGTGCCGGCGACCGCGGCGGCGGTGGAGATGGCCGAAAGGTCGCCCGGCTGGATGGGCATGGATTTAAACGTGATGACGAAGAACTCGGCAATGCCCAGGACAAAGAGGGCAAAGGCCAGGACCGCGGGAGCTGCGCCGTGGCGCTGGAACAGGAAGAACAGGCCGATCATGAGCACGGTGATGATGGCCCACTCGAGCAGGATGCACAGGGGGTAGACCCAGGTAAAGTCGTGGTTGGACGAGACCTCCATGCCCAGCAGCGCAAAGACGCCGGCGAGCAGCAGGCACAGGACGGCGGCGACGAGTGGTTTGCCCACAAAGGCGCCGCGCAGGCGGGCGAGCTTGCCGGTGGGGGCGGGGGCGTCGGGCTTGGCGAACGCAAAGACGCGCGGGGCGATGCGATCGCGGGCGATGCTGGCCCAGGCGCATCCGGTGAGGATGGCGTTGGTCAGGATGAGCATCACAAAGGCGAGCGGCTCGTTTTGGGCGACGAGGCCAATGACGCCCCAAATAGTCAAAAAGACCTGGAACAGGCCGAAGACGACGCTCCACCCAAGAGCGCTTTTGGCAACGGTGCCCGACTGAGCGCGAATGGCCTTGGCCTCGCGCAAGACAAGGTAGACGGTCGCCGCAAGACCGACGAGCGAGATGGCGGCAGCGAACATGCTGAGACTCCTCACAAACTAAAAC
>DBGAZC010000199.1:0-20565 GCA_048472015.1 Collinsella sp. | reverse complement strand
ACGTGGATCAGTCGAATGCATCAGCTGAGTCAATTACTCGTTATTATCCTCGCGCGCCGCGATCTTTTCCACGCGAACGGCGTTTTCCTGGGTGAGCGCGGCACCCGTCAACGGGTCCCAGCGCAGCGGCGTATGGTCGAGTGGGCCCACGCCCAAGGCTTGAGCAACGCCGGCATCGGCGCCAAACGAACGCCCGCCGGGGGCGGCCGAGGTGAAGATGCACGCCGGATGCAGATACGGCGTCGTCTCCACGCGCACGCGGTCGCGGCCCATATCACTCACGAGTTCGACAATCTCGCCATCGGCGATGCCCATGTGCGCAGCAGCATCGGCATTCATCTGCACGGCATCCAGGTCCGATCCAGCCTCGGCGGCGCCAGCCGCCGCGAGCCTGCGCGAAGTGTGCGACTCAAAGGGACGGTTGCCGCTAATGAGGCGAAACATCCCCGGACCGGGTTCCACCATGGGCGCGATCCAGTTGGGCACACGACCCAGGCCGGCTCGTTCCCATACGTCGCTTGCCAGCGCAATTTTGCCGCCATTCAAGGGAATCGCCGGCTCGCCCGTACGCGACGACAACGCAACACCCGTGTCGGCCCAGCCGCGCTCCTTGAGCTCGTCCAGATTGATCCCAAAAGGCGCCACCTGGGCAGCCGCCAGATCGTCAGACGTAAACCGGAAGTACTCGCCAACGCCACACGCCTGCGCCAGACCGACAAAGATCTCCCGACCGGGACGCGTGTCGTTATGCAACACGGGCAGCACGGCGTTGCGGTAGAACACGCGCGAATCATTGGCGCCCACGACTGTGCCCACACCGCGATCGGCCTCCAGGTACGTCACGTCGGGCAGCACGAAATCAGAAGCACGCGCCGTCTCGGACCAGCGAATGTCAATCGTCACGAGCAAGTCGAGCTGTTGCAAAATGCCCAACCAAGCCTGCGCATTGCCATAGCCCGCACCGGGGTTACTGGCATAGACGATGAGCCCACGCAAATCGCCGGCAAGAATCGACTGACCGATGGTCGTGCACAGGCCGCGCACCGGATCGACCAGTGGATAGCGCTCGGAGCCCAACTTGGGCTCACGTGGCATCGACGGCGTTGCGAAACGCGCAGGGTCCAAATCGCCCAACGCAAGCGGCGTGGGCGGGTTGAGGGCACCGCCCGCATGCCCAATACAGCCCAGCAGCACATCGACCAAGCAGATAGCGCGCGCGGTCTGGGTGCTATTGGCATACGCGATACCGATGCCACCATGAAAGCCCGCATCCACCACAGCGGCAGGCGCGGCGGCAGCCAGATCGCGCGCCGTCGCAACAATCTCTGCGGCAGGCACGTCACACATCGACTCGGCCCACTCGGGCGTCCAAGCACGGGCCGCCTGCGCCAGCTCGTCAAAACCCGTGGTGTAGCGGGCAACAAACTTGTGGTCGTACAAGTCCTCGGCAATGAGCACATGCGCAATGCCCAGCAGCAAGGCCAGGTCGCAGCCCGGGCGCACGCGCAGCCAGCGGTCGGCAAGCGCAGCCGAGCCACTGCGCCGGGGGTCGACCACGATAATCTTCGCCCCACGGCGACGGGCATCGTTGAGCGCATCAACGGCCCCCATCGTCGACGAATCGACGATGGAACGCCCCAGGTACATGATGCAATCGGTACGCGCCAGGTCGGAGGCGGGGCTGTAGCCCAGGCTGTGCTCCCAACCGGTGAGACGGCTTACCTCGCAGGCGCCATCGGCACCGTACACGTTGGGCGAACCCAGCGCATGCATAAGGCGATAGGCCCAGTAGCGGTCGAACGAGGGAACGCCGAGCGTCATGCCCAGCGCACGAGGCCCGCACTCGTCAACAATCCCCAAAAGACGCTCGGCAATCTGAGCAAACGCCTCGTCCCAGGTAATCGCATCAAACCCCGAGCCATCCCGGCGGCGTCGCATGGGGTGCACGATGCGGTCGCGCTCGTCAAACGGCATTGCCAGGCGATGCCGTCCGCGGGCGCACAGGGCGCGCGCCGCGCACGGATGCCCCGGCACCGGCAGCTCGCCCACCACGCGACCGTCCTCAACGCGTGCCGCAAAGGCGCAATCGGCATAGCATCCCCCGCATGTCGTCATCACGGCGCGACCGTCATGCATAGCTCTCGATGCCATCTCGATTATTCCTTCCAGCTCAGGGGTTCAAACCCCACCGCACCACAGCTCTGCCACCAGCTGCCGCGACGCATAGCCCGCAGCATCCACCGCAGCAAGACACGAAGAGCCTCCCAAAAGGCAAACACCCTCGGGAGGCCCGTACGTCATTCCGGCTTATTACGCCTCGGACTTCTTGGCGTAGATAAACCAGTAGCCGAGCGCGATCAGAACCGCTCCGCCCACAATGTTGCCCAGCGTGGCGGCGGATAGGTTAAACGCAATGCCCGCGGCGTTGAGCGCATCGGCGCCGGCGACGTCGGCACCGTAGCCGCACGCGTGCATCACGGCACCCATGGGCAAAAAGTACATGTTGGCAACGCAGTGCTCAAAACCGCAGGCCACAAAGGCGGCGATGGGCAACAGAATGCCCACAACCTTATCGACCACGGTCTTGCCGGCGGTACCGATCCACACGGCCAGGCACACAAAGATGTTGCACAGGATGCCGCGGAAGAAGATCGTCACCCAGTCGATCGTCACCTTGCCGGCGGCGACGCTCACCATGGAATTGGCGACCGCCTCGCCGTTGAGCTTGTAAATGCCGGCCATGTACACCAAAAAGACGATGAACAGGGCACCGACAAAGTTACCGACCCATACGACGACCCAAGCCTTGAGCATCTGGACCAGGGTGATCTTTTTGCTCTTGAGTGCGCAGACCATAAGCGAATTGCCGGTAAACAGCTCGGCGCCGCACACCAGCACCAGCACCAGGCCCAGGCAAAAGCACAGGCCGCCCACGACGCGCTGGGCGCCCCAGCCCAGCGTGCTATCGCTCAAGAACACGGTAAAGAACAGGCCGCCGAAGGCAATGAACGCGCCGGCGAACATTGCCAACAGAAAGGCCTTTGCGACCGGCAGGTTGGCCTTGGTCACGCCGGCGGCCTCGGTCTTGGCCTCGATCGCGGCGGGCGCCAGGCAATCGGGAGCGGGATATTCTGCCTTGGAATCTGCCATGTCAATCACTTCTTTTCTAATCAGCAGGGACAAGCGCTCCTATTGCTCTTGTCCCAAGCGGACAAAGTGGGAAAAGTCGTTGGCGGCCACGGCGTCGTACACGGCATCGACGGCGTCAAAGACCTCCGGGGACATAGGGTTGTAAAACTCCGTATCGCCCGGCTGAATCCCTATGAAGACGATATCTTCGCACGATTGCTCGATTTCCTCGATCAGAATCGACAAAGGGAGCGAATGCGTGGTGAACATCGACTTGCGGGCCACGTCACGTTTGTCGAGCAAGCGGATGGCGCCGACGGGCAGCGCCATGTCGGCGGCATCGACCAAAACCAAACGCGGCGGACGCTCGCGCTTGACCTCGATGATGTCATCCTCGGGTGTTTGCCCGCCGTCGATGGTGTACCAACCGGCGATGGGCGCGTCTTCCATCTTTTTGGAGAGCACGGGGCCGGCGGCATCGTCGGCACGCAGCACGCTTCCCGCCGTGAGCACGATACCCGCAAACGGGGCGCCGTTCACACGTCCATCCACAACGCGACCCATTACTGCAACCTTCCCGTCAGATACACGCCCGACACATCGCGCACGCGCTCCACCAAATCGCGGAACTTCATTAAGAACGCGACCTGCTGGGCATGCAGGCCAAAGTCGTCGTCGAACACCGAGATGCCGGCCTTGGCAGAACCGCGAAAACCGCGCTCGTCGAGCAGCGCATCGCAGGCCTCGAGCAGCGACGGCACCGCCGCCTTGTCGAGCTGGCACTCGCCAAAGGAGCGGATGGCCTCGAACTTGGTCTTGGCCTCCCCCTCCGGCAGCGCGTCGACGAGCGAATAGAACACGTTCACCGGCACCGACAGGCGCGGCTCAAAGCAATCGAGCACGCCGGTGTGGTGGCCCACGGCGAGCGTGTAGTACAGCACGTCGCAGGCCTCCTGGGGAACGTCTTCCTCGGTCTCCACAAACTTACGCGTGAGCTCATAGAAGACCACCTGGTCGGGCGCATGGCCCAGGCAGGGGTCGGCGACGCCCTCGGCGGCCTCGTCGCTTGCGCGCGAGGCATCGCCAAAAGAGCCGCCAAGCATGCCGGGGCCCGCAAAGTAACCAGAGCGGTCCGTGAGCTCCATCTAGCGACCTCCGGCCAGCACCAGATCCTGCAGCGCCGAGTAGACCTCAACGCAGCGCGGATCGTCCTGCTTGTCGATGAGCAGCGCCATGGCACCGCGGATATCGCCCTTGGGTGCGCCCTCGAGCGTATCCATAAATTCATTGGCCAGGTCGCGGCCGTAACGGTAACCGCTCATGGCGCGAGCCTCGCGCTCAATGGCAACACGCAGCTTGTACGGCACGCCGGGGTGCAGGATATCGGCCTGCTCGCCGGCGGCCTCCACCGTGGTCTCGGCATGGAGCTTTTGGTCCAGCAGACCGAGCGCCATGGCAAAGCCGTAGATGGTCTGCGCGGGGCTGGGCGGGCAGCCGGGGATGTAGACATCGACCGGCAGAATCTTGTCCGTGCCGCCCCAGACGCAGTAGTTGTCGTAGAAGATGCCACCGGTGCAGCCACATGCGCCATAGGACACCACGATCTTGGGATCGGGTGCGGCCTCAAAGGCGCGCAGGGCCGGCATGCGCATGGCACGCGTCACGGCACCGGTGTACAGCAACACATCGGCGTGACGGGGCGAGGGCACAACCTTGATGCCAAAGCGCTCGACGTCGAAGACGGGCGTGATGGAACCGAAGATCTCGATCTCGCAGCCGTTGCAGCCGCCGCAGTCAACACGGTAGACGTACACCGAGCGCTTGATCTTCTTAAGAAGGGTCGCCTTGGCCTTCTCGATGCTCTCGTCGAGTTCGATCTTGGTCGGGCGGTACTGAAGCCGCTCGGGCAAAAGCGTGGGTTCGGCCATGGTTACTCCTCCTTCGTATCAAAATCCATGATGATGCCCTCGACCGGCGCCGGACCGGCGGGAATCTCGGGCGCATCGGGGTTGAGCTCGCGGTCGATATACTCCGGGTTCACGCCGTGGCCGCCCAGATACTCCATGCCGGGGCCCTGGGGCTCACCGGACGCAAGCGTCTCGTTGGCAGCCATGCCGCGCGCGTTGCCGGTCTTTACGGCCGAAGCGGCGCGCAGGGCATCGAGCTCGCGCTTGCACTCCTGGCACATACCGACGGTACGGGCGGCCTGCTCGGCCTCCATGCCGCCGGCCTTTTGCAGCAGGCGCTTGGCGTAATCGATCTCCTTGTGCGGGGCAAACGGCTTGCCGCAACGCGAGCAGTGCTCGAGCGTATAGACGCTCTTGCTGGTGAGGTCGTCCTTGCTCATGACGGCCAGCTCAAACTCCTCGGTGAGCTTGATGGCCTCCATGGGGCAGGCCTCCTCGCAGCGGCCGCAAAAGATGCAGCGGCCGTAGTCGATCGACCAGGTGATGGTATCGGCCGCAAGGTCGGTGTCCATGCGAATGGCATCGGCCGGGCACGCCACGCCGCAGGCACCGCAGGCGATGCAGAGCTCGGCGTTGTGCTCGGGCTTGCCGCGCATGTCCTTATTGGTGGGGAACGGCGCAAACGGGTACTTGACCGTCGCGTCGCCGGCCTTGGCGTTGACCTTCCAAAGCTTCAGCATATTAGAGCGCCTCCTCATCGAGCGGAGCGGCCATGGTGCCCTCGCCCGCAAGCGGCGACTTGTCGCGCCAGACGTTCTCGAACTGTTCCTTGTCGAGCACGTGGTCGCGCTTGGCGGCGACATCGGTCACCGTCACGCGGTCGGTGCAGGAGTAGCACGGGTCGAGCGAGCCGACGATCAACGCAGCGTCACCCACGGTGTTGCCGCGGAACATGTAGCGCAGGACCGGCCAGTTGCTGTACGTGGCGGCCTTGGCGCGCCAGCGGTAGCACTTCTGGTTGTTGCCGAGCATGGCCCAGTGCACGTCCTCGCCGCGCGGCGCCTCGGTGGCGCCGATGGCGTACTTGTGCGGGGTGTACTCCCAATCCGTGGTGAGGATGGGGCCCGACGGGCAGTTCTCGAGCATGGTCTCGATCATGTCGATCGAATCATAGACCTCCTGGATGCGAACGGCGGTACGGCCGAAGGCATCGCAGGTGTCGGCCGTGGCGGCGTGCATCTTTTGAACGTCCGGATCGGCGTAGCCGTCGAAGGGATGGTCAAAGCGCACGTCGCGGGCATAGCCCGAGCCACGCATGAGCGGGCCGACCGGCGAGAAGTCGCGTGCAATCTTGCGGTCCAAGATGCCGATACCGCTCGTACGCTCAATAAAGTTGGGCGTGGAGAGTAAGACGTCGACGAGCTCCTGAACCTCGGAGCGCAGCTGGTGGATGGTCGTGAGCGTGGAGAGCTTCTGCTCGGCCAAAATGTCGCGACGCACGCCGCCGATCACGTTGAGGCCGTAGGTCTTGCGGTGACCGGAGAGCTTCTCGGCCAGATCCATGGACTTCTCGCGGACGCGGAAGAACTGCTGGAAGCCGGAGTCGAAGCCCGTGTAGTGCGACGCCAGGCCAATGTTGAGCAGATGCGAGTGCAGACGCTCGACCTCGAGCATGATGGCGCGGATGTACTGGGCGCGCGGCGGAACATGGATGCCCTGGGCGCGCTCGACGGCCTCGGCATAGGCCACCGAGTGGGCGCAGCCGCAGATGCCGCAGATGCGGTCGGCGAGGAACGTCACGGCGTCATAGTTCAGGCGCGTCTCGGCGACCTTCTCCATGCCGCGGTGCACGTAGAACAGACGGTAGTCGGCGTCGACGATCGTCTCGCCCTCAACGAACAGGCGGAAGTGGCCGGGCTCGTCGGAGGTAATGTGCAACGGGCCCATGGGGACAAGCGTCGTCTCCTTGCCCTTGGTATCGGCCAAGAACTCGTAGTTTTCCATGTCGCTCGCAGGAGCGGGACGGAAGCGGTAGTCCATGGAGTCCTTGCGCAGCGGGTACAGGCCGCTGGGCCAGTCATCGGGCAGCACCAGGCGGCGACGATCGGGCAGACCCTCGGGAATCAAGCCGAACATGTCGCGCAGCTCGCGCTCGCCCCACACACAGGCGGGGACGAACGGTGTCACGGACGGGAACGTCATCTTGGCGGGATCGACCTCGGTGCGCACGGTCACCCAACCGGGATCCTCCCCCTCCATGGAGATGACATAGTACACGGCGTAACGGCCGCACAGGCTGCGCCCATCGTTGCCGATGATCACGGGAATCCAGCCGTAGCGCTCGTAGTACAGGTAGTGGACGGCCTCGGGCAGCTTGTCCTGCTTGACGGTGATCGTCAGCTGGTCCTCGCACTGCCACTCGACCTTCTCGATGCAGCCCGGAACAGCGCGGCGCAGGGCCTCGACATGGCTCTCGCAGCGACGGGCATACACCTTGTTCTCAGTTTCAATCATTCGTTACTCCACCTCGCTCTGAGCGGTCTCGGTACCGAACACAGCGCGGTACATCGGCGTCGCGTGAAGCTCCTCGGTGCTCTGCTCAAGCACGATGCCGGTCGCAGTCTCCACACCGTGCACGAGAGGCAGCGGGGTGGCGATGCCAAACCACAAGATCATGACAGCCAGGATGATTTCGGGAATAAGCATGAGCGCCGGGGCCTCATGCTTGCCCATGGCCTGGGGCGCATGGCCGAATACCGACTTGAGTGCGATGCGGGTGAGCGCGGAGATGGCCACGGTAAGACCGAGGGCGACCACGACGACCAGCCACATGGGACCGGCGGTAACACCGGCGACAAAAGTCAGGAACTCGGAGATAAACATGCCAAAGGGCGGGAAGGCACCAAGACCGAGCAGTGCCAAGATGGCGAGCGCGGCGGTTGCGGGGGCAACCTCGACGACACCCTGAATCTTAGCCAGGCTACGCGTGCCAAAGGCGTGCTGGATGTTGCCGGACACGCAGAAGGCAAGCGTCTTGGTAAAGCCGTGGAACACGCAGTGCAGCAGGGCCGCGGCGATACCCAGCGGGCCACCGATACCCAGGCACAGGGCGATAACGCCCACGTTCTCCACAGACGAGTACGCAAAGCGGCGCTTGAGGTCGTCCTGGCGAAACATCGAAAGTGCCGCCACCAAAATGGACAGCGTGCCGACGATCAGCAGCAAAAGCTGCGGATACTCGGCGCCCACGGCCTGGATGGTAAAGCCGTAGAAGCGCATGATCACGAGCATGGCGCACTTAAGCAGCACGCCAGAGAGCAGGGCCGAGACAGGGCTCGGGGCCTGGGAGTGAGCATCGGGCAGCCAAGTGTGCATGGGGAACAGGCCGGCCTTGGTGCCAAAGCCGATCACGATAAACGCAAAGGCGAGGCGCATGAGCGTCGGATCGAACTGGTCGGCATACGGCAGTACGCACGACAGGAATGCGGCCTCGTGGGCGTTGGGAATCACGTCGGCGGCGTTGGCGTAGATCAGCAGCGTACCGAACAAGCCAAAGGCCACGCCGGCGGTGCAGACCATCGCATACTTCCAAGAAGCCTCGAGGGCCGTCTTGTTCTTGTAGATACCCACCAGGAACACGGTGGAAAGCGTGGTTGCCTCCACGGCGGCCCACGTGAGGATCATGTTGTTGGACAGGCACGCGAGCAGCATGGTGAACACAAACAGGCTAAACAGCGCAAAATACTGCTTGGCGCGCTCGGCGGGCATGGAGCCCTCCTCGATATCGGCCTTTACATAGGGCAGCGAGAACAGCCCGGTAAGAAAACCGATAAAGCCGATGAGCAGCACAAAGATGGCACCCAGCGAATCGAGGTGGAACCACAGGCCAAGAGCGCTCGCGGTGTCGCCGCTCATAAGGACGTCACCAGCCGTCACAATCGACAGCACCAGGACGGCTGCGACGGAGACCAGGTTGAGACCGGCAAACACGTTATAGGACGTGTTCTTGGGCAAAAACGCCATGACCAGCGAGAACACCAAAGGAGTCGCGAGCAGGGCGAGAATCAACGTTTCCATGGACTACCCCCTCAGCTCGGACAGGTCGCGCGCATCGAGCGAGTGGGAGTCGTCCCAAATGCGACGCACGACGATGGACATGATGATGACGGCAAAGATGGCGTCGGTGGCGATACCGATCTCGATGATCTCGGGAGCGGTGGGGGCCAAAAGCGCGAGCGTCACATGGCTGCCGTTTTCCATAAGGCAGTATCCAAAGATCTGCTTCATGATGTTGCGCTGCGAAATGATGCAGGTGAGGCCCACGAAGAAGTGAGCGAAGCTAATGGCGAGCGCTGGCGTTGCAACCTCGGCCGTGGGCAGGCTGATCTGCGTCACGACGGCAAAGCAAATCGCGACCTCGACGGCAATGATGCAAATGGCCCACGCGGGCTTAAGGCCGGCCTTGAGTGATGCGTCGCTCGGCTCGCCCATCTTCTTGTATGCGCGGTTGAGAATGTAGGGGACCAGGACGACCTTGGTGATAAAGGCAGATCCAGCCCACATAAGCAGCTCCTGCGCACCGGTGGTGGCACCGAGCGTAGCGAGCAGTCCCACGAGCACCAGTGACTGCACCGCATACCAGCTGATGGCGTGCTTGATGTTCTTTGAGACGACCACCATGGTGGACGTGACGATCAGAAGGCCGCCAAGGATGTTGACGATCGAATAACCCATGTCGTTCTACCTCCTAACCGATCCAGCTGGCCGAAAGCGGGCCGCTGACGATAACCATGATGATGAGCACGATGAACACGAACGCCATCGCGCGGGGAAGCGGGGCCCCCGCAGCGACCTCGTCGCTCGGCTCGCCGGGCAGGCAATAGCCCATCCACTTAAGGAACCAGGCAAAGGTGGCGACGGTCTCGGCGACCATGATGCACACGAGCACCAGGATCGCAACGTTGCCGGCACCCACAGAAAAGCCGCCGGCGATGATCTGGAACTTCGAGAAGAACGTGTTCATGGGCGGCACGCCGGCAATGGCGAGCGCCGCGACACCAAAGCCCACGCCCGAGATCGGGTACTTCTTTACGATGCCGCGAAGCTTGGGCAGCATACGCGTGCCGAGGGTAAAGGAGAACGAACCGGCGATCAGGAAGAACAGGGTCTTGGCGAAAGCGTGGTTAAAGATGTGGCACACGGCACCGTCAAAGGCCAGCTGGCTGCCAAAGACCGAAACGCCCAAACCAAAGAACACATAGGAGAGCTGGGCGATCGTGGAGAAGGCCAGCAGGCGCTTCATGTCCTTTTGCGGCAGGTACATAAGGAAACCAAAGAGCATGGTGACCATGGCGTCGATAATGGCGACCCAGCCCACGATCTCGGGAATCTCGCCGGCAGAGACGAGTGCACGCGCGAACACGCACACGCCGACCTTAACCATCGAGGCGCCATGCAGGTAGGCCGAAACAGGCGTCGGTGCCTCCATAGCCGAAGGCAGCCACATGTACATGGGGACCTGTGCGGACTTTGCCCAAGCCGCAAACAGCACGAGCAAAAGGACGATAGCCTTGAGCTTGGCGTCGAGGCCGGCAATCGCGGTGATGGCGAAGGTGCCGGTGTGGGCAAACACGATGGCGGCGCCCAGATACAGGCCGAGCGCACCGATATGCGTAATAATCAGGGCCTTCATGCCGGCCTTCTTGGCGGTAGGCGACATGTAGTAGCTAATGAGGCCCCAAGAGCACGCACCCGTGATCTCAAAGAACACGAGCTGGCCCAAAAGGGTCGAGCTGTACACAAGGCCGGCCATGGCGCCGATGAAGGTCGCGAGGTACGCGTAGAAGCGACGACGCGGTGCGTCGGGATGCTCACGGTTATTCTCGCTCATATAGGGAATCGAATAGATCACGACAAGCAGGCCGATACCCACAAAGGCGGGCGCGAGCAGTGTGCTCATGCGATCGAAGGTGAATCCCATGACGAGGGTATGCCCAAACGAGATCAGGGGGACCTGCGTGTCGGGCATGCCGGCGCCAGCGAAATTCGCGGCGAGGGCGACGGTGCAGACCGTCGAGACGGCGGCACCCAAAACGCTGAACCACTTGGCGTACGGACGGGGGAACAGGGCGACGAGCACCGAGGCCACCATCGGGGCCGCAATAGCGACCAAGCCGAGAAGGGACAGACTGACTGCAAATGACATTGTTTCTCCCTTCTCCTACACGCCGACGACCACGAAGACAAACGCCAGAACGGCGATGCCCACGACGGCCCAGGTCTGATTGCCAAGCACCTTAAAACGCGAGCGCGAGCAGGAGTTCTCGATTACGCCGCATACGACAAAGTCGATCAGGCACTTCACCAGGAAGATGACCGCGCCCAGAACGGCCGCGATACCCACGGCCGCGGGCTCGCCCCAGGGGACGAAGATCGCGCAGAACCAGGCGACGACCAGGACCTGTTTCATGGACATGGCGAGCTTGGCCATGGCGAGCGACGGGCCGGAAAGCTCGGCGAGCGGGCCTTCCTGAAGCTCCTGCTCGGCCTCGGCCTGATCAAAGGGCAGCTTGCCGAGTTCCATGTAGCAGGCAATCGCAAAGGCGATGCCGGCGAGGATCACGGCGACCGGCGCGTCGATGGCGCCCGTCATGATGTGCTGACCCATGGTGGCGATGTCGGTGGAGCCGCACACCAGGGCGGCGGCAAACAGCGCCAGCAGCATGGACGGCTCGATGAGCACGCTCATGAGCAGCTCGCGGACGCCGCCGATACCGGCGTAAGCGTTGGACGAATCCACACCGCAGAGGGCGAAGAAGAAACGGGCGAGCGCCAGGCTGTACATGATGGTGATGGCGTCACCAAAGACCGGGATGGGGCTTTGTGCCGTAAAGAGCGGCAGACCCATCGCGAGCATAAAGGCGACGGCGAAGAACAGCGGCGGCATAATGCGCAGCGCAAAGCTCGCATCCTCGCTCTGGGACTCGGGGCGCGCAAAGAGCTTGGCCAGGTCGCGATAGTCCTGCATGATGCTGGGGCCGCGACGGTTGTGCATCTTGGCGCGGATCACGCGGCCGAGACCGGAGAAGAACGGCGCGACGGCCATGACGACCACGCCCTGCAGAACGGCAAGTACGATGTTGTTCATGCTCTCCCCTCCTTAACCCATTTGCACGGCGAGCACGAGGAACACCACGAGTGCCGCGACGATGTAGCAGATATAGATGCTGTAGTTGCCACCCTCGAGCTTAGTCGCGAGGTCGGCGAGCTTCTCGACACCCTTATGCGGGGCATCGACGAGAACCTTGTCGGGTACGGGCTCCACAGCCTCGGCCACACCGGTGAGCTTCTGGAAGTGCGCGATGGACCAGCAGACGGCCGTGCAGCGGTCGCGCAGCGTGTAGAGCGGCTGCATAAACCAGGACACCTCGGAGGCAAAGGTCGTGGCCACGACGGGCATATGCTCGTTGGGAGCATAGCCGCATGCCCACGGCTGGGACTTCTGCACCTTGCCGACGGTCTTGAGCTTGCGATAACCGCAGGCAAGACCGACGAGCACCACGAGCGCAATAGCGATCGCGGGCGTGGAGGTGACAGCGCCGGAGTACTGGTTCATGAGCTCCATGTCCTCGGCGGCAAACACGCCGCCGTACGGATGCAGCACGGACGCGGCGACATCGACCAGCACGGGCGCGATCACGGGAGCGCCAATGCCCAGCACGACGCAGATGGCCGCGAGCAGGCCCTGCGCAAACACCATGGGGGCGGGAACCTCCTTGGCATTGGCAGCGGCCTCGGAGCGGGGCGCGGAGGCAAAGGAGACGCCATAGGCCTTGACGAAGCACGTGACAGCCAGCGCGCCGGTAATGGCAAGCGCGACGGCAGCGAACACGGCCACGATCATGACGGCCTTGTCGCCCTGCATGGCAGCGTTAAACAGCGACTGGTAGGTAAACCACTCGGACACAAAGCCGTTGAAGGGCGGGATGGCCGAGATGGCAAGAGCGCCGACGAGGAAGCAGATGGCCGTTGCCGGCATACGACGGAACAGACCGCCCATCTTCTCCATATTGCGCGTGCCCGTGGAGTACAGCAGTGCACCGGCGCCCAAGAACAGCTCGCCCTTAAACATCGCGTGGTTAAACGTGTGGTAGAGGGCGGCCATCAGAGCCAGGACGGCGATGCCGACCGAGTTGAGCGCCATGGCGGCCATGGAAGCGCCGACGCCGAGCAGAATGATGCCGATGTTCTCGACGGAGTGATAGGCCAGCAGGCGCTTGATGTCATGCTCCTGCAGGGCGAATGCCACGCCGAGGACCGACGAGATCGCGCCGAAGACCATGACCATAAGGCCCCACCAGACCTGAACGCCCGAGGCGGAGAGCAGGTCGAGACCAACCTTGAGGATGCCGAAGATACCGATCTTGATCATGCCGCCGGACATGAGGGCCGACACGTTGGACGGCGCCTCGGGATGTGCCTTGGGCAGCCAGCCGTGCAGCGGGATGATACCGGCCTTGGCGCCAAAGCCAAAGAAGGCGAGCACGAAGCACACGGATGCGACCGCGGGGCTAAACTGCGTGGCGCGGAAATCCGCAAAGGCAAACGAGCCACCGGCGAAGTTGGTCATGGTGAGGAAGCTCGCCATGATGAGCACAAAGCCCACGTGCGCGATCACAAAGTAGAGCCAACCGCCATGGATGGAGTTCTCGTTCTCCTCGATCACGACCAGGAAGTACGAGGTCAGCGACATGAGCTCAAAGGCGACCAGGAACCAAAACACGTTGTCGGCGGTGATGACGAGCATCATGGACGCCACAAAGGTGTTAAAGAAGAAGCCGGCGCGGCCCTTTTTGCCCGGGTACTCATCAAAGTAGTTGAGACCGTAGATCGAACCGGCAAACGCGAGCACCGAGATGAGCGCCACGAACAGGCCGGACAGCTGGTTGAGCAGCAGCTGGAAATGGGCAAACGGGAAAAACACGATGGTGTCGACCGACGTGACATCGCCCAGCACGGCCTGGATACCGGCCACAAACGAAAGCACCGCGGCGACGGCGCCGATAAGGCAGCCGGCGGTCTTGGCGGCGTTATCGGCCTTGATCAGCAGAACCGAGGCGAGCGCACCGATGCACGAGACGGCAAGCGATGCGATAAACAGCGTCATGCTATCCATTGTTTACGCTCCCTTCTGCTTTCTCGGACAGACCCTGGGCCACAGCGGTAACGTCGACGGACGGACCGTTTTCGATCGAGCGCAGGCGCTTGGCCTCGTCGAGCTCGCGATCGGCCGCGCCGCCCATGACGGTCAGTGCCTTGGTGGGGCACGCCGCCACACAATGCGGGCCTTCCGGATTGAAGGCGCACAGGTCGCACTTGACGGCGCAGGTGTACTGGCCGGGAGCCCACGTAAGCAGGCTGCTCAGGGACTTAGGATACGAAGGCGTCGGGTCGCACATGCCAGCGACACCGGCGATAGACGTGCCATCGGGATGGATGGCTCCGAAGGGGCACGCGATGGCGCACAGCCTGCACCCGATGCACTCCTGCTCCTTGACGTGGATGCGGTCGCCATCGTGCTCGATGGCATTCACCGGGCAAACCTCGGCGCAGGGGGCACCCTCGCAATGGTGGCAGGCAAGGGCGGCCGAAATACCGCCGGTCTTCACGAGCGCCAGGCGCGGCGTATCCTGAAGACCCTGCATCCGGTGGGCGTCGGCACAGGCGGACTGGCATGTTCCGCAGCCGATGCACCTCTCCGGGTTGATGTCGATGAAGCGGTTCATCCCCACTTCCTTTCAAAATAACGGGCCGGGCTCCCGAACGTACGGGACGCCCGGCCCAAAAAAGCCAACGAGAACGGGACTACACGATTTGATTCACGTGCGTCTCGTCGTCGAACTTGGCGGCGCCAGGCTCAACGTCCTGGGGAGCGGCGGCGTCGACCAGAGCCTGCTTGAGCTCGGTGTACTGACGCTCCACCTCGCCCTCTGCCCAAACCTGGTCGGCAATGGCGTCGACCTGGCAGGCGGAGAACTTGTCCTCGGGCGTGTGCGAGACCGGGTCGACCTTGTGCATGGTCAGCTCGTTGCACTTGCCGATCCACCACTGGTAGGTCATATAGACCGTGCCCTTGTTGATACGGTCGCTCACGTCGGCGCGGCTGTATACCTGGCCGCGGCGGCTGTGGATCGAGACGATGTCGCCGTTCTTGATGCCACGCGCCTGGGCGTCCGCGGGATTCATGCGGACAAAGCCGGGCTCGTCGGCGAGCAGCGCCAGCGTCTTGCAGTTGCCGGTCATCGAACGGCAGCTGTAGTGGCCGACCTCGCGGACGGTGCACAGAATGAGCGGGTACTCATCGTCGGGAAGCTCGGAGGGCGCCTCCCAGTCGTGCGCCATCAGGTTGGCGCGGCCGTCCTTGGTGGTGAACTTGCCACCAGCGAACATGTCGGGCGTACCGTGGTCGTTCACATCGGTGCTCTTGACCGGCCACTGGGCGTAGCCGCCCTCGGGAGCCATCTTCTCGTAGGTCGCGCCCACAAAGTTGGGGCACAGGCTAATGCACTCGTTCCAGATCTGCTCGGTGTTGTCGTAATGCATGGGGTAGCCCATGCGCGTAGACAGGTCCGCGAAGATCTCCCAGTCGTGACGGCACTCGCCCTTGGGCGGAACGGCCGCGTCAAAGTGCTGGAAGCTACGGTCGGATGCGGTAAAGACACCCTCGTGCTCGCCCCAGGAGGTGGCAGGCAGGATGACGTCGGCGAGCATGGTCGTCTGCGTCATAAAGATGTCCTGGCAAATGAACAGATCCAGCTCGGAGAGCGTCTTGCGCATACCGGCCGAATCGGGCTCGGTCTGCACCGGGTCCTCGCCGTAGTTGTAGAAGCAGTGCACCTTGCCCTCGTCGACCAGGTGGCCCAGGTCGGTGAGCTTATAGCCCTCCTCGAGCGGGAGCTTTTCCTCGGGCACGCCCCAAGCCTTGGCAAACTTGGCGCGAGCGGCGGGGTCGGTGACTTTCTGGTAGCCAGGGTACAGGTTGGGCAGCATGCCCATATCGCAGGAGCCCTGGACGTTGTTCTGGCCACGCACGGGCGCGAGGCCGGAATTGGGTTTGCCGATCTGGCCGGCAACGCAGGCGATGGAGGCGATGGTGTGCACCGTCTTCAGGTTCTGCTTCTGCTGGCATACGCCCATGCCCCAGCCAATGATGGCAGAGGGCTTCGCCGTGGCGTACATCTCGGCAGCTTGGTGGATCAACGCGGGCTCGACACCCGTGATGTCCTGTACGGATTCGGGAGTGTAGTTCTTGATGGTCTCCCACCACTCGTCAAAGCCGTTCGTATGTTCGGCGACGAATTCCTTGTCGTAGAGGCCATCGTTGACCAAGCAGTTGGCAAAGGCGTTGAGGAACGCGACGTTGCAACCGTTCTTGATCGGAAGGTAGAGATCGGCGATACGCGCGGTTTCGATATGGCGCGGGTCGGCGACGATGATCTTGCAACCCTTTTCTTTGGCTCGCACGATACGCCTTGCGACGATGGGGTGCGAATCGGCAGGGTTATAGCCGAAGAGGAAAATGCAGCCCGCATCCTCCATACCGGGGATGGAGCATGACATGCAACCTGAACCAACCGTGTCCATCAGACCGAGGACAGTAGGGCCGTGTCAAGTACGGGCGCAGTTGTCCACGCTGTGGGTGCCGATGCACGCACGCGTAAACTTCTGCATGACGTAGTTCGCCTCATTGCCGCCGCCTCGCGAAGAGCCGGTGGTCATGACAGCGTTAGGACCATATTCGTCAATTATGGCCTGCATCTTAGATGCGGTGAAATCCAGTGCCTCGTCCCAGCTTACGCGCTCAAGATCCGCGCCCTTAGTGCGGCGGATCATCGGGTGCAGTACGCGGGGAGTCAAGATCTTGGTGTCGTTGATGAAGTCGTAGCCGCTCATGCCCTTAAGGCACAGCTCGCTCTGGTTGGTGATGCCGTTGAGCGGTTCGGTGCCCACGACCTGGCCGTTTTGGACCAGGAGGTTAAACTGGCAACCGGCGCCGCAGTACGGGCAGATCACTTTATGCTTCTCCATGACACCCTCCTTCCTTTCTCTGCTACCGATTAATCGGTACGTATTTGACAATCGTTGGGCCTGTATGGCCGCCCGGCTACGCCTCGTTTTCGATGGTGGCGCGGGCACGCTCGGCAGTCAGTTCTGCCAGGCGCTCCTCGTCTACCAAGGTGAGGCCCTTGGTCGGGCACGCCTCGGCACACGCCGGACCGCCGGGACGGTCCACGCACAGGTCGCACTTGAGCACGAAGCTCTTGGTCTGCGAACCCACGCGCACGTCGCCCATCAAGACGGGGACCTGCGTGGTCGCCACACTCACGGCGCCAAAGGGGCAGGCCATGACGCAGCTCTTGCAGCCGATGCAGTTGTCCTCGTTGACGCCGATGCGATGGTTCTTTGGATCAAAGAACAAGGCACCCGTGGGGCAGGCCTTGGCGCACGGAGCGTCCTCGCAGTGGTGACATGCCACCGGCGCGGAAATCTCGTAGGTGCGCGTTACGCGCAAGCGAGGTGCGGCGATGTTGCCGGGAATATCGTGTGCCTCGATGCACGCCGCCATACAGGTTTGGCACCCAATGCAGCGTGAAGAATCAGCCACGACTCGTTTATTGCCCATGTTGTTCACTCCCTCCTGAATCCCATGCCGGAGAGACCCTGCCGACGTTGCCCCGGACCGCCCGTGGTCCGGCATCGGCGTATCGAGTGCATGCGGCGAAACAGGCACTTCGATAGAATTCCTCCAACGATATACAGGTTAAATATACGCAGTTGCAGGGGGCAAACTTGAGCATAGGCCCTGCAATACGGGTGTATTGCAGGGGTTTTGGCAGGTTGGAATTATTCTCTAGAAGCTATAAAGGTGAGTGTATTACATGCGTACGCCTCAGAGATTTTTACGCGCTCTCATTTTAGATGTACTACGCTTGTATTCAAGTTAATGGTTATTTACTTGAGCGAAATAAAGTAATCGTTATAAGATGCTCAAGTATCGGCACATGCCACATTTGACCGACTATATTGCACGCTCATTAAAGGAGGCCAGTGATGTCATCGACTCAAAAACGAGCCATCCTGCAGGTGCGCATTCACGAGGAAGACAAGCAGCATGCCGAGCATCTCTACGACGCCATGGGCACATCGCTCGCCGAGGCCGTCCGTCTTTTTGTCGCGCAGAGCATTTTGATGCGCAAGCTTCCCTTTCAGCCGGTCGCCGTGCGCTCAAAGGACGGCACCGCCGCCTATGGATCGCTCAAAGCATATGGGGACCCCAATCGCCGCTCCGAGGAGCGCAATGCCTGGATTGAGTACCTTGCCACAGAAAGCGACGATTCGATTTTGGGTCCCGAGGAAGTAGATATCCATGAGTAGCACCATCATCGACGAGACCGTCATCCTACGATACCTGCTTGACGACGACGAAGTCCTGTCACCGCGCGCCGCCAAGGTCATCGCCACGCGCACCGCTCGCGTCTACCCCGAAATCATCACGCGCGTCGTGGTCACGCTGCGCGACGTCTATAAGGTTCCCCGTGTTGAGATTGCTGTGGCCATGAAAAGGCTGCTCGATGACGTCATGGTCGACGAACCCACCGTTGTTGCCCTTGCCGTCAAACTCTTTGGCAAGACCCATATGGACTTTACCGACTGCCTCCTCGCAGCCCGAACCGCCATCTACAACGATGATGTCGTGAGCTTTGGCAAGCCCATCATCCAAGGCATGATCGATTACCGCCACAAGCGCCAAACCGCAGCCGAAGCCCGCAGCCGAAGCACCGACTCCACCATCGACAAGCTCCGCCACCGCGGTCGCCACTAACCGACAGGCAACGACATCGCCCGCCCCTCAGCCCCATCCCCTCCTAAGTTGCGGTGAAATAGTTCCTGGATTAAGGCTTATTCGAGCTTTTCAGGAACTATTTCACCGCAACTTTCTGTAAGGGTGGTTTTAAGTGCCGCCGAGGGGCACTAATCAACCGTTTGCCGATATGTTTGGCTCTGACTCATGACTCTGACCTGCCCCGTCAAGCTTTTGGTCAGTTCATGGCAAGGTCTGGCGTACCAAATATGGGATAGCGTAGTGTCATTCACTCCCCCTCGAGACCATGGGGTCGAAAATGAGTCATGATAAACGCTGTTCCAAACCGCAAGTAGAGCTGTTCTTCCGGTTATTCGAGGCCCATCATGGCGGGCACCTGTTTGTAGCTACCAAAAAATGGGATGAACGCTGTGCCTACGCGCTCATGCAAAAAGAGATGATTATTCGACTCTACAACCATGTCTACGCTGATCCCGCGTATTGGAATGACCTCGGCGTCGAAGATCGCATCTTTCAATTGGCATCCGCTATTGCGGTCGTTGAACCGGATGCCGTGTTTTGTGGAGCAACGGCGGCACTGCTCTATGGCATCGGTTCTGCATATTCGCTTCTCGACAAGGTGCAAGTGCTGCTGCCGCGTTCCACCAGGCGCGATACGTACGAATTCGTTGAATACCGACGCTGGCGGCCGGGCGACGTATGGCAGCTCGGCCCGTTTACGTTAACGGATCCATATCGCACGGTGGTCGACATCGCCCGAACGAGCGCCTTTCGATATGCACTAGGCTATGTCGACGGGTTGGCTCGTGAGTACGGTGTCGAGCGTGAAGAATTGCGTTCATATGCACAAGCGAACTGCCGTGGACTGCACGGCATCGCGCGTGCATTTGACGTTTTTGAACACATGGATGGCAGATCGGATAACGGTGGAGAATCCGAAGCGCGGGCGGCAATGATTCTGGCGGGAGTTGCCGCTCCCGAACTTCAGGTTGAAATCACTCGACCGGGAAACGCCGGCTATTATTTGGCAGATTACGGCTGGCAAATGCCAAACGGCTCTTGGATGCTGGCTGAGCTGCATGGACTAGGCAAGTTTGAGGACGATGCCCAAAATGATTCGGAACATGCTGCGGCAAAAACCTATCGAGATGCCCTCGTGCGCGACGCGAACCTGCGTGCCATGGGCCACAACGTCATTCATTTCAAGCTCTCAGACACCTACGATGTCAAAGCGTTCGGCTCCATGATGCGCGGCTACGGTATTCCAACCACAAAACCCTACGCAGACTCCTGACCGGCTGTCCTCATCTTCTCGACAACAGAACCCATCATCGACCCAGACCGCTCAGCCTCAATAAGTTGCGGTGAAATAGTTCCTGGATAACAGCTTTTGCGGCTAATCCAGGAACTATTTCACCGCAACTTAGGAGGGGATGGAGGTCCCCGGCATGTATATGAAAACGGCTCTGATTCCCAGAAGGAAACAGAGCCGTTAAAACTATCCTATGGAGCGGGCGACGGGAATCGAACCCGCGTCATCAGCTTGGAAGGCTGGGGTTCTACCATTGAACTACGCCCGCAAGATATGGTCGGGACGACAGGATTTGAACCTGCGACATCCTGCTCCCAAAGCAGGCGCGCTACCAA
>DBGAZC010000198.1:0-4507 GCA_048472015.1 Collinsella sp. | reverse complement strand
TGAGCCAGGAACGTTCGGGGCCGTTGAGCGATGATGAACCGCTGTTTTGGGCCGAGTAGTTAGATTTGACTTCGTCGATATAGCGTGGGTTGACGCGGGCGATTGCCGACATGGCGGCATTGATGTCGTCCATCAGGTCGGGGCGGCTTTTGGGGACGGCAAAATAGTAGTCGCTCGAACCAATGTAGAACATGGGGGAGGCGCTGGGCGACGAGGTCGTGTCGTTCATGATGATGGCATCGACCTCGTTGTTTGCGAGCGCGTCAAAGAGGGCACCGCCAGTGTTGATTTCTTTATAGGTGCAGGTAATGCCTTCGTTGGCGAGCCACTGTTGGCCAACGAAGGTTTGCATAACGCCGGGGTTGCAGCCGATGGTAAGGCCTTGGAGCGCTTGGGGGTCACCCTTGGCCAGATCGTCGCGATCGGGCTTGGCGTAGATGAAGTAGCGCTCGGTGCCCTCGGGGTTCGAGGAAAAGAGCAGCTTTTGGGCACGTTCCTCGGAGTAGGAGATGTTGGGCATGAGGTCGATCTCGCCCGCCTCGAGCATGTCCAAAAGCTCGGTGAAGGTGCCGGAGACGTATTCGTACCGCCAGCCGGGCGTGTAGTACGACAGGGTCTGGAGGTACTCGTAACCCCATCCAGAGAGACGCTCGCCGGGGGTGCCGTCCTGGAAGCCCTCGTTGTTGACGAGCCAGCCGACGCGGACCGTCTTGACTGGCTGACTAGAGTCATCGGCAAAAGCCTGAACAGGCGCGATTGAACTCAGCACGGCAAGCGCGGCAAGCACAATGGTCAGGGCGCGACATATAACTGAACGAAGGGCAGTGGCAGCTCTCACATGCAATCCTAACGAATCGAGACATTACCGCATAAGGATACCAGCTCAGCCTGCCCAGTTGGCAGCTGTACCGCTAAACGCTCCCGCCCGGCAGCTGGGGACAGTCCCTTTCTGCCGGCGCAAAAGGAACGTCCCTAGCTGCCGGTTGTGGGACAATACCGGGCGAACGTGATTGGGCGTCTGGGAAAAGGGGTCGCGATGAACAAGTTGAGGACGCTTGCCGATGTGCTGCGACAGGCTGGCTTTGCGCGCATCACGGGTCTGTTTTTTATCTTTTACCTGCTGTGCTCGACGGCTGTCTGGCTGTCCGAGCCCACGACCCTCACGTTTGGCGATGGCCTGTGGTTTAGCTTTGAGACGGTCTCGACCATCGGCTTTGGCGACATTCCGGCCGAAACGCCGGTTGCCCGCGCCATTACCGTCGTCTTGAGCGTTATTAGCATCTTCTACATCGCCATGCTCACGGGCGTGGCGGTGAACTACTGCAATACGCTCATCAAGATGCGTCAAAAGGACACCATGGCGCGCTTTATGGATGATCTGGAGCATTTGGAAGAGCTCGATCGCGACGAGCTTGCCGATCTTTCGCGTCGCGTGCGCGAGTATCGTCGACGCCAGCGCTAGAACGGGCGCCGTGCGTCACGATGAGGGGGACTGAATATGAATATCACCGTGTATCTGGGTGCCAGTGTCGGTAACGACCCAGTATTTCTGTCTGCGGTACAGGAGCTGGGCAACTGGATTGGCGCCAACGGACACGCGTTGGTATACGGCGGGTCCAAATCGGGCCTGATGGGTGCGCTCGCCGATAGCGTGCTCGAGGCAGGCGGACATGTGACGGGTGTGGAGCCGAGCTTTTTTATCGAGGCCGAGTTTCAACATGACGGTATCGACGACCTCATCGTGACGAGTGATATGGCCGAGCGCAAAGCCAAGATGATTGAGCTCGGCGATGCGTTCATCGCCTTTCCCGGTGGGACGGGCACGCTCGAGGAGATTGCCGAGGTCATGTCCGCGGTGTCGTTGGGGCACCTGAGTGCTCCGTGCATCCTGTATAACCTGGACGGTTACTACAACGACCTCAAGGCGCTGCTCGGGCACATGATTGATAAAGGGCTTTCGAGCCCGAGGCGCCAGCACGGCATCTACTTTGCCGACGATTTGCGCGAGATTGTCTCGATTATCAACGGATGAGTCTTAAGCCTGTCCCGCTATGGCTCCCAATGGTGCCGTTTGCGGCGCAGACGGTTGGCTCGTTCGGGCAACGCTCGCTCTACAATAAAACATAACTATGTCGACTTTGACCGCGGGAGGACCCGATGGATAACCTTGCCAAACCCACAAACCGCGCGCTGTTTTTAGTTAGCGTTGCTGTGACCGGTGCGTTCGCAGGTGCCGCGGTCTGGCTGTTCTTTTTTGCGATGGAGCACGGTATCGACTATCTGTGGACCGAGATTCCGCACGCGCTGGGCGTCGCTTCGCCCGAGCTCGCCAGCGGCCCGTTTGGCTTTTTGCCGTACCCGTTTTTTGTCTGTCTGCTGGGCGGCCTATTAATCGGTCTGTACGAAAAGATGACAGGCGCCAAGACCGATGACCTCAACCAGGTGATGGCTAAGGTTAAGCAAGACGGGCGCTACCCGTACGACAACCTGGGCAAGCTTTCGCTCGCGGCGTTGCTGCCGCTGCTGTTTGGCGGCAGCATTGGACCGGAGGCCGGTCTGACCGGTGTTATCGCGGGTCTGTGCAGCTGGGTCGGCGACCGTATGCGTTGCTTTGGCGCCGAGTTTAGGGAGCTCACGCTGCTGGGCACCCAGGCTGCCCTGACGGCGCTCTTTACCGCGCCCGTCTTTGGCTTTGTAGCACCGCTTGCCGGTAGCGCCGACGGCCAGGGCGAAGACGCCGACGATGAGTCCGCGTCCGGCGAGATCACCATCAAGCTGCCCAAGGTGCAAAAGACCGTGGTCTATGGCATCGCGATTGCCGGCGGTCTGGGCACCTACCTGCTGCTTGGCCAGCTTGTGGGCGGCGGCGTGGGCATGCCCAGGTTCGAGTCCGCCGAGGTGGGCAACCTGGAACTTGTCTGGCTCATTCCGCTGGCGTTGGTCGGCACCGTTTGCGGCTGGCTGTACTTTGTCTCTGAGCACGCGAGCGAAGCGCTTGCTCATGCAATAGGGGCGCGCCCTGTCGTCAAAGCCATGCTGGCCGGTCTGGCGCTCGCCATCTGCGGCACGGTCCTGCCCTACACCATGTTTGCCGGCGAGACCCAGGCCGACGTGCTCATGGAGACCTATCTGACCATCCCCGCCGGCGTGCTTATCGCGACCGGTCTTGTTAAGGCCATGCTGACGCCCGCCCTCATCAACCTTGGTTGGCGCGGCGGTCACTTCTTCCCGGTTATCTTCTCGGGTGTGAGCCTGGGCTATGGCCTTGCTATCCTCACCGGCGCCGATCCGGTCTTTTGCGTCGCCGTCTGCACGGCATCGACGATGGGCGCCGTCATGCGCCAGCCGGTCATGGTCGTGGGCCTGCTGCTCATGTGCTTCCCACTCAAGGGTATCGTCTGCATGATCATCGCCGCCGTTATCGCCGCCGGCATTCCGCTGCCCAAGCCGCTGCGCAAGTAGCGCGGTTTTTCACGAGTCAATTCCAGGGGTACGAGATGATCCTGTACTTTAGCGCGACAGGGAACAGCGAGCATGTGGCGCGTCGCATTGCAGCGGCGACAAGCGACAAAGTTATGTCGATTGAGCGCTTTGATGCCGAGATCCTTCACCTTGCTGTGATGGAAGGCCCCTGTCGGCTGGGGTTTGTCGCCCCGGTATACGCCTGGGGCTTGCCGACGCCAATGATCGAGTTTTTGAAGACTGTCGACCTATCGGTTGCTGCCGGCACAAAGGGCGGCGAGCGCCCCTATACGTTCTATGTCTCGACATATGGTTCGACGACCGGGCAATCGGCCAAGTTCGCCCGCGATCTGCTACACGAGCGTGGGCTCGAGTTAGATGCGGCGATGAGCGTCAAGATGCCCGATACCTGGACGCCTGTTTTCGACCTGTCTGACCCTCAAAAGGTTGAGGGTATCAATAGAGCTGCCGAGGCGCAGATTGATGCCGTGATCGAGGCGGTGCGGGCACGCCGCACGGGCAACATGATGCGCCATCGCGTGCCTCTGTTTGCATCGTGCGCGTATCACGCAATTGGGCTGCCGCGCATGCAACAGACGAGCAAGTTTGCCGTCGATGCCGATCGCTGCATCGGCTGCGGCCTGTGTGCCAAGCGCTGCCCCATGGCGGCGATTGAGATGCGCGACGGCCTTCCCGTCTGGACAAAGCCGGAGTGCGCAGCCTGCCTTCGTTGCCTGCATTGTTGTCCCAAATTTGCCATCTCGCACGGTAAGCGCACGGCATCCCACGGTCAGTACAGGCATCCCAAGCCAGGTGTGAGGATGTAGCGGCTGCTGGCCGCGCTACTTCCAAACTGCGAGCGCGGCGGTGCCCAGTACGATGAGGGCGAGACCGATGACGCTGTGTCGTGAGAGTTTTTCGTTGAATGTCAGGCGCGCAAATAGTACTGATACGACAATCGATAGTTTGTCGATCTGCACCACGACGCTCACCTGGCCTGTGGCGATGGCGTAGTAATAGAGCAGCCACGATGCTCCGGTCGCGA
>DBGAZC010000197.1:0-14391 GCA_048472015.1 Collinsella sp. | reverse complement strand
AGGCCCTCGGGATAGATGATCCAGTCCCAATCGGTGGTGGGTACGCCTTCGCGCACGCATGACTCGCCCACGCCCTTGAGGAACCAGCGCGAGGAGCCCTTGTCGCCGGTGCCATTGTGGTTGATGTCGTTTTCGCCCTCGGCGGCACGCAGGAACTGGCACTTGTAGGTGTTGACGCCCAGGCAATCGTTGTAGGGGAGCGCGGCGGTCAGCGCGGCGATGTCCTCGTCGCGGACGTCGAGCTCGCCGCCGGCGATATGGGCCAGCTTGGTTGCGGCTTCCATGGTGTCGGCTGCATAGTGGCCGCGGAAGGTGGCGTCGAGCACCCAGCGGTTGTTGATGACGTCGGCCATGCGGGCGGCCTCGCAGTCGGCAGCGCTGTTGGGATCGAGGGGATACTTGGGCTCCAGGTTCTGGACAATGCCGATCTCGCCCTCAAAGCCGCCCTCATGGAAGGCGACGACAGCCTTGGCGTGGGCCACCATCATGTTGTGCATAAGCTGGAAGGCCTTGTCCAGGCGATACTTCTCGCCGTGCGGCCAGTTGCCGACGATAAAGCTGCCCTCGGCGGTCGCGGGAATCTCGTTAAAGGTAAACCAGTGCTTGACCTCGGTGAACTCGGCAAAGCAGAACTTGGCGTACTCGACAAAGGCGTCGATGGTCGTGCGCGTCAGGAAGCCCTCGCCGCCGTTCTGGTAAAAGGCCTCGGGCGTATCGAAGTGATCGAGCGTGACATAGGGGATGACGCCGGCTTTATTGCAGGTGGCAAAGAGCTCGTGATAGAAGGCAACACCCTCGGGGTTGATCTCGCCAGTGCCGTTGGGGAAGATGCGGCTCCAAGCGATGGAGACGCGGATACCGTTGATGCCAAAGCGCTGGCACAGGTCGATATCGACCGAGTACTTGTTGTAGAAATCGCTTGCAGGATCGGGGGAGAAGCGACCCTGGGCTGCCAGGAAATCGTCCCAGGGCACTTTGCCCTTGCCGTGCGTACGGGTCTCGCCCTCAACCTGGTAAGCAGCGGTGGCGCCGCCAAACACAAAGCCGTCGGGGAACTGCATGGGGTTGGTCATGAGTCATCCTTTCTGTGGGATACGAATAGGGAGAGGTGCCCGAACCGGGAATCCGGGCACCAACAGAGGGAGGAAACTAGTCGAGGTTCTCGCGGAGCCACTTGATGGCGCCAGCGGGGTCGCGAGTAAGGTCGATATATTCCTTACCGCGCGGGGCGAGCAGCTTAATGCCCAGGCGATCGGTGTCGGCCTTCATGTCGTTGTAGTAGCTACGGACCTGCGGGGCAAGCACGATAACGTCGTACTGATCCATGATGGCAGTGTGCTGGCCATAGGCGCCTGCGGAGGAAACGATGTTCTCTCCGGTCTGCGCAGCACCTTCCTTGATGGCGTTGGCAAGCATGGCAGAGGTACCGGCGCCGGCGCACAGGACGAGGACCTTCAGGCCGTCGACATCCTTCTTAGCGGATGCGTCGGAGGTGGGCTCGGGCTGATCGGCGACAGGCTTGCTATCGGCGGCAGCGGCGGTCGGCTCGACGGAAGCGGTAACAGCGGCGGTCGGCTCGACGGAAGCGGTGACAGCGGCGGTCTGCTCGACAGCGGGCGCAGGGGCGTTGGCAGCGATGGTGGCAGCACCATCGGATTCGAGACCCAGCTCGGCGGCGCGCTCGGCCTCCTGGTCGCAGAGCAGCTTATCGTATGCCTTCAAGAACGGCAGGTAGATGATAGCGTCCAGCAAGATGATGATTGCAACAAACACCAGGGCGATAAGCTGGAAGTTTGTGGTGATGAAGATGCCGATGGGGGCAGGGGTAGCCCAAGGCACCACGAAGGAGAAGCCGTTCATGCCCACATTGTCGATAAAGAACTTGGCAACACTCACGTTGACGCAGCCGGCGGCAACAAAGGGGATGAGCATGTAGGGGTTAAGGATCATCGGCGCGCCAAAGAGCAGCGGCTCGTTGACAGCAAAGGCAACAGGAACAATCGAGGCCTTACCGACGGCTTTGAGCTGCTTGGACTTCATAAAGAGAATCAGCAGAAGCGGCACGATGAACGTAGCGCCAGTGCCGCCGAACTCACCCACGAGCGACATGTTAAAGGTGAGGGAGTGGGCGGGGTGGCCACCGGCCAGCAGAACCTGCAGGTTCTCGGCCTGGTTGGCAAGACGGATGGGGTCGATGCCCGGCTGGACAATCGAAGGGCCGTGGACGCCGATGAACCAGAAGAACGCGGTGGCTGCCTGGATAAGGATGAGGCCAGGATAGGTTTCTGCCGCAGTGAAGAGCGGGGAGAGCAGCTTGATGAGCAGCTCGGAGAACGGAACGCCCATGAGGTTGCGCACAACCACATCGATGATGCCGCAGATAATGACAGCGCCGCCAAAGGGGATAATGTCGCGGAAGTTCTGAGCGATGGCGCCCGGGACCTCCTTGGGCAGCTTAATGGTCAGATCGCGCGAGACGCAGAATTTGTAGACCCACACGGTGATGAACGCGGCGATATAGGCCGAGAACAGACCGCGCGTACCCATGCTGGTGCAGTCGAAGACCGAAAGCTCGGAGCCGTTGAACTTGGTGGTGAACTGCGTAACGGCGAGCAAAAGCATACTGCACTGGGCGGCCACCATGGTGGAGCCGTCGTTGAGCACCTTGCCGGCGGGCATGCGACGGTTCATGGAAGCCGTAAAGTTCTTGGCAGTGGTGCCGGCAACCATGATGCCCATGACGCCCATGGTGAAGTTGTACAGCTTGTTGCACCAGTCGATGAGCGGCTGGGGCAGCGTGATACCGACTACGCCGGGAAGGGTGGCAATGAGCAGAAAGATCGAAGAGGTGAGGACGATGGGCATGCACCCAAGGAATCCGTCCTTAATAGCCTGGAGGTAGATGTTCCTCGAGATCTTCTCAAAGAACGGCTGATGCTTTTCGAGCATCTTTACGATGGCGTCCATAGAGCTCCTTTGCTACTTGATGCGCGATGCATGTGGATGGAACTGGTCGTCGATGGATGGTCAGGACTGCCCGGAAACCTTCCTGCTCAAGGAAGGCATTGCGAAATGACAACGTTGTCATTTCGTTAATGACAACGTAAGACATTTTTGGAAGAGCAACAAGGATATACGGGTGAGCGGTCGATATTGTCCGGTAAACGGTTGATTTATCAGTCAGGCAGGTGGTGTATGCTAGAACGCAAAAAACAAGCGATAGAGAACCGAGTGGAGAAGTAGTGGCAACGATGGACAAGAAAAATGTCTCAATGAACGATGTGGCGATTGCCGCGGGTGTTTCTCTCAAGACGGTTTCGCGTGTGATTAACGAGCCCGGTAGCGTGCGAGAGTCGACACGCGATAAGGTCCATTCCGCAATGGAAGCGCTCGGGTTCCGGGCGAACTTTGCCGCGCGTTCGCTCAAGTTGGGCCGTTACGGGTGCATCGGCGTGGTGCTGTTCCACTTGTCGGGCGGTGTCGTGGACATGATTGACGGTATCGCAGATGCCGCCGAAGAACGCGGCTTTGCGCTCACGATGATCAAAAAGCGGGCGGGGGAGAAGATGACCCTTGCCGAAGCGGCGCGTAGGATGTCGCAGCTGCCTGTTGATGGCATGATCTTCAACCTGCGTCAGATGGTCGATGACTTTGATACTTTTGAGGCACCGAAAGACCTCAAGACGGTGATTATCACACCGATGGAACATCCTACCTGCTCCACCGTCAGTGACGATCAAGAGGGCGGCGCGCGCATGGCGTGCGAGTACTTCTTGAATCACGGGCACAAGAACGTGTACTTCGTCTCTGGTAAGAAAGAAGCGCTGTCGAGCCAGTGCCGTATGAAAGGTTGGCGAGCGGCACTCGAGGCGCATGGCATTGAGCCGCCCGAGCCTCTGCAAGGCGATTGGAATGCGGATAGTGGCTATGCCGCGGGCCTTGTGCTTGCCGATAAAGCCGATTGCACGGCGGTCCTCGCTGCTAACGACTGCATGGCAAACGGCGTGATGATGGCTCTACGTGACAAAGGGCTCAGTGTGCCCGACGACGTGTCCGTGATCGGCTTTGATGACGAGCTTTACAAGACGATTCCCAACTCGATTCTGACGTCGGTGAAGTTCCGTCACCGCGAGCTGGGCGTCCGTGCGCTTAACGAGGTCGTCGCAGGTCTGGAAGCCCCGAGCTCCAGAAGCCGTACGCTCGTCTCGGGCGTGTTGGTCGAACGTTCCAGCGTAAAGGACCTGCGGGCGTAGGGTTTTTCGGCCCGTTCGTCTCAATCTGTAACAGTTAGGACCGAAAAACTCAGCTAAATATTACAGATTGAGATATTTCTGCTCGGGCGTTCTGTTTGTCTCGATCTGTAACAGCTAGGATCCAAAAACTCGGCTAGATGTTACAGATTGAGATGAACAGGAGGGCGGGTGCGGTCTAAACAAAATGGCCCGCGCATCACGCATCGATGCATGGGCCATTTTTTGTCTGCGAGCGGCAGGTGGCGTCAGCGTCTTATGCCTTGAGGTTTTCCTCGATCCAGGCGACGGCACCCTTGGGATCCTTAGTGAGGTCGATGTACTGTTTGCCCTTGGGCGACAGCAGCGTGATGCCCAGGCGGTCGGTGTCGGCCTTCATCTCGTTGTAATAGGTGCGAACCTGCGGAGCCAGGACGATGACGTTGTACTGGTCCATGATGGCGTAGTGGCTGCCGTAGGCACCGGCGTTGGCGGTAATGTCGATGCCCAGCTCGTCGGCGCCTTCCTTAAGCGCGTTGGCGAGCAGTGCAGAGGTGCCGGCGCCAGCGCACAGAACCAGAACCCTCAGATCCTTGCCCTTAAGGGCGGACGGAGCTGCGGAGGCCTCGGTGGCAGAAGCGGTCTCGACAACAGGAGCCTCAACGGCGGGGGCGGCAGCGGTCTTGACGGCCTTGGTCTCCTCGGCCTCTTCTTCGGCCAGGGTCTCGGCCTCCTGCTTGCACAGGACGTTGTCGTAGGCCTTGCAGAACGGGTAGTAGATCAAGAAGTCAACGACCAGCAGGACGACAACCAGGACCAGAGAGATCGGCTGGAAGTTGGTGTCGATGAAGGTGCCGATCGGTCCGGGGAGTGCCCACGGCATGGCATAGATAAAGCCGTTCATGCCCAAAAAGTCGATGAAGAACTTACCAATGAGGACGTTGGCCACGGGGGCAAACAGGAACGGGATCAGGAAGTACGGGTTGAGGATGATGGGCGCGGCGAACAGCAGCGGCTCGTTGACGGCGAACATCACGGGTACGACAGAGGCTTTGCCGACGGCCTTGAGCTGCTTGGAGCGCATAAAGAGCAGGAAGATAATCGGGACAATGAACGTGGCGCCGGTGCCGCCGAGTTCGCCGATGTAGTTACCGAAGTTCTCGGTCAGGGCGAGGGCGGGGTGACCGCCGGCCTGCAGCGTGGCGAGGTTGGTGGTGATGTTGCCAAACAGCGCGGCGTTGAGGGCAGGCTTAACGACCGAGGGGCCGTGGATGCCCATGAACCAGAACAGCGGGATCATGAACCAGATGAGGGCGAGGCCGGCGTAGGAATCGGCAGCGGCGAACAGCGGGCTCACCAGCGTGGAGATGACGTTGGCAAACGGGACGGCCAAGCAGGTGCGGCAGATAACGTCGATGACGGCGACAAACAGGATGGAGAAGCTGAAGGCGAAGATGTCGCGGAAGTTCTGGGCGATGGCGCCGGGGACTTCTTTGGGCAGCTTGATGGTGATGTCTCGCTTAATGCAGAAGGCATAGATGTTGACCGTGGCAAATGCGGCGACAAAGGAGCTCAGCAGGCCCTTGGTGCCCATGTTGTCGGTAAAGAACACCGAGACATCGGCGCCGTCGATCTTGGCACTCGTCTGCGTAACGGCCAAGATGAGCATAGCGCACATGGCGGCGACCATGGTGCTCGTGGCGTTGATGGCCTTGCCGGCAGGCATGCGGCGGTTCTTGGAGCCGGTCAGCGCGCTTGCGGTGGTGCCGGCGACCATGATGCCCACGACGCCCATCGTGAAGTTGTAAACCTTGTTGCAGAAGTTCACGACGTCGACGTTCCACCAGTCGGGCAGCGTAAAGCCGCCGACCGTGGCGACAACGCCCGGCAGGGTCGAAATAAGCAGGAAGACAGAAGAAGACAGGATGATGGGCATTGCTGCCAAAAAGCCGTCTTTAATGGCCTGAAGGTAGATGTTCTTAGAGACCTTGTCGAAGTACGGCTGACCTTTCTCCAAGAACTTAACGATCGATTCCATAGTTCACGCTCCTCTTTGCATGAAATCTTAATGGCATGGACGTTGAAAACCTATATGGTCTCCCGCTTGCTAAAAGCCCGGGTGCAGGCGGGGTCGGTCCCAGGGGGAGAGAGGGGAGCGGCTGGGTTTGTATCGCATAGGGCCGCTCCCTTCTCGGGGGAAAGCGAGGCGATGCGCTACTGCGCGTCCGCCATAGTGTCGGCGAGCTCCTTGTACCAGAGTGCCGACTGCTTGATGTAGCGTTTTTGCGTGTCGAAGTCGATGTAGAACAGGCCGTAGCGCTTGTTATAGCCATTGGCCCACGAGAACTGGTCCTGCAGGCTCCAGATAAAGTAGCCCTGGACGTCGACGCCCTCGGCGCGCGCCTGGAGCACCTTCTCCATGTGCTGGTCGACAAAGTCGATGCGCTCGGGATCGGCGACGATGCCGTTTGCGTCGGGCTCGGGGTCCTTGTGGCCCAGGCCGTTTTCGGTGATATAGATGACGGGGAGGTTGGGATAGGTGGCGCTGATGTGCTTGAGCGTGTCGTAGAGGCCTTGCGGGTAGATGAGCCAATCCCAGTCGGTGGTGGGGATACCCGGCATATCGACCTGCTGCCCGACGCCCTTAAACTTAAAGCACGAGGTGCCCTTGTCTCCGGTGCCGTTAAAGCTGTTGGTGGACTCGCCATCGTAGGCGGCGATAAACGCCGACTGATAGTAGTTGAGGCCGAACATATCGTTGCGGGGCGCCGCCTTGGCGAGCTCCTCCATGTCGCTGTCCTCAACCGTAAGTGTGGCGTTGTTGGCACGCAGAATCTCGTTGATGAGTGAGAGGGTGCGCGCGGAGTAGTGACCCAGGAAGGCGCCGTCCATGATGAAGTCGGTGTAGAAGGCGTTGTACAGGTCGGCGGCGTGCTGGTCGGCGGGCGAGTCGGTGGCAGGATATGCCGGCGTCAGGACGTTGACCATGCCAATGCGTCCGCCCAGGTGCTCGGTCTCGTCAAGATCCTTATACAGGTTGACGGCGCGGGCGTGGGCAACGAGCTCGTTGTGCTGGCTCTGGATGCCGCTCGTCACATCAAAGTGATGGTTGGGCGGGAAGTTGCCTTGGATGTATTGGGAGTGCGAGAGGCTGATGAGCTCGTTGATGGTGAACCAATTCTTGACCTCGCGGAACTCGCGGAAGCAGAACTCGGCATAGCGCACATAGGCGTCGACGGTCTTGCGGTTGAGCCAGTCGCCCTGGTTGAACAGGGCGGCGGGGGAGTCAAAGTGATGCAGGGACACATAGGGCTCGACGCCATACTTTTTGCAGCAGGCGAACAGCTCGTGGTAGTGCTTAACGCCCTCGGCGAGGGGTTCGGCATCGTCGCCGTTGGGGAAGATGCGGGTCCAGGCGATGGACACACGAATGGCGTTGAGTCCATGCTCGGCAGAAAGGCGGATATCCTCCTCGTAGCGGTTGTAGAAATCACTGGCCGGGTCGGGCAAAAAGCGACCCTGGGCGACAAGGTAATCGTCCCACATGGTCTTACCCTTGCCTGCCACCTTCGTGGAACCTTCCGTTTGGTACGCGGCGGTTGCGGCGCCCCAAACAAAGCCCTTCGGCAGCTGCTGTACGCGGTTTAGCAAAGACATATGCATACATCCTCTCGTCTCGCTGTTCGATATTGTGCGTTTGCGCTCAGGAGGCTCCCTGGTTAGCGTTCAGCGGTGAAAAAGCCCGATAAACACTATCTTAAAATGATTAGAACCAAAATGAGCACGTGAACATTTGACAATGAGCACGTTAACATCCGGCTGGGATGTATAGAAACAAAACAACTTCAAACAGCTGCGAACGGTTGTATTTGTTCGGTAAGCGGTTTTGATTGACAGAAGTTTTCATGTTGTGGTATATGGCTCGGGTATCATGAGCACGTTATCAATGTATGTACGATGCGCCATGGGCGCGGGGAATAGTTGGGAAGCAGGTTAGCGTGGAAGGCATGGATCAGCAGACAAGGAATGGTCGTTCGGCGAGCGCGGCAGAGGTTGCGGCGCTCGCTGGCGTGAGCCGCCAGACTGTGTCTCGCGTGGTCAACGGTATGCCCAACGTGACGGAAAAGACGCGCAAGCGTGTGCTGGCCGCCATGGAAGAGCTGGGCTTTCGTCCCAATTTTGCTGGAGCGGCGTTGCGCGGCGGGTCGTATCGTTCTATTGGCCTGTGCATGTACAACATCACACGTGTCGGTAACCTGGCGACGCTCGAGGGTATCATGCAAGCGGCGCGCGAGCATGATTTTGCCGTCACTATGATCGAGATGGGCGGCGACAAGCCCTATGCACTTGCCGATGCCTCGCGCCGCATGGTCGAGCGACCCGTCGACGGCATGATTCTCAACATGAACCGCATGGCTCCCGATTTTGAGGAGTTTGTTCCCCAGCCGGGAGTGCGAACGGTCATCCTGTCCATGTATGCGCATCCGCGCTGCACGACGATCGACTCCGACCAGTATGGTTCGTGCGAGCTGTTGACCAATTATCTGCTGGAACATGGTCACTCGAATATGCGGTTTGTGGCGGGTCCGGAAAACTCGATTTCCTCGCGTTTTCGTGAGGCCGGTTGGCGCGATACGCTGGATCGTGCTCATGTCGATGCCGCTCCGATGCTGCGTGGCGATTGGAGTGCGGACAGTGGGTACGCCATGGGCGAGCGGATTGCGGCCGAGGTGCTTGCCGGCGGGTCGCAGACGCCGACTGCCGTGCTTGCGGCAAATGACCAGATGGCGCTGGGCGTTATCGCCGCGCTCGAGAACGCGGGCCTGTCCGTGCCCGACGACGTGAGCGTGGTTGGTATCGACGACGCACTCGAGGGACTTGTTCCTCACAATCGGCTGACGACGCTGCGATTTGATTTGCGCGGTGTCGGTAAGCTTGCGTTTGAGGCGGCGATTGGAGAGAGCTCGTCTATCGAGGCGATTCATGTGCCGAGCACGCTGGTCGAACGCTCGACTGTTAGGGACATACGGGGTTAGGTCCTACTCCGTCTGTCTCGATTTGTAACAGGTAGACGGTCAAAAGCGGGCTACGTGTTACAGATTTAGATTCTTCGGAAAGAGCAATCCTGTTCGTCTCAATCTGTAACAGCTAGGACCCAAAAACTCGGCTAGATGTTACAGATTGAGACAAACGGACCCCGAACCGCCCAAAAAGGCCGGGGGCGGCGCGCCGTGTGACGTGCCGCCCCCGGCTGAGAAATGGGGACAGGTTATGTGGGCGGTGCAACTCCGCTAGTCTTTAGTCCAGACGACGGGTCTGCGCTACGTGCTTGTACCAGTAGGCGCTTGCCTTGGGCGTGCGCTTCTGGGTTTCAAAGTCAACGTAGAAGAAGCCATAGCGCTTGTTGTATCCGTTGGTCCAGGAGAACTGGTCCTGCAGGCTCCACAGGAAGTAGCCGCCCACGTTGACGCCCACCTCCATAGCCTTGAGCAGCCAACGCAGGTGCTGCTCGATGTAGTCGATGCGCGGCTGGTCGTCCACAAAACCGTCCTTGTAGGGGTCCTTGTAGCCCATGCCGTTCTCGGTGATGAAAATCTGCTTGTAGTTGGGGTAGCGCTGCTTAATGTAGACGAGCAGATCGAACAGGCCCTCGGGATAGATGATCCAGTCCCAGTCGGTGGTGGGGATGCCAGGCTTGTTCACATGCTCGCCAATACCCTTAACGCGCCAGCGGCCAGTGCCCTTCTCGCCCGTACCGTTGTGGTGCAGGTCGTTCTCGCCGTCGTAAGCCTTCAAGAAGCGGCACTGGTAGTTGTTAACGCCCAGGTAGTCGTTGTAGAGCGCGGCCTCGCGCATGATTTCCAGATCCTCGTCTAGGATCTCGATGGTGCCGCCCGAGACGGCAGCCAGGCGGTTGGCGCACTCGAGGGTGTCGGGCGCATAGTCGCCGCGGAAGGTGGCGTCGAGCAAGAACTGGTTTTGCAGCACGTGCTCGTTGTTGGCGGCTTTGATGTCGGCGGGGTCGTTCTCGTTGAGCGGGTACTTAAACTCCAGCGACTGGATGACGCCGATTTTGCCCTTAAAGCCGCCGTTGTGGAAGGCCAGCACGGCCTTGGCGTGGGCGAGCATCATGTTGTGCTCGCACTGGAAGGCCTCGGCCAGATGCGCCTTGACGCCACCGGGGAAGGTGCCCTCGATGTAGGTGTTGGAGGCGTCGGCCCAGATCTCGTTAAAGGTGAACCAGTAGGTCACCTGGTCGGCGTACTCCTTAAAGCAGAAGGTGGCAAAGTCCACAAAGGCATCGATGGTCTCGCGGTTGAGGAAGTCGCCCTTCTCAAAGAGGGGAAGCGGCGTATCGAAGTGATGCAGCGTGACAAACGGCTCAACGTGGTGCTTGTGGCACTCGGCGAAGAGATCGTGATAGAACTGCACGCCCTCGGGGTTGATTTCGCCGGTGCCGTTGGGGAAGATGCGGCTCCAGGCGATGGAGAGGCGAATGCCGTTGATGCCAAACTCCTCGCACAGCTCCAGATCGACGGGGTACTGGTTGTAGAAGTCCGAAGCGGGATCGGGGGAGAAGCGCCCCTGGGCCTCCAGGAAGTCGTCCCAGGCAACCTTGCCCTTACCGTGAGTGCGGGTCTCGCCCTCTACTTGGTAGGCAGCAGTGGCGCCGCCAAAGACAAAGTCCTCGGGAAACTGCGCAGGCGGGTTAGTGACGCTAGCAGGGTTAACGGACATGATGATCCAATCGTCTAAATCGAAGGGCCAGCCGGTCTTGGATGGTCGGCTGGCCCTGAGCGTTACTTACTTCGAGAGTTGCTCGCTTACGAAGGCGAGAGACTTATCGCCGTTCTGGGAGAGCTCGATGTACTGTTTACCGCGGCAAGCGACGCACTTGTTGCCCACGCGCTCGCAGTCCTTCTGCAGGTCGGCCAGGTAGCTGGCAGCCTGCGGGGCCAGGACGACCAGGTCAAAGTCGGGGAGCATGTCAACGTGGTTGCCATAGGCCTCGGCAGCGGTCTCAAGATTGATGCCGCGCTCTTTGGCGGCCTTGGCCAGTGCGTTGGCGAGCAGGCCCGAGGTTCCGCCGCCCTGGCAGAGCACGAGCACGCGCTTGCCGTTGAGGTTGCTGGCGGTCGTTGCCTCGGCAGCGGGTGCTGCAGAAGCGGCGGGGGCATCGGCCTTCACGGCCTCGGCAGCAGCGCCGGCGGCAACGCTCTTGGCGTCAGCCTTGCCCTGGAAGGCATCGTTGAGCTTGGCAGCCTTCTCGGCGTTCTTCGCGGCGAGCTCCTCCTGGGAGATCTCGGCCTCCTCGGCGCACTTCTGGGCGTCATAGGCGCGGAAGAACGGGTAGTACAGAACGAAATCGACGACCAGGATAAGGGCGAGCATCACAAAGGCGAGCGGCTGGAAGCCCAGGCCCATGATGGTGCCGATGGGGCCGGGGACGGTCCAAGGCAGGGTGTACATAAAGCCGTTCATGCCCAAGAAGTCGATAAAGATCTTGAGGATCCAGATGTTGGCGATCGGGGCAAAGACAAACGGGACAAAGAAGACGGGGTTGAGCACGATGGGTGCAGCGAACAGCAGCGGTTCGTTGACGGCAAAGCAGACGGGGACGATGGCGGCCTTACCGACGGCGCGCATCTCCTGAGATTTGGCCAGGAAGCAGAACATAAAGACCAGGACGAGCGTGGCGCCGGTGCCGCCCATGCAGACGACGAAGTACTGGGCACCCTGGGTCAGGACAGCGGAAGCGTGCTGGCCGGCCTGGAACGCAGCCAGGTTGTCGGTCATGTTGGCAACGAGGGCGGCGGCGATGGCGGGCTCGACGATCGAGGGGCCGTGGACGCCCACGAACCAGAAGAGGCTCATGGCGCCGTAGATCACAGCGAGGCCGATGTAGCCGTCGGCAGCGGTGAAAAGGGGCTGGAACACCTGGATGACGCTCTGGGCAAAGCAGAAGCCAAAAGCAGTGCGGAAGGCTATGTCAAAGACCCAAAAGACGGTGATGCAGACGGAGAAGGGGATGATGTCCTTAAAGGTCTGCGAGATCTTGGGCGGAACCTGCTCGGGCATCTTGACGGTGATGTTGCGCTTAATGAAGAACTTGTAGATGATGCCGGTCACAAACGCAGCGATGAAGGCGGTCAGCAGGCCTTTGGAACCAAGGTAGGTGGTGTTGAAGCCGCTGGCGGCGTCCGTGGCGATGGTGTCGCTCGAAAGGAGCAAGAAGCCGATGATGGCCGCGCACATGCACGAGATGAAGTTGATCTGGTTGTTCTTGGGCAGATCGCGGTTCTGAGCGTCGGCGAAGTGCTTGGCCGTGGTGGCGGCGCAGGCGATGGCCAGGATGCCCATGGAGTAGTTGTAGCACTTCCACAGGGCGTTGTTGATGTCATCGGGCCAGTAGAAACCCCAGATGTTGGGGACCGAGGCTACCAGGCAGAAGATGGACGAGAAGATGATGATGGGGATGACGGAGATAAAGCCGTCGCGGATCGCCTTGAGGTACTTGTTGCGGGCGATCGCGTTGAAAAAGGGCTGGCCTTTTTCGATGGTGGCGATAAGTTGCTCCATGCAATGCTCCTAAGAGTCGGTGGGTTAGCAACGATGGTAGCTTTTGGCGTTCGGTTGCCAAAATGTTGACGTTGCCATTTTGCGACACAAAAAAAGACGCGAACCGGTGGTTCCTGTGCCTGCGAACCGTCGATTCCTTATGCGTAAACGTTTGAGCCGCCCGGTGGCTCTGTGTTTGCGCAATGGCAACGTTAACATTTGGGCGCCAAAAGCCGTTTGGGGAAGCAAAAATGTCGGTGAACGGTAGGTTTTGGGTGGTGAGCGTATGGTGGGGGAGGCGTTGGATATACTTGAAGGCGTTAAAAATGACTGCGTAGGGTGCCACCAATGGCATCGTCGACATAGAAAGATCGACCTATGGCCGCTGTTAAAAAATCGGTTTCCGTTAAGGATGTGGCGCGTCTCGCGGGCGTCTCGGAGCAGACAGTCTCGCGTACGGTGCACGATTCGCCCAGCGTGCGCCCCGAGACCAAGGAGCGCGTGCGTGCCGCCATGCGCGAGCTGGGGTATCGCCCCAATTTTGCCGGTCGATCGCTGCGCCGCGGTAAGTTTAAGACCGTCGGCGTCGCCATGTTCAACATTACCGGCACCGGCAACCTCGACCGTATGGAGGGCTTTGCCGCCGCGGCCGACAAACACGGCTATGCCATCACCCTCACTAAAGTAGATGGACACCCCTATACCCTCGAGAGCGCATCGTCGCGTATGAGCGCACTGCCGGTGGACGGTATGGTCGTGATTATGAACCGCATGCCGGCGGACTTTGGCACCTTCGAGCCGCTGCCCGGCATGCAGACGGTGCTCGTTACGATGTTGGAGCACCCGCTGTGCTCGACGGTCGATAACGACCAGTTCGATTGCTCGCGCCAGGTGGTCGAGTACTTGCTGGAACAGGGGCACAAGACCGTGCACTTTATCTCGTGCCCCGAGCGCTCGCTTTCGGGCATGCGGCGCGAGGAAGGCTGGCGTGAGACATTGCGTGCGCATGGCATTGAGCCACCGCAGCTCGTCCGTGGCGACTGGACGGCGCAGAGTGGATATGCCGCCGGCCAGGTGCTTGCGGATGATCCGACCTGCACGGCCATTTATGCCTCCAACGATGCCATGGCCTACGGCTGCATTCGCGGGCTCGAGTCGCGCGGAAAGCGCGTGCCCGAGGACGTGAGTGTGGTGGGTGTTGATGACAGCCTGGGCGATATCGTGCCCGACCGTCGCCTGACCACGGTGCGCTTTGACAACAAGCGTGTCGGCATGTGGGCAGTCGATAAGATCGCCGGTGCCGAGGGCGTTGAACCCGGTGTGGAGCACATGCTGTTTCCGGGCGTACTCGTCGAGGGCGATACGGTGCGCGATTGGCGCTAGGGCACGGGCCTGTTTGGGTTTCCGCTAATTGTGTTCGATATTGTTCAGATTGGTTTAAAAACCGTTCACGGGCGAAAAGTGACCGTTCATAGCTTGAAATTACGTTTTGCGCTGTTCTTTTTTGTTTGAATGTTAATGTTTCTGCCATACAGAACGCAGCGCGTATGCCCGGACGCGATGCTCTCCATTGGTTCATATGTGAAAGGAACGCAATATGGCA